>JBMFUY010000001.1:0-69709 GCA_049966275.1 bacterium
AAAAAGTCTTTGTATCTTAGGTGGATCGCAGGGTTGAACGAATGAGCAAACTTTCCTATTGCATTTTTCGGGTTAAGTATATTCCTTATACATTGTATGTTTTAAATTTTATTAAATGTCCGCTCTCTGTATCTTTTTTTCTGAAAAAATTTTTGTAAAATCTCTGATGTTTCCTGTTCAAGCACACCAGAGATAACCTCAACATGATGATTTAATCTTTTATCATTAAACATATCAAACAGTGTTATCGCGCCTGCTTTATCATCGTGTGCACCAAACACCAGTTGCTTTATTCGTGCATGAATTATGGCTCCAGCACACATTATACATGGTTCTATTGTGACATACAGGCTTACTTCATTAAATCTATAATTCTTTAACTTTAATCCCAATTCCCTCAATGCAAGTATTTCTGCATGAGCACTGGGATCATGCATCTTTATAACACTGTTATGTGCCCGGGCTATGATTTCACCCTTGATCACAGCTACTGCACCAACAGGTACTTCTCCCTCTGCCTCAGCAATATTTGCCTCCTGGATAGCAATTTTCATAAAATCAGAATGTGCAGGCATGAATGATCACCTGTTTATTGCTCTGCCATTTTTATTTTAGTTCCATACTTGAGTATACCCTTCACAATTCCATCCACTATAGCCTCTTCATACCTTTTCTCTTCAAGCAATCTTTCTTCTGTGGGATTTGTTATAAAAGAAGTCTCCACAAGTATACTTGGCATATCTGCATGCATAAGCACAAAAAATGGTGCACTTCTAACACCAAGATCAGGCGTGTTATAATCATCCCTCTTTAAGCTTTCCACCATACTTTTCTGCACATCATCAGCAAATAATGCTGATTCATTTATCTTTGCAGTCTTCATAAGGTCTTCGAGTATTAATTGTAGATCACTCAACTTTTTTGTAGAGGTAGCATTTTCTCTTGCTGCCACAAGCATGGATGCTCTATCGTGTGTAGGGCTTAAATAGTACGTTGTTATACCTTTTGTTCGTCTACTTAGGCTTGCATTAGCATGAATGGATATAAAAAGATCTGCATTACTCATGTTAGCTATGGCTGTTCTTTCTTCCAATGGTATAAACACATCTCTATCTCTTGTCATAATAACATCAAATCCCATATCCCTCAATTTATTCGCAAGCATTGTACCTATTTTAAGTGTGATGTTTTTCTCCATTATTCCATTTGGACCTATTGCACCAGGATCGTGTCCACCATGTCCTGGATCTATTACTATTTTTTTAATAGATAATCTATTTGTAGCAGTATGCTTTTCTACAATGACCCTTGAGGTTTGCACCTGTTTATTAATGCCCTCATAATCAGCTATGATCTTTGATATTGTAAGTTCATTGTTGTTTTGTTCTTCAGTGGTCTCAGAAGGTTTTTCTAAAGGCGTTTTACTGATCGTCCTCTTACCCTTTACATCCACTATGACCCTGAATGGATCCTCTAAATTGAATATAGAATAATCTTCTATGTTTCCCACATCCAGAACAACCCTCACGGTTCTATGATTAAATTGACCAATCCTGACCTGTTCCACAAGCCCATCCTTAACTACTATTGGAGAAATATCAGAGGTGATCATGGTTCCTTTCAAATCAATGTAGATCCTTTTGCCTGGTTTACCATCTTCCTGTTGTTCGAGTAGATGCCCGGAGTACACAACCTCGTTAGAAATATTTATCACAGTACGTGTGTAATCCGGCGTGGACCACACTCTTATACCATTAAAAACAGCCTGCAACTTTTTTGTGGGTAACGTCTTCTTTAAGCTTATGTTCCCACCAAGTTTTTTAACCCAGACTTTTGCCATTGGGGCTGAATTACTGTTTGGGTATTGCTCAAGGATAAGTTTATAAAAGTGCAGGGCTGTTTCTGTATCTCCTTTTTTGGTCCTGTATATTTCTGCTATCTTAAAAAGTGCATCATCTGAAAGAGAATTGTTTTTATAACGTTGTGGAATGGTTTTAAAGGCATCAATAGCCTTATCAAGATCCTTCATAAGAAAGGAACAGGTATAAAGGTTATTGTAAAGATTACCTATGTTGTAGAGTGCCCTGGGAGCATAGCTACTATTGGGATACTTTTTATAGACCTGTTCAAATTCATTTATAACATTCAACCAGGTATCTCTGTATTGCTGTTTTTGCCTATTTGCGTTTAATATGTAATAATCCTTAACAGCCTTACTGTATAGATAGTATGCCTGATCCCGTTTTTTAGAAGCCCGCGCAGGAGATGTTACAACAATGACAGTAGCAAAACACACAAACAACCATACAAAAATCCTGAAATTAAATTTTCTGTGCAGCGGAGTTATCATTTCATCATATCCATTCCAACCTTAAAACTGAGCAGATGCTTAACCAGAAAAATGCAATAGGAAAGTTTACTCATTCGTTCGGGGTACCCATCACTCATTACACAAACTTCCCTATTTCGCAAATGCATTTTTCGGGTTAATACCATAGTGGATAATAAGGATAATACCATGGTGGGAATGGACCTACCCCATAATCAAACCCAACCCCAAAAGAATAAGCTGGTATGTTCCTCTTTTGCACAATGGGCCAGAGCTTAATATAGGTTATATCTATTACAGGGAAATTATAAGACATGCTACCTATTGTTCCTTTTTTAGATCCATTAACAGTGCCAACAACCGTAACCAACCTACCAGGGCTAAATATGTGTGTTTCAAGATAACCTTTATACAGGGCAATAAATCTACCAGAAGACTCATCCCCGGTTTTGGGTTTGTAATCACTATCAAGGGGTAACTGCATGATCTCAAGCGAGGTGTTTCCATCGCTTTCGTTAACAGAGGTTATGATCTCTCCACCAGCAAGTACTGTTTTCCCTTTGTATAAAGAAGGATCCTGTATGAGCTTATTAAAAGTTATTGATTTATCAACATTTGAAAGTACATTTTCAGGTATCTCTTTTGCACAACCTGTTATCAGTATCATTGAAATTGCAAGGATCGCATAAGCTATTTTCTTTAGCATATTACCTCCCTTACTCAATACTAATCATATAATATATTGACTTAAATTAAAAGCAATAGCTCACCCAGGCTATAAAAAAAACCTGGTATCCCAATAGGAATCTATTAACCCAAAAAATGCGTTTGCGAAATAGGGAAGTTTGTGTAATGAGTGATGGGTACCCCGAACGAATGAGTAAACTTTCCTATTGCATTTTTTGAGTTAACCGTGGAAAATGCTTTTGAAAATAATGAAAGGAATTCCCTCACATTACACCTTTCAGGTTAGCAAATGGAATAACGAACGAATGAAGAAATCCCCTTATTGCATTTTTTGAGCTAAAGTATATTGTAAGGATATGTGCGGTATTGCAGGTATATATAGACAGGATCAGGAACATAATTTAGTAGAAGGTATAAAGATAATGCTTGATGCAATTAAGTATCGGGGCCCTGATCAACAGGGGATCAAGGTGTTTGATCAATGCGTGATTGGCGCTAACAGGCTATCCATCATAGATATACAGAAAGGTGATCAACCCATTCACAATGAAGATGATAGTATCTGGATTGTTTATAATGGAGAGATATATAACTTTAGAGAACTCAGGGAAACACTTATAAAGCATGGACATGTGTTTTATACAAATACAGATACAGAGGTTGTTGTTCATCTTTATGAACAGGAAGGTATAGATGGTTTTGAAAAGCTCAATGGAATGTTCGCCTTTGCTATCTATGATTTGAAGCAAAAAAGGCTTATTATTGCAAGGGATAAAATTGGTATAAAACCACTATACTATAGCTTATCCAATGGTATTGTGTTTGCCTCTGAGATGAAGGCTTTGCTTGCCTTAAGAGATATCAATTATCATCTAAACCTATTGGGTGTATACATGTATTTTATGTATGATTATACCCCGTGTCCATCTACAGTGGTAAAGGAGATCCACAAGCTCAAGCCCGGGACAAGCCTCATTGTGGAGCAAGGACAAATTTATGAAAAGAAGTTTTCTTCAATAAATTTTAAAAAATATGGTGATAACACAGGGGATGAAAAGGCGATTAAAGGACAACTGGATATAATTCTACACGACAGTGTAAAAGCCCAGATGATAGCAGATGTACCTGTGGGTATATTTTTATCGGGTGGTATAGATTCTTCAACCATTGCTTATTACGCATCCAGGATCAGCCCGGACATAAAAACATTTTCTATTTCTTTTGATGAACCTTCATTTGACGAAAGCAGGTATGCTCAACTTGTGAGTAAACATCTTGGATTAAGACATTATTCAGCTGAGTTTAATTTTGAATTGTTCAAAAGGTTATACGAACGATTAACAGATTTTATGGATGAACCTGTTGCGGATCCATCCTTTTTACCAACATATTTTTTAAGCACATTAGCGAGTGAATATGTGAAGGTGGTTCTATCCGGAGAAGGGGGAGATGAAATGTTTGCAGGTTACCCCACTTATATCGCGCATAGGTTTGCGGATGTGTACAACAAAATTCCATCTATTTTAAAATTAAGTGTTATAGAACCGTTAATAAAAATGTTGCCTGTATCTTCAAAAAACTTTTCCTTTGATTTTGTAGCAAAGAGGTTTATCAAAGGCGTGAACCTGCCTGTGCATAAAAGACACATTGAATGGATGGGTGGATTTTCGCAACAGGAACTTTCGTTACTGCTAAAAGATGGATTGCTACAGCAGACATCTATGGACTTTTATGACCCTGCGAAAAATATTATCACATGGTTTAATACTATTTCAGACCCAGAGCTTGCAAATATGCTTGATATACTCCTTTATCTACCGGATGATCTGCTGGTGAAAGCGGATAGAACAACCATGTTTGCATCCATTGAAGCACGTGTTCCTTTGCTTGATAATAGACTCATTGATTTCAGTATGTCATTGCCATTCAATTATAAGATAAGGGGATTTACGCAGAAGTATATAGTTAAAGCATTAATGAAAGATAGATTGCCTGATGTTATTATAAATAGAAAGAAAAAGGGCTTTGGCATACCTGTTGCAAGATGGTTGAGAAAAGAATTTAGATATAAATCTGAATTGATCTTATCAAAGGATGCAATAGAGCCTGCTGGTTTATTTAACTATGAGTATGTTCATAGGCTATTGAAAGAGCACGTTACAGGTATGCATGATCATAGGAAAAAGATATGGTCTTTACTTGTGTTTGTGGGCTGGTTACAGAAAAACAATCTAAAGGTATAGATGAAAATGGGGACAGAGTTCTGTCCCCATTTTCTTTCGCATGTCAGGATTAGATCTATTCTAACTTTGCTACAGCCTGCTCTATTCTTTCAAGTCCTTTCTTTATAGTTTCAAGTGAAGTGGCATAGGAAAGCCTTATGTTATCCTTTGCACCAAAAGGTGCTCCTGGAACAACTGCTACCTTTGCCTCCTCAAGCAAGAAATCTGCTAAATCAAAAGAGTCTTTTATTACCTTTCCATTAAATTTTTTACCATAAAGTTGACTCACATTTGGAAAGGCATAAAACGCCCCTTTAGGCGTGATGCAGGTAATACCCTTGATCCTGTTGAGTCCTTCAACAATAAATTTTCTTCTTTTATCAAATTCTGCAACCATTTTAGCTACAGAATCCTGTGGACCTCTTAATGCCTCAACGCTTGCCTTCATAGCTATGGATGTAGGGTTAGATGTGCTCTGGCTTTGGATATTCTTCATCGCACCTATTATCTCTTTGGGACCAGCAGTAAAACCAATCCTCCATCCGGTCATTGCGTATGTTTTTGATACACCATGAACGATAAGTGTTCTTTCTTTCATACCATCTGCCTGCGCGATTGTGAAGAATTGTTCACCATCATAGATAAGTTTTTCATAAATATCGTCTGTAACTACAAAGATCTTGTGTTTCTTTACGACCTCTGCAATCTCTTCAAGTATCTGTCTTGGATATACTGCACCTGAGGGGTTACCCGGACTGTTTATAAGTAGTATCTTTGTCTTTTTTGTGATAGCCTTTTCTACTGCCTCTGGTTTTAATGCAAAATTGTCCTTTTCTTTTGTTTTTACAAATACAGATTTTGCACCTGCAACACCGAACATCTCAGGATATGATACCCAGTATGGAGTTGGTATGATAACCTCGTCACCAGGGTCTATCATTGCCAGAGCAATATTGAACAGGGCATGTTTTGCTCCCACTGATACTATTATCTCGTTCCTTGAATACTCAAGATTATTATCCCGCTTGAATTTCTCAATGATAGCATCTTTCAGTTCCGGTATTCCATCGACAGGCATGTACTTTGTAAAACCTTTATTTATTGCATCAATAGCAGCCTGTTTGATATTTTCTGGTGTATCAAAATCTGGTTCACCAGCTCCAAAGCTTACAATATCAATACCCTTTGCCTTTAATTCCTTTGCCTTGGTATCAATTGCCAGCGTAGCTGACGGTTTGATAGCTTTAGCCCTTTTAGATAACATATGAGTCTCCTTTTATATTGGTTATTTTTTGTTTACTTAAAGACGTTATTCCCATGATACTATATCTGTTTTCCTCTCCCTTAATCTCTCGTTAAATTGTTTTATCACCACATCTGGAACAAGCTCTTTCACAGAACCACCAAGTGATAGTATTTCTTTTATTATGGTTGAACTCAGGAATGAGTATTTTCCCTCTGTCATCATAAATACTGTTTCAAGTTTGTTGTACATTTTTTTGTTTGCTAATGACATTTGAAGTTCAAATTCAAAGTCTGCAACTGTTCTTAGACCCCTTAACACAACCTCTACATTCTTTGATTTTACATAATCCACAAGTAATCCTTTAAATGGTTCAACTAACACCCTTTTTTCATTTTTAAATATCTCTTTTACAATATTTACCCGTTCATCTATAGAAAAGAATGACCGCTTTCCGGATTGATTATAGGAGATTGCCACAATAATTTTATCAAACAGTTTTAGTCCTCTTTCTATTATATTTATATGCCCATAAGTAATAGGGTCAAAAGAGCCAGGATAAACAGCAGTTTTAGCCATTTTAAAGCCTCCTCAAAACTGTAAGATTGGTATCACCATAATTGTATACCTTTACAATAATATCAGGAAACAATCCATGGAAAAGGTTTTCTGGAGCTTTATTATGTTCAATACCTATAATAAACCTATTGTTCATAATATCGTAATGTATCATATTCTTTAATACGTGTGTATACGCTGTTATGTTTCCATACGGTGGATCAATATATGCTATATCAAATTTTATATTCTTAAGCCTTATATGCTCTAATGCTCTCATAATATCCATCCTTACTATTACATATAGATTGCTATCAATGAATGCAAGGTTTTTTGATAATAATGTTGCTGAAACCTTCGAATGATCTACAAAATAAACCTTACTTGCTCCACGACTCAATGCCTCTATACCCATTGCTCCGGTGCCAGCGTATAGGTCAAGAAAATATGCGCCTTCAATATCACCATTGATAATATCGAAAAAAGCCTCTCTTACCTTTGCCAGGGTGGGTCTTATGGATTTGCTGCGTGGTCCTTTGATCTCTCTTCCTTTGTATATCCCGCCTATTATCTTCATATCACAATGAAAAGGCGGGCTGAAAGCCCGCCTTTTCTCATTATAATTCTAATGTGGAAATACAAACGCATAACTTATTGTGCTGTCATTGCAACGTATATATTCGCATTACCTCTTGATATAAGTAGTGAGACCATTTCACCACTTTTTACAGAAGCAAGTATTTTACCATACTCCTCTACGTTATTTACATCCTGTTGATTAACCTGCTTAATAACATCGCCCTTTTCAATACCAGCCATATCAGCCGGACTTCCTTCAGCAATATTTGTAACAACCACCCCTTTATTTGTCTGGATATTATATTCTTTTTGAATATCCGGGGTGATATTACTTACGGTTATACCAAGTTTTTTCTCACTTATATTCTCTTCCTTCTGTGGTGTAACCATAGAAGCAATCTGCGTATTAGATGGGAGCTCACCCACTATCACCGGGATCGTCTTTTCTTTCCCGTGCCTTAAAATCACCACATTTACCTTTTTACCAATGGGTGTATTTGATACGATCCATGGCAGATCATCAGCACTTTTGACATCCTTACCATCGAATTTGATTATGACATCACCCTCTTTTATCCCAGCCTTATCAGCAGGTCCACCTTTTATTACCTTGGTTACAACAGCGCCTTTCTGATCACGTTTTAAGTGAAATGATTCAGCAAGATCAGGGGTAATATTTTGTATGTAAACACCAAGCCAGCCTCTTATAACCTTACCATGTTCAAGTAACTGAGGAATAATGGTCTTTGCTACATTAATGGGGATTGCAAATCCTATACCCTGACCTATGCTTGGTGCTATTATGGCTGTGCTTATACCAATTACCTCACCGTTGAGGTTAAATACCGGTCCGCCGCTGTTGCCCCTATTTATAGCAGCATCTGTTTGCAAGAACTGATCGTAATTACTTGAGCTCAATCTTCTTCCCTTGGCGCTTATTATTCCTGCTGTTACTGTATGATCTAATCCAAATGGATTACCAATTACAACTACCCAATCACCTACGTGGACCTTTGATGAGTCACCAAGATACGCTACATCAAGTGGCCTTTTGGGTGTTATTTTTAAGAGGGCTAAATCTGTTTGTGGATCCGCGCCCACGATCTTGGCAGTGTATTGATCACCGTTATCTGTTATTACCCTTATGTCTGTCATGCCTTCAATAACATGGTTGTTTGTGAGTATATAGCCATCCTTGTTTATTATAAACCCGGATCCAAGTGCATGTTCTTTGTATTCCTGAGGACCCAATGGACCCATAAATTGTTCAAAAAAGTGTGGCCCAAAGAATTGTTTGAACTGTTCGCTCATAGGACCAAAGGGCTCCATCTGTGGATTCGTTTTTACAATCTTTGTGGTTGATATATTAACAACAGCGCCCTTTACCTTATCCACAAGTGGGGCAAATGACGCTGGAACGCATGCCTCTGAAGAATTTGATGGCTGAGTCTCATTTACAACTGGTTTTTCACTCCATATGTGTGTTTCTGTTGCCTTTGAAGTTGTAGTTATATTCATCCTTGCAGCAAGTATCAAACCAGCGACTACAGATGCTGCTACAAGGATCCCTAACCCCAATATTGTGTATCCCTTTTTCTTCATTTAATCCTCCTATTTTTTGCTTTCTGACATAAGAACGTATCTCATTCTTAAATCAAACAGTACATTATCAAGCATCATGGATTCCTCATTGTTCAGATTACCCGCTGTTTTTTCTTTAAGAATTTCAAGTATATCAATTGTTTGCTTTGCAGCATTTAGATCCTTTTTAATAACATTTGTTTGTGGGTCTGCAATTGCTCCAAGTTGTATTAACGTTGTGCCTGCAAGAGAATTTATAAGGTCAATAAAGGTTATTTTATAATTGGGATTTTGTATACTATCCTCTGTAGAGGTATTTATTTCTGAGTCGTAACCTGTAGTGTCATTGGAGGTTTCCTTTTTGTTTTGTTCTTCGGATATGCTGGTATTTTCTTCAATATTATCATCGCTCATTTTAAATCGCCTTTTATCATTTATCTTAATATCATCATTACTGTCAGTCATATAATCTCACCCCCTTAATATTATTTGTATATGCTCTTTATTGATTTTTCAAGGGCATTTACATCATTGGTATTTAATACTGCTAACCTTGGGTCTATAGAGGTTTTTGCATAAACTGGTGTTTTGTTCAAATCACTCAAAGATATTGTTGTGGTTGTTGGTGGAACCGTCCCGGTAATAGTGAATGTATAAGCAGGGGTCTTTAATGGAGATACATTGTAAATAAATTTTTCAGCCTTAATGGATGTCAAAGTGTTAAGTAGATCATTTATATCACTGACAGCTGTGAATGGAGCCCCATTTTTTGACCATTGATTGTAAGATTTTTTGGACAGTAGCACTGATCTACCATCATGATTTATTTCTATATTTGATATTGCAAAACTATCCTCTGTTAGCAATCTCCTGTCTATCATATCTGTAATGGGTTTATCAAACACCTCAAGCAGGGATTTATTTATCACATAAACTGGATTCTTACCTGAGACAACAGCATAAACACTATTCTGATCCGCTGATTTACCTATTTTTATAGTATAATGTTTATTGTTCATAAGTAGTATGCTAATAACTTCTGATGGTTTTTCAAGCCCTAAGCTGTTTAGATCAGTAACATTGTCAAGTATATTACTTGCATCTAAATTTGTTAATCTAAACGCAAGATCATTAAGTATAGAAGTCTTCAATCTATTGTAAGCGGGTTTTGTAAAGATCCAGATATCCTTTTCCTTTTCAAGGGTATAAACAGGCTTTGAGTCTTTTGTGAATGATATTGCGAGTAAATCACTCTGTGAGATATTTAAAGGCTTTTTATCCCTTAATTTGAACAAATTCGCATCAAGCTGTGTCTCAAGCCAGTTATTTATGGTGAATATACCATGGATTCCATTATCTGCTATTGCATAATAATACGCTCCTATGGGAGTAGGGTTGCCTATCTTAATGGTGTATGATCTGTTATCAGATGAAATTACAGTTGCAGTGATACTTGCAGGACTCAGGCCAAAAGCTGTTAAATCTCCATTGCCTATCTTTTTTTCATAATTAAGGGTGGCTATAGAACTTACCATGGTATTAACAGTGGAAACATCTGCATCTGTGTTTACAGGTGATGTTATTATCCATCCATTCGGGGAAGATTTAACTAAAGTAAAATCTCCATTCCTGTTGGTTATAGTTATGCTTTTTATACCTTCTGTATTTATCTGAAAAACCCTTTTATCCTGTATCTTTTTCTCTGCATTATGATGTGGATTTATAATAAAAACAACAGCCACTATGGCAATCGCGAGAATGATTGTAAGATACACAGTTAGTTTTATGTTCATCTTCCCTCCTGTATAATTATAGCCTTTTCATCCTGAGGTATGCAAGTATACCACCAAAGAAGAGTATTAAGGGTATTAACACCACAGTAAGGTAAAAGATTATATTGCCCTGTTTTGCTGTAAGAAACATTGGTTGATTGTTTAGATTGGGTTTTGGCCTTATTGTTATAAGGTTCTCTTCCTTCACAAGCCAGCTCACTGTATTCATAACAAAATCCCTGTTGAAAAGGGCATTTAAGTATTTGTTCGTAGCTATTTTAGATGTCCCGAATACAGCGATCCTCGCAATCCTGTCACCAGATTTTATAGTGCCAGCCACAGCAACGCTCACCGGGCCCTTTATGGATGTTGGTCCAAACTTAGCTATACCCTTTTCAAAGAGGTCTTTTAGATCCGTATCAGCCCAGCTTGTTTTACTTGTCATTGCAATAGGTACAATATTAATATTTGCATTGTGCTCTTTTGCGACCTCAACTGTTCTCACAAGCGGGAATACAGTTGTGCCCTTGAAATCTTTTGTGATATCGCTTGTATTACTGTAATTGGTCACTATGGGTTCAACACCAAGGGTTGGTCCTTGAAACAGCCTTACAACCTCATCAAGTACAACATTATTACCTACTTTTATTCCATAGCTGGAAAGCAGTTGTTCTAATCCTGAATCTGTTCTTGGGTCTATCATCAATAATAAATATCCTCCATCCTGTATATATGTCTTTAAGGCATCTATTTCAGATGGTAAAAATGGCTTGGTAGCTCCTGCATCCACAACCATTGTGCACGATGATGGTATTGAGCCCACTGAAGGCAAAAGGATCTCATCAACCTTATAATCCTGATCAAGTAATGCCTGTTTAAAATCACCAAAACCATCAACCCCGGTTGTATCTGATAATGCTCTCTCTCCGTTGCCGGTTAAATAGCACACATTTATCACGCGTTTTCGTAATATTTTTATTATGGCATTGGTAATACCATTTTCATTGGCTTGTTCTGTTTTTATTGTTTTGCCTTCATACTGAATAACAATAGTACCATTTGTATTGATACCAAAATCTTTTGCTATTGTAGGCTCTTTGTCTGGATCAATAACTGTATAGTGTACATTCCTGTTAACATACGCATACTCTGAAAGCAGATCCCTTATGTTGCCACCTGTTCCTTCCTGAAAGAAGGCGGTTATCTTTAGTTCGTGTTTCAGCTGTTTTAACACATTATCTGTTTCTTTTGAAAGGGTGAATTGTTTGTTAGATGTAAGATCCCATCTGTGATAGTACTCATTTGATACATAGTTAATTATGGTTATAAGCCCGAGTACAACAAGCACAAGTATTATAAAATTGAAGCTATAAAAAAGCCTCTTCAACCACGAGCCTTCCTTAAATCTATGCCTGTTGATCACCCCCCATAGTATAACAAGTAAAATCCCAATTGCTGCTATTGATATTCCCAAAACGTTCCATGTGGTTGTGATTAAACGTATTAACAATCCAACAATTATTAATAGTGTACCTATGATCCCAATGGCTGTTTTCATAACCTACCTCCATCTTTCTGATTCTAAAACCCTATGCGTTAGAAACAGGAAAAAGAAAACAAAGCTGATGTAATAGACTATGTCTCTTGTATCTATAAGACCTTTTAGCAGATCCTGAAAGTGCATATCTATAAGTGATATGTAATTTAAAACTGATGAGAGTGCAGGGCTTGTTCCATGTGATACCCAGCCAATAGCCCAGAATAAAAGCAAAATGCCAAATGTAATGACTGCTGCGACTATCTGGTTCTCTGTGATGCTTGAGGCAAACATGCCAATTGCTATCATGGAAGCCCCAAGTAGAAACATACCAATGTACGTTGTTATAAATATTCCCCTGTCTGCTGAAGTATATGAACTTAAAATGATGGGAACCGATAGTGTGAGTAAAAGCATGGCAGAAAAGACAATACACGCGGATATGAACTTACCCAGAACGATGTCTGTCAGTGTAATTGGAGATGTCATGATCAGCTCCTTTGTTCCATTCCTTTTTTCTTCTGCAAAAGATTTCATGGTAATAATAGGTATAAGTAAAAGTAATACAACCCCAAGGTTTGCATATAAGGGTTGTATGATGAAATTACCTATGTTCAGTGATTGAATGTATCCCTGATACCTCATAAACTGTAAACTCAGGAAAGTGTAAAGTTGTACCCTTACATAAAAGAAATAGCCTGTTAACAATGAGAATATAGCAAGTATAACATAGGCTATCGGTGATGTGAAATAAGATGTGAGTTCCCGCTTCACCACTGCCCATATTTTTCTTAAACTCATTGTATACCTCCTCTATCCTGTGAGATCAACCTTATGTACTCTTCCTCTAAGTTAATAGTTTTTTGAGAGAATTCTATAATCCCATACCCTGCCTTAAATACCTTTTCTGTTATAGATTCAGGAGCATTGAAGTCGCTGTTTACCTTTATTGTAAAGGTCTCGTTTTCTTTGTTGATGTCTTTGACACCTTGTATGGTTTTTAATAGTTGTGGGATGTTATCATCTGGTCTGGTAACAATAAGTTTGTAGGATTTATCCCCCTGGATATTACCAAACGACAATTCATAGTTGCCATTTGTAAGTAACCTTCCATCATTGATGATGATCACCCTGTTACATGTTACTGTAACCTCAGGGAGTATATGTGTGCTGAGTATGATCGTGTGATCTTTACCAAGTTCTTTTATCAGGTTTCGTATCTCTATAATTTGTTCTGGATCAAGCCCAACTGTTGGTTCGTCAAGTATCAATATTGGGGGATCAGTTAATAGTGCCTGAGCAATTCCAACCCTTTGTTTGTAACCCCTTGATAGATTTCCTATGATCCTGTTGCTTACCCTGGTAAGACTTGTCTGGACGAGGACCCTGTCAATTGCAGAGTTTAATTTGTCCCCATATAGCCCCTTTATACCAGCCATAAATTGTAGATAATTAATAACAGTCATTTCAGGGTATGCCGGGGCAAGTTCTGGAAGATATCCAATTGCAGCCTTTACATTAAGCGGGTTCTTTTTGATATCAAAGCCGTTAACTATAACATCCCCCTGTGTTGGTGAAAGGTATCCTGTTATAATCCTCATGGTAGTTGTTTTACCAGCTCCATTGGGACCTAAAAAGCCAAGGACCTCACCTTTCTCTACCTTAAACGAAACATCGTTTAATACTGTTCGCTCCCCGTATTTTTTTATAATGTGCTTTAGTTCGATCATGAACTACCCCCCTTTTTAAAATAAAAAGATAAGAGTTATTGTGAATTTATAAAGGAAAAAGATTCAGGTCATCATGGGTTCAAGCATATTCTCATTGGATAGTGGACTTAGCTCAACCTTTACGTCGATCTCTCCATTGTTCATGTACACAGTAAATTTATTACCCTTTTGCCACTGGATTGTTATGGGTATCTTTATAAGCTGATCTATTGTCCTTTTTAATAATCTTGCCCCATACTTCTGGCTATAACCGTTTGTTACAACATAGTCCAGAGCATCTTCTGTTACAATGAGCTGTTTTCCCTCTTTCTCCATCTGCTTTGCTGTCTTACTGATATAGTTTCTTGCAATTTCCTTTACTGTTTCATACCTCAATGGGTTAAAGACAATGATCTCATCTATTCTATTGAGAAATTCAGGTGAAAATGTCCGCTCTGCCTCTGCTATAACAGCCCTGCGCATGGATTCAATGCCCTGCTGGGTGTCATTTAAAAACCCAAGAGGCTGCATGAACTTTTTGAACTGCTCTGCCCCAAGATTGCTTGTCATTATAATAACCGCATCACTAAAATAGACCTTCTTTCCTTTTCCATCTGTAAGCCAGCCTTCATCAAATACCTGTAATAAAAGATTATGAACAAAGCTATTGGCTTTTTCTATCTCATCAAGCAATACAATAGAAGATGGGTTATCCCTTACCATATTTGTAAGGGTACCACCCCGTTCAGAACCCACAATACCTCTTGGCATACCTATAAGTTTGTCAATAGCCAATGATGAATCTCCATATTCTGACATATCAAGCCTGATGATCTTGTTTTCATCCTCATAAAAGAACTCTGCAAGTGCTTTTGCAAGCTCTGTTTTGCCTACCCCTGTGGGCCCTAAAAACAACAATACACCATCAGGTCTGTTGAAATTTTCTTTTAATGGTCCCTTGTTTAAACGTATTCTGTTACTTACCCTTCTTATTGCATCTTCCTGTCCGATAACCCTCTTTGAAAGGATAGATTCTATGTTTGAGAAACGTTTATCTGTATCCCTGAATACCATATCAAGAGGTATTTGAGACTCCTGAGCGATCACCTCTTTAATTGTGCTTATAGATACAACCTCTTCATTTTTTATCTCTGTTTTAACCGAAGATGTATCCAACCACCCAATTACCTTGTCCGGGAGCCTTATGGCTCTGTTGTATCTCTGGCTCATCTCCATTACAGTATCAATGGCTTCCTGAGGAATCTTTACATTGTAAAGCCTTTCCAGTCTCGGCACAACACCTTCCACAATTGTGCGGGCTTCTGCTAAAGAAGGTTCTTTTACATGCACAAGTCTAAACCTTCTTGCAAGTGCTTCGTCTTCTGCTATAAACTCTTTATATTCTGTATATGTTGTAGCACCTATAATTTGTACTTCCCCTCTTGCTAAACTTGATTTGAATATATTGGCAGCGTCACTTGGTACTCCCATTGCAGAACCAGCACCCACAAGACTATGAGCTTCATCCACAAATAGTATAATATTTTGTTTCTCTTTTAATTCCTTGATGATCCTTTCTATTCTATCCTCAAACATGCCTCTGAACATGGTGCCTGCAACAATGGTATTCATCTGAAGGTTTACGATCTGTTTATCCCTTAATCTTAAAGGTACCTTTTCTGGTTCAAGCTCTATAAGTCTTGCAAGTCCCTCTACAATGGCTGTTTTCCCAACGCCAGCTTCCCCAACCAGCATCACAGAGTTGCTGCGTTCTCTGTGAGATAGTATCTCCATTATCTGTGCTAATTCCTTTTCTCTACCGATCAATGGCGGAAGCTTATCCATGCGTGCCAGTCTATTTAGATTGGTTCCAAACTGTTTTAAATAAGGGGGCAATTCATATTTTTTCTTAAGTTCTCTTTCCTTTTCTTCTCGCTTTTTTATCTGTCTTTCTATCTCAATAATAACGGTTCTTGGATCGTAACCAAAACCTTTGAGCAGTTGAACAGGATAACAATGGCCCTCTTCAAACATGGCTTGAAGCACATCCACAGGCGCCACAACCTGTTTACCTTCACGCCTGATGTTTTCCCATGCAATCTGCAAAACTGCTGTTGCATCAGGTAAAAATTTTACACCTCTTGTGACAAAGTATTTAGAGTTGTTAAGATGTTCATTTAAAAGTTCTTCTACAAGCTTTCTCTCAATGCCAAGAGCGTTGGTAAGATCATTGTAAAACTCCTTTTCAATGGTCATAAAAGCAAGGAATATATGCTCTACTCCAACGTAGAATTGCTGGCGTTTTTTAGACTCGTCTATTGCCAGGTTTAACATTGCCTGTGTTCGCTCTGAAAGTCTATCTTTGTAGTTGGTTAAATCAAACATTTAACTTCTCTTTTTATCCTCTACTATACATTAATTTCTCAAGTCTTTCAATTCTTTCTTCTGTGGGTGGATGAGTACTGAAGAGAGATGCAATACCTTTACCAAGGAATGGAGAAACAATAAACATATGGGCAGTGGATGGATTTGCATTCATGGGTAATCTATTATTCGCGTACTCCAATTTCTTCAGCGCAGAGATCAAACCACCAGGGTTGCCTGTGAGTTTGGCACTTCCCTCATCAGCATAGTACTCCCTTGATCTTGATATGGCAAGTTGAATAATGCTAGCTGCTATTGGAGCAAGGATGGCAAACAAAAGCATTACAAATATATTATTGTTTCTATCTCTTTCATTGAAGCCACCAAACATCCCGGCAAACATAGCCATTCTCGCAAGAAGAATAATAGCACCTGCTATTGTCGCAGATATGCTACTTATCAGTATATCTCTATGTCTCACATGGGAAAGTTCATGTCCGAGTACCCCTTCAATCTCTTCGTCATTAAGCATATCAAGTAGCCCCTGCGTAACTGCTACTGCTGCGTGCTCGGGATTTCTTCCAGTTGCAAATGCGTTGGGTGTTTGAGTTGGTATAAGATATATTCTTGGCATGGGTAATCCTGCTTTGGTAGTGAGATTTCTTACAATACTGAATAGTCTCGGTGCCTCTGATTCAGAAAGCTCTCTCGCCCTGTACATGGTTAAGACTATCTTATCTGAAAACCAGTAACTGAAGAAGTTCATAGCTACAGCAATCACAAATGCTATCAACATTCCATTCTCACCGCCAAGAGCCCCACCTATTACTATTAATAACCCAGTCAATGCTCCAAGCAACAAAACAGTTTTTAACTGATTCATACTTTATTCTCCAATCTATTCTGTCTTTCTATGAAAATTTTAAAACCAATTGCCTGATAAGTCAATAGGTATGGATGGCTGATGGATCAACATTATACAGAGTAAACAGAATGAATTCTGTATCTTTGGTATGGACTCCTATACCCCCTGTTGCTTAAAATTGAAAAGTGCACACCCAAGGGTTATATTCTGAAACCAAAAAGGAGGCTTTAGATTATTACTCAAATACACAAAAAATTTATGGAAAGAGCTGATGATCTTAACCCGAAAAATGCAATAGGAAAGTTTGCTCATTCGTTCGGGGTACCCATCCAAAGGATGGGTCGTGCGATCCACCTAAGATACAAAGACTTTTTGCTGTAAAGGAGGTTTAAGTCCTTTGTATGTTTATATGCAATCACATTCCGTTTCTTTTTTTCTAATATTCGAAGAATACCTATATTTGACGCGTGACCCTTCCCTTCGGGTGGGTACCCCATCACTCATTACACAAACTTCCCTATTTCGCAAATGCATTTTTCGGGTTAATATGTTTTGAATTGAGTTTAAATGAAAAGCCTCAACATTATCTTGACACTTCATGAAATATAGTTTACGCATGTCTACATTAATTATGGATACTATGCAATGCTCAATATTGAGCTTAAGAAATATCAACAAATATGGCTTGACATTAGTTTCGTTATTATTCTCGCAGGCATAGTATACCTATTAATCCATGTATACACACATTTAATAGTTCCTTATAAACCACTTTCTTCGATCTCTCTTTCTCCTGTATCCCTGCTCCTTTATTCTGTTTACTCAATTATCAGAATGTTTGCAGCATACATACTATCCCTTCTCTTTGCATTAGGGTATGGTTATCTCGCTGCACGCACAAAGTTTGGTGAGATCGTTCTTGTGCCATTGCTTGATATTCTACAGAGTATTCCTGTCTTAAGTCTTATGCCTGCTATAGTTTTATTTTTGATCTCATTATTTCCAAGAAGTAATATAGGACTTGAGCTGGCTGCTATTGTTATGATCTTTACAGCCATGGCATGGAATATGGCTTTTGCAGTGTATCAATCGCTTAAATCTATACCAAAGGACCTGCTCTATGTTTCAAACCTGTATCAATTCTCCAGGGTTAAGAAATTTTTGTGGCTTGAAATGCCATATTCAGCAATCTCTCTTATATGGAATAGCATGATGTCGTTTGCAGGTGGCTGGTTTTTTCTGTCTGTTAATGAAGCATTTGTGCTTGGAAATCAATCCTTCAGGCTTCAGGGTATTGGTGCATATATGAGTGTTGCTCAAGAACATGGTAATACACTGGCAATGTTTTATTCCCTTATTGCAATGGGTATGATCATAATCCTTGTAGATAGGTTGTTGTGGAAACCACTTATTGTCTGGTCAGATAAATTTAAGGTTGAGGATACAAGTAGCGAGGAGGCAGCAAAATCAATGGTGCTGGACTATTTAAAACGTATTACCATCTTCAGGGGTATTAATAAAATTTTTAAGAATTATAGCAAGAAACCAACAGGGATCTTGCTAAAACCAACAACAAAAAGCAGAATAGGTAATACATTATCTTTGTTCTTAAAGGCTATATCAATCGCATTATTTATTGTGCTTATTTTAGTAATACTCTGGGGCATTTACAGGGCTGGCAGTATGCTTAATAAACTCACGTATAAGGACTTTGTATATATCCTTACATCCGTGTTGCTTACTTTTTTACGTGTCATTGCTGTTCTTATTATAAGCGCTGTATGGACTGTTCCTCTCGGGGTGTACATTGGTTTAAGAAAAAAACTTGCAACCAGACTCCAGTCTGTTGTGCAGTTCTTTGCATCCTATCCTGCTCCAATGCTATATCCTATTGCATTGTTTGTTTTGCAAAAGCTTCATGTAGGTCTTGGTATAGGTGCTGTTGTGCTTATGTTACTTGGTTCTCAATGGTATATACTCTACAACACAATTTCAGGTGCAATGAGTATGTCTGAGGATCTAATAGATGTAAAACAATTATTCAACATAAAAGGATTACTTATGTGGAAAGAGATTATTATACCTGCCATAGCACCACAATTGATTACAGGTATAATAACTGCAGCTGGTGGTGCGTGGAATGCTTCTATAGTTGCAGAATATGTGCTTTATAAGAATAAAATTATTTACACAAAGGGAATAGGAACCTTAATCAATCTGGCTATAGAAAAAGGGAATATGAACATGCTTCTTGGTGGGACATTTGCTATGATACTCGTTGTTGTAATAATAAATATTACTGTATGGAAAAGGTTGTATAAGAGTGTTAGCCAGCTACACCAATTGGAGAGTTGAGATATGATAAAAAATAATATGCCTGTTACAATAGCTGAATTAAGACATGTGACTAAAACCTTTGAGGGTATAAAAGGCAATACCATAACCATTGTTGAGAACATAGATTTTCAGCTTAAAAAGAATAAAATAACAGCCCTATTAGGACCTTCTGGTTCTGGCAAATCAACACTGATAAAGATCATTTCAGGATTGCAGAAACCAACAAGTGGTGAGGTTTTATTTCTTGGTAAGCCTCTAACTAATCCTGATCCAAAGATTTCTATAGTGTTTCAGAATTTTGCCCTATTCCCCTGGCTCACAGTCCTTGAAAATGTAGCTATTGTTTTAAAAGCAAAAGGGGTTGATGAACAGATAATAAAAGAAAAGGCATTAAAAATTCTGGACACAGTGGGGCTTGATGGTTTTGAAGAGGCTTATCCTAAAGAGTTGTCAGGGGGGATGAAACAGCGGGTTGGTTTTGCACGGGCATTGATAGTAGAACCTGAGCTCTTGTGCATGGATGAGCCATTCAGCGCACTTGATATACTGACAGCTGAAAACCTCAGGAGGGAGATTATAGATCTCTGGGTGGATAAAAAATTACCAACAGAGGCTATTTTGCTTGTTACACACAACATAGAGGAGGCAGTATTTTTTGCGGATGAATGTGTGATACTATCAAAGAATCCAGGAAGGATAAGAGCCAAATTCCCAATAGATCTTCACCATAAACGAAACCCTGAATCCGATGAGTTTAAAATGTTCGTTGATATGATATACCAGCTTTTAACAAATCCAGAGATAGAGGCAGAATCCATACAGAGCAGGTTTTTTGTATCAAAAGAAAAATATCAGATGCTTCCCAATGCAAAGCCAGGTGCAATTGCTGGTCTGCTGGAATTAATATTTGAAAGGGGAGGGGAGGAAGATATATATAAACTTAGTGATGAGCTTCAGATGGAAGTTGATGATATTTTACCTATTGTAGATGCGGCTGTACTTCTTCAATACGTTAAGGTAACAGAGGGTGATATAACGCTAACCGAGACAGGAAAAGAGTTTGTTACAGCAGATATACTTGGGAGAAAGGTTAATTTCAGTAAGCAGACCATTGAAAATGTTGCACTCGTAAAGCAAATAATCAGGTTGTTAAATACAAAAAAGAATAAAAGGATACACGAAGATTTTATAGAGGAATATCTGCTTAAGTTTTTCACACCCGAAGAGGCAAAAAGACAGCTTGATATAGCTATAACATGGGGTAGGTTTGGTGAATTGTTTTCTTACGATGCATCTACAGGTGAATTATACCTCGAGGATAATCCAGCATAAGCCTTTGTGTGTTTGCATTTAAACCGAACAGTTAGAATTATGTGCTCTGTGATTCAGTTACAATACAGACCAGATGAATGGCAGGGTGAAAAAGCTTACAAAGGTTGTGCCAAAAACAATCTGAGCTGCAAGTGATTCATCAAGATCATAAAGTTGAGCAAAGACAACGCTTGTCATCATTGATGGCATAGCTGATTGCAGGATAGTTATTTTTTGTGGAAAGGCTGGTAATCCAGTTATAGAAATAAACAGATACATTACCAGTGGCATAACCATAAGCTTGATTAAAGCAGATGTACCAAGCAGTGGTAGACTGTGCAATTTTACTGGTTTTGTCAGATTCATTCCTACTATTAGCATCATGAGTGGTGTTGTGATATTTCCAACCAGCTCGATGGCATTCAGAACAAATTTTGGCAATACCACGGACACAGGGAATGCCAGACCTATTATCAGGGCTATGAACGGCGGTGTTAATACGCCTGTGAGCACGTTTTTCCATGATAGTGATTTGTGTGTAAGGTTTGATATTAAGATCAGAAGCACTGTGTAGATAAACAAACCATTGCCGAATTGATCGTACACAACAGCGATAGGCATACCAGCATCACCCGTAAGGCTATGAACAACAGAGTAACCAAGGAACGCCGTGTTTCCACCAACTGCTGTCAGAATAAACACCCCCAGTCTTCTGGTATCTTTTATGATAACCCTTCCAGCAAAGAATAAAATAGCTGTGAATATCCCGAGTAATAACCATGTTAGCAGACTTATTTTTAAGTATATAAGGGTTGGTTGTTGACGGAACATTGCAAGGAATACAAGGAATGGCAGGGTGATATTAAAAACAAACCTGGATAAGATACGATTGTCCTGCTCTTTTACAAGACCGGTTAATCGCGCAAGCATACCAACTATGATCAGAAGGAAGGCTTCTAAAAGCGTGTTGTTCATATTATTTTCAGGTGAGAGGTAAAACCTCGCACCGTTTTTATCTTGTTTTTCTTCTCGTGTGTTTTATTAAACTTTTCTTTAACTTTAACTTTTCAAATACAACCACCTGGTTTTTCTCCAGTATTACTGCATTGTTGAAGAGTTGTTTTATAAGAGGATAATCTGCTGGTTCAACGGAATATGCATTTGATACTATCCTGCTGTTGTAGCTTAATTCTTTTTCAAGCCTTTTATAAAACACCTTAAATTCACCAAATTTGTTCTTATAGTCTGTGTTATCAGGCACGTATCTGATTTTGTAACCTTGAGGTATGTTAAAATTAACTGTGTTACTCTTCTCAAAATTATAGCCTATAACAAGCGAGTATGTTCTTTTATCCCGAGCTACAATTTGCGAGAGATTCTGCATTGACATATTGGGCACTTTCACAATTAACAGGTCTCCTGCCTTTATAATATAATCCTGGCATGTAAACGTGAGGCCAATGTTAACAGGTATATTCAGGCTATAGATGTCAGATATGCTATAGTTATTTACAATTGCCCCAGGACATATATCGTTTGCCATTGACTCTATAAAGGATTTTCTCTGTATGGGTTTCATGCTCCTTAACATGGATTTTTCATACATACTGTAAACACCATTATATGTAACATTCATGGAGATCTGCAGGGAGTTGTTTTCTTCTATTTTCACAGTTCTTTTGTCCATTATGCTATTTACATTCGGATCAAACACTGGTGTTTTTACTATAATTGCCTTGTCAGGTTCTATTACAACAACATCCCTTCCCTGATCCATTGGAGGCAGATCCTTATATCCTGTAACATCAGATGTTGAATCAAGAAACCAGTAACCTTTATCCTGTGGAATGGCGACTATCTCGTGATCAAATTGTCCAGGTGATGGTAATGTTGGATCCATTCTGGCAATGCCTGCAGTATCAACGAGTACAGGAAAGGCTTTAATGCCTATATGTCTTAGCATAGCTATAAGTAAGGTTGCATGATCCTTGCAATCCCCATACTTGTTTTTAAATATGTCTACTGCCTTGTGTGGTTTATAACCTTCTATGCCAAATTCTATACCTACATAACGAATATTCATTGCAACATAGTTGTATATAGCCCTGATCTTCTCGTCTGTGGTAGAAAGTCCGTTTGTAAGCTCTTCAATCTTTTTATCAATAGCCTGGTCCGTGCCATATTGTTCTCCTGCCAATCCCCAGTACCACTTTGCAAGCGCATCCCAGGAACTAACTGTGCTTATAGCGACACGGTTGGCAATATCAGACATAGGTGGCATATTCTGTTCTGGTATGATCTGTGGGATATTTTTAAGTTCCCAGGTATAAACAACTCTGTTATTTTTTTCTGTAATAGAAGGTGGGGTTTTAAAGTTATACTGTCTGTAATCAAACTTTATATCTTTAGGAAAACTTAATTCGTAAACAGACAAATCTATCGGATCGCTTGTTTGGAGCCTATCACTGTCAAAGAAATTATTTTCCATATAGGGCTTTATAGTGGTTATCATTACCTGATATTCAATTGTGGCGTCAGGTGTACAACCAGGCATGGTTATTGTTCTATATTTAACATCAGAATAGATTGGAGCACTAACTATAAAAGGAGGTGTTACATCGTTTATAGCCTTTTTACCCGGTTTTAAAACCTTACCATCTGGCGTGATAGTTTTAGCATCCAGAATCTCTATTTTTTGATATTCTGTTGAGTACGGTAGAACAACCTCGCAGTAATCATTCACACCACGTTTGTTAAGGATCTTTATCTGTTCATGCATCAGAGTAGTGTACGTGAAATTACTGTACACTGTTACCCTGTTTATATCCTTTAAAACAATTGCTCCTGCTTCATGTTGTGGCTGATCCGCAAGTACATTTACTGGAACCAGTATAGCAATAACCAATAAGGTTAATATATTTTTCATGCTTTCCCCTTTCTATATACATCAGTAATTTTTAGAGATATATCTATCGCTCGTGCAGAATGTGTTATAGCCCCGGATGAAATGAAATCTGGTTTTAAATTAGCCACTGCTTTTAAATTATTCAATGTGATGTTACCGGAGACCTCTACCAGTACCCTGTTTTTAGCTAATTTTATTGCTTCCTCCAATAACTTAAGCTCCATATTATCAAGCAAAACAATGTCTGCGCCTGCTTCTATGGCTAACTTGAGTTCTTCAATATTTTTTACTTCTATCTCCACCTTATGATATGGTCTGGCTGACTTAATAGTCCTGATGGCTTCTCTTATAGAGCCTGTAGCTTTAATATGATTATCCTTTATTAAGATTCCATCAAACAAACCAAATCTATGATTTGTTCCGCCTCCCATTTTAACAGCGTATTTCTCAACCAGACGTAGCCCCGGTGTGGTCTTTCTTGTATCAAGCAATACCACATTTGTACCATCAAGTTCCTTCACATACTGATTGGTTATCGTTGCTATGCCTGATAATCGCATGAGGAAGTTTAGGGCTGTGCGTTCACCCTTCAAAATAGAGGAAATGCGTCCTTTAACATTGGCAAGTATAGTGTTTTTTTCTACGCTGTCCCCTTCTTTTACAAGACTTTCAAATTCAATCTCAGGATCTATCTTTTCAAAGACTTTACCTGCAATGTCAAGTCCTGCAACAATAGCTGATTCTTTTACCTTTATCTCTCCAACCCCGGATAATGAGCGGTCTATGATCGTATCTGTTGTTATATCTTCAAACCCTATATCCTCATCCAATGCATGTTCAATAATTTGATCAAGCGTTCTCATTTTAGCAATGTTTTTATTCTGTTAAGGGAAGCAATGAGTTGTTCGTAGCGTGCTTTTAATTGTTCGTTAATGTTCTTTGTTTCTTCAATTACATCTTCAGGAGCCTTTTTTAGAAAATCTTCGTTACTGAGTTTGTACTTGTACTTTTCTAATTCTATTTGCAATTTTCCCATTTCTTTTTCCAATCTCTGTATTTCTAATGAGGGCTCTATAACACCTGCAAGGTGCACATATATGTTCAAGCCATCTATGTGCTCAACAGCACTACCTTTTACATTTACGCCTGTTTCTTCAGTGTTGATTACTTTGCCTCGTACCATTCTTGTTATATAATTTGAGTATTTATTGATAAGGCTTACCTTCTCATCTGTGCCAGAAAAACTTAAATCAACCATTGCTGATAAAGGTACATTACACTCAGCCCTGATGGTTCTTATCTTTGTAATAGCATCTATAATAGCATCTACCTCACTTACATATTTTTTAGAAGTATCATCTATATCTAAAAGAGCCTCTTCAGAAGGGTAGGTAGCCTCCATAACTGAGGTGTCGCGTCCGGTTGAGCCTGTAATATCTTTAAGAACATGATATATCTCTTCTGTTACAAATGGTGTGAATGGATGCATAAGCCTTATCATAACATCATGAACGAATAGCATGTTTTCCACTGCCTTCTTCTCTGAATAATGGTCATCGCTGATCTTAACCATTTCTATATACCAATCGCAGTATTCATGCCAGACGAATTGGTATATGGCTATTGCTGCATCGTTAAATCTGTAACCATCAATGGCATTCTTAACAAGGATCACTGCATCACGAAGCTTCTTGTTTATCCAGGCATTTATTGGTATGTCATTGTTTTGCTCGGGCTTTAACATTGTGCCTTTATCTCCTAGCTTCATGGTTACAAATCTTGTGCTGTTCCACAACTTATTTATAAAGTTTCTATATCCTGCTATCCTTTGTTCGGATAATTTGATGTCTCTGCCCTGAGCAGCCATTGATGCAAGGGTGAACCTGAAAGCATCTGTTCCATATTTGTCAATTACAACAAGTGGATCTATCACATTGCCCTTTGTTTTGCTCATCTTCTTTCCAAACTCATCCCTTACAAGTGCATGTATATACACGTCTCTGAACGGGACATCACCCATAAACTTCAGTCCCATCATCATCATACGGGCAACCCAGAAAAACAGAATATCAAAGGCAGTTATAAGGACACTCGTGGGATAATAATAGGCAAGCTCAGGGGTTTTATCGGGCCAGCCTAATGTTGAGAATGGCCAGAGGGCTGATGAGAACCATGTGTCAAGCACATCTTCATCCTGATGAATCTTTGTGCTACCACATTTGCTACACTTATCTGGTTGATCTGTTGAAACAGTAATGCCATTACATTCCTCGCAGTACCATGCAGGTATTCTGTGTCCCCACCATATCTGTCTTGATATACACCAGTCCTTAATATTCTCCATCCATTCAAAGTAAACCTTTTCCCATTGCTGGGGTATAATCCGGGTTTTATGCTGTTTTACAGCCTCGATCGCCTTCTCTGCCAATGGTTCAGTTTTAACAAACCATTGTGTTGATACCATTGGTTCTGTAGCTGTTCCGCATCTATAACATGTTCCCAGGGATAGCTTGTAGTTTTCTATCTTTACAAGCATGCCGAGTTTTTGTAGCTCATCAATAATTGCTGCCCTTGCTTTATATCTGTCCATCCCATGGTATTTGCCTGCAGCAGGGGTCATTTTACCATTAAGATCAATAACCTGGATCAGAGGTAAAGAGTGCCTTCTTGAAACTTCAAAATCATCAAAATCATGTGCTGGTGTTATTTTTACAGCTCCGGTACCAAAATCCATGTGGACAAGTTGATCTGAAATAACAGGCACAGGTCTGTTAACTATAGGAACAACCACAAGCCTTCCAACCAGTCCCTTATACCTTGCGTCCTCCGGGTTTATAGCCACTGCTGTGTCTCCGAGCATGGTTTCAGGCCTTGTTGTTGCAACGGTTATTCCACCATTGCCTTCCTGAAAAGGATAAAATATATAGTATAATTTACCGGCTTCGTCTTTATGTTCAATTTCAAGATCAGACAGTGCAGTAAAACACCTTGGACACCAGTTTATAATGTATTCACCTCTATAGATAAGTCCTTCATTGTAAAGTCTGACAAACACCTCTTTAACAGCGCGTGATAATCCTTCATCCATTGTAAAACGTTGTCTTGACCAATCACAGGCAACGCCGAGTTTCATCAGTTGGTTAACTATTGTATCTCCTGATTGTTTCTTCCACTCCCATACTCGTTGTATAAACTTCTCTCTCCCCAATTTAAACCTATCAAGACCTTCCTTTGCAAGTTGCCTTTCCACAACATTCTGGGTTGCTATACCGGCGTGATCCGTACCAGGTATCCAGACAGTGTTAAATCCCTGCATTTTTTTGTAGCGTATCATTATGTCCTGCAAAGTATTGTTAAGTGCATGTCCCATGTGGAGAGAACCTGTAACATTCGGAGGGGGAATAACTATTGAATATGGTGGCCTGTTATCAGGTACTGAATGAAACAATCCTCTTCTTAACCATTCAGAATACCATTTTTCTTCAATATGTTTAGGGGTATATACTTTATCCATCAGATTAACAGTCAATCATTATAAACGATCCGATTTTAATTTGCTGATACAGTGAAAAACCTTATTATAGGATACCCGTTATAAGGTATTTATATCTTATAATTGTTTGTTAAGTTTTCTTTTTAGCCGTTTTTAATCGCTGAATCTCCTCTTTGATCATGGTTTCTGTTAAAGCAGGCACTACCTCCCAGATGATCTTTTCTGCAACCTCTTTTAATACAGCATCAACCCTGCTTTCCACAGCCTGTTTAACAGCATCCGGAAGGATATCCTTCAATAGAGCCTCTATCTTTATGGATGCTTGTTCAAGGAGTTCTTCTTTGCTTAAACTTACCTGAGGTGTTGCCTCACTTTGAGGTGTTGCTTCTTGTTCCAGGGGTTTTACAAGTTCCTGTTCCTCGTAAGTTTTTTCATACTCTACCTGTTCAGAAACAGGCTCTTTTGACAACGGTTTTTCTGTTTCTTCTAAAGCTGCCTCAAGGTCTTCAAAGCCAACTTCTGGTTCTCCGGTTCCTTCAGTCTCTTCTATTGACTCAGAGGGTTTTGTTTCTTCTGTGAATGATATCTCTTTCTCTTCTGGTAATTCCTCTTTTATAGGTTCATTAAAACTTTCAGTTATGGGTGTCTCTTTTGGCTCTTCGTTGAGAGGGACAGCCTCCCATTCACTTTCATCACCAACAGTATCCCCGGTTAACTCAAACGATTCTGCCTCTGTGAGTTCCATTACCTCTTCCTCGTGCTTTTCCGGGGCAATCCTTTTTTCAGATGCCTTTGCCTCTTCTACCTTTGGAGAAGACGGGGGCGGTGATGGCTTTCTTGGAGGTGGTGGTGGAGGAACGCCAGGTTTTGAAGAAGGAGGTGGGGTAGGAGCGCTGGGTCTTGCAGAAGGAGGTGGAGGAGGCGGTTTTGGTGCAGCTTTGGGTTGGGCTGGTTTTGCCTCTACTGGTTTTTTGACAGCTGGTTTTGAGAGTAATCCGTTAACTTTATCAATAAGTGCCTGTGTTTCAAATGGTTTTGAAAGCCAGGCATCTGCACCTACCTGTCTGGCGCGTTGTTCATCAAATGCTTCAAAAGCTCCTGTGAGAAGAAGCACAGGGATTGATTGTAATGAAGGATCGCTTTTTATAGCATCACATACCTCATAGCCATTCTTACCTGGCATTACTATATCAGTAAGTATGATATCAGGTTTTACCTCAAAGGCTTTTTTTATTGCATCATTACCATTATCAACAATAGTGATCTCATATTCTGGTGAAGAAAAGGTGATGGATATAACCTTTTGTATAGTTATAGAATCATCCGCAAGCAAAATTTTTTTACTCATAAGACCTCCTTCATCTTTTTAGTTTTGTATCACATTAGATTAGATAGTGTCAAGACTATGTATAAGTTCGTATGTGCATACTGTTAAATTACTTTGTTCGTCTGAATTTCATGATATGCCACTTCAAATATATCGGTTATCGTATGGCTTTTTATGTAAGTCTGAATCTTTCATGTAGTTTTCTTATCTTCTCAGGATAAGACATTCTGAAAAGGTTTCCCATATACAACCATTGCAGTCGCAACTCCAGGGGTCTTTTACGGTAATCATTTATGATCACTTTACTAAGATAGTAATTGAATCCAGTGGTTTTATTTTTCTTCATTTTTTAATTTTCTGAGATATTTTATATCTGCTCTGTCCTGTTGCCTGCCTGTCTTTTCCTTCATTTTTATTAAATCCGGAATTGATATAGTAGGAATTTCTACGTTACCAGTTTTTATATAGATAACATGCTTTGCAGCATTTACATAATCCACAGGTGCGTCAATAATAATATCAATTTCAGAGATTGCCCATGCAGGGTTAATGAGATTAAATGCTTTCATGTGTTTCTTTTTTATCCATTCATCTCTTTTAGGTTTTTGAACAAAGTCCATTATATCGACTGGAACTTTTGGTTTGAAACCCCATTCTTTCAAAAGACGTATGAACTTCTTCAGGTTACTCTCTTCAAGATCAACGAGAAGATCTATATCGTATGTCATCCTCGGAATTCCATGTAGGTTAACAGCAATTCCACCAACCACAATATATTTAATTCCTTCTTCGTTCAGCTTTTTAAAGATAGCAATATAATCAAGCATATTAATCTTCTATCATAGTCTTATATGGATTTCCACTATACCATAAATGGAATTACTCTATGGCTTGATTCTTTATTGTACTGTTACACTACCAGATTGAACGCGTGTTGATGGGAGTGCACTACCTGTTGTATCAATCATGGAATTTACAATTATCGTTAAGGTTGTTGTCCCAGGATACGCTGCATAAAAGGTTATATTTGCTACATTAAATAAACCAACAGGAGTAGAATAATATCCACTCCCAAGAAGATTGTATCCATTTATTTCAACACCAGAAGATGTTTGATAATAACCAGGTGGATTGGAAAATTCCTGTGAATATCCAACACCAGGATATCCTGACATACTTCCGCTTACAGAGACAAAGTTTAATATGCGCTGGTTAAAATTAACATATATGTTATAACTACCAAGCCCATAGGGATGGGATGGGTCAATGAATATGTTTATTGGTATTGTAAATTCAGTGCCAGTATCTACATTTGCACTTCCTATCCCTATATTTGCGAGTGATAAGGTTATAACAGATGTTGCAGTGCCTGTGTTACCAACGTTATCAGAAACCTGCGCTGTTATTACATAAGTACCTGTTCCATTACTACCACCTGAAACAGGAAGGGTAATTGGTAATGTACCTGTTGCGCTTATTGGAGTGGCGTTTACAGTTCCATACACACCATTTGCATTGATATTGAATGTTGATGTATTTACACCACTCTGGCTATCGTTGTATGTAACCTCATATGGTATTGTAATGTATGGATAGATAAAATACGGAAATATCGTTCCAGATGTGCCACCAGAAGTGCTTCCTGAAATGGGTTGTACAAAGCTGAGTGATGGTGGGGTGGTGTCAACTGAAAAAGTTTGTGAAGCAGTGCCTGTTGTATTGTAGAATAGATTTGTTACATATGCCTGAATTGTATGTGTACCTTGAGAATTAAGAACAACATTGCCTTTAGCTGTAAATGAAGTTGGTGTTGAAGGAAACCCGGTTAATGTGCTGTTGGTTTGTGTTACAAGTGAACCTGTTACTGAATTTCCGTCAATAAAAACATTGTAGGTATTCAGGTTTAATCCAAGTTTATTGGTTGTGTCAGAAAATAGTATGCTTACATTAGAGCCTGCAGGCCCTATATAACCAGAAGGACTGAAAATATCAACCAGAGGCACTGGTGGAGTAAACTTAAAAGAAGAACTTACGCTACAACATGGTCCATTGTTTGAAAAGCACCGATGAATATCAATGGAGTGTGTACCAGGAGGTGTTATGTATTGACCAATGGGTTTTTCACATGTAGCTGATGTGCTTCCTGTAAGACAGTATCCGGTAATATTTGAACTATCCATTGTAACGCTAAAACCTGCATTTGTTGTTCTATAATCATATGCTATATATATTGCTGGTAAAGGGTCATCAATTTATGTCCACATAATTTTATTATAAAAAACAATCTCTGTATCTATAATAAAATTATACTATATATTACCCCAAAATTGCAATAAAAGATACGGCTCTTCAGGTCTTTGATAAAATTATTGATACACAGATTTGTATATGAGATACTGACATAAATTTAACTGGTGGTTACTACAAAAAATGAAAGGATCAGAGCAAACAGTAATAAAACAAAGAGTAGCCTTAAGCTCGGTGGTGGCAAGTTTATTTCTGGTGATAGCAAAGTTTGCTGTTGGAATAATCACAGGAAGTCTTGGTATAATATCAGAGGCTATACATTCAACCCTTGATTTAGGTGCAGCACTGCTCACCTATTTCGCTGTTAAAGTGTCAGATAAACCTGCTGATAGAAAGTATAACTATGGATATGGCAAATACGAAAGCCTGTCGGCTTTTATAGAAACAGGCTTACTTGTAATAACGAGCTTCTGGATAATCTATAAAGCCTTTGAAAGACTCTTCATAACACATGTAAAAATAGAAGTTACTGCAATGTCATTTGGCGTTATGATACTTGCCATTATAGTGGATGCCTCAAGAGCAACTATACTCTCACGGACCGCTAAAAAGTATAATAGCCAGGCACTCGAAGCCGATGCTTTACATTTCTCAAGTGATATTTTAAGTTCCTCTGTCGTTATCATTGGTCTTATTAGTGCAAAGATGGGTTTTGTTGATGGTGATTCTATCGCTGCTGCATTTGTGGCTATAGTTGTTCTTGTAGCAAGTTACAGGCTGGGCAGGAAAACAATCAATGTGTTGCTTGACAGAGCGCCGGAAGGACTTGCCGAGCAAATAAGAACAAGTGTGATGAAGATAAGTGGTGTAACCGGTGTTCACAACATAAGGATCAGGCATAGCAATGCTCGATTGTTCATAGATATGCACGTTAATGTAGAAGAAAGCTTACCATTTGTTGAGGTGCATGATGTTACAGAAAAGATTGAAAAGGATTTAGCCTCTTTAGGCTATGATGCAGATGTTGTTGTGCATGCAGAGCCAGACCAGGAAACTGAAACAGATATAAGCACTAAAGTTCTCTCAAAGAGTGTATCACGCGAAACCATTGCTGGAATATTAAAATCACACAGCATGAAATTTCACGATCTGACAATAAGACATTCATCCAGAAGGTGTTTCATAGACTTCCACCTTGAGTTACCAAGCGACATATCTGTAGAACAGGCACATAATATCTGTGATATGCTTGAAGCTGATATTAAGAGACTTGTACCTCATTCAGTTGTTAATATCCATGTTGAACCGATGAGGAAATAGGGTATGATACAAACCAAACATGTTGAGAATGTACATCTACCACATGGCCTTAAAAAACATATTAGTTTAAGTGGGGAGGTGCACAGAACAAAGGTAGTTCTGCGGGCAAACAGGATCCACACAGTGTGTGAATCAGCCCGTTGTCCCAATATCAGCGAATGCTTTGGTATGCATCGCGCAACATTTATGATCATGGGAGATATATGTACAAGGGCATGCAGGTTCTGTTCTATTGATAAAGGGCATCCAGCAAAGATTGATCCTGAGGAGCCTTACAGAATAGCTAAGAGTGTTGCTGAGCTTGGCATAATGCATGCTGTTATAACATCTGTTACCAGAGATGATCTTAATGATGGTGGTGCAGACCACTTTTATAGAACAGTGTGCGTTGTTAAAGAACTTAATCCAGATGTCACTGTAGAGCTGCTAACCCCGGACTTTAAGGGTAACAGGGACGCGATTATGCATCTACTTGAGGCTGATTTTGAGATATTTAATCACAATGTGGAGACTGTACCACGCCTATACAGGGGAATAAGGCCCCAGGCTTTGTATGAACGTTCCATTGAAGTGCTTGGTTTTGTAAAACGTCAGAAGCGCATCATCATTAAGTCAGGATTAATGGTTGGGCTTGGAGAAACCATGGAAGAGGTAAAGGCTGTACTCAGGGATTTAAAGGAAGTGGGATGTGATATTGTTACCATAGGTCAGTATCTTATGCCAACATCACAGAATATACCGGTTCAGGCATATATAACTCAAGAATTGTATGATGAGTACGAGAGATTCGGTAGAGAAATTGGCATCCCATTTGTTTATGCCGGTCCTTTTATCAGAAGTTCATACCATGCGCAGGAGATTATGAATAAATTAGTCATTAACCCGAAAAATGCAATAGGGAAGTTTGCTCATTCGTTCAACCCTGCGATCCACCTAAGATACAAAGACTTTTTGCTGTAAAGGAGGCTTAAGTCCTTTGTATGTTTATATGCAATCACATTCCGTTTCTTTTTTTCTAATATTCGAAGAATACCTATATTTGACGCGGGGTTATCACTCATTACACAAACTTCCCTATTTCGCAAACGCATTTTTCGGGTTAACCCTCAAAGAGCATAGTTTGAACTACCATTTTGTGATCATTATTACGATTATGGAAACACATAATGTTATTATGTTTGGTAACCATGCTGAAACTATGCCACTCAGTATACCCGAATTCCCGAGTGACATTGATAGAGCCATTACAATCCAGTAGCTGAATCCTATAGCAAGGGAAAGTCCGAACGCCAGCATAAAGCCGGATGTTCTTCTTTTCTTTAGAGAAAAAGGAATCACAAGCAATATTACAAATAAAGAGGATAATGGATAAGAAATCTTGGAATTAAGATCAACATCATAAGGTGCGTATGTGTAACCTTCATCTTTTAGTTTCTTTATGTAAGCCTTTAGTTCCACGTAATTCATTTCATCAGGAGTTTTTCCTGTATGCTTTAGATCTGTTAGCATAAATGGTAAGGTCATATCAGTGGATTCAGTAAAATTATACCCTATCTGTTCACCATTTTTGAAATCTCTAATATACACACCCTCAGCCTTCCATACTCCATTGTCCCATTTCGCATCATTGATATCTGTTCTGCCTATGAGGTCATTGTTATAGAAGCTGTAAACGGTGATATCTTTAACTGTATTTAGCCATGGTATAAACAATCCAACTCTGTACAGGTTACTGCCTGATTTGAACCATATATTATTAACTTTAAAATTGTTTGATAGGCTTAATTTTGTGTGATGGATCTCAGCATCAAGCAGTGCATTTTTTAAATTTGCCTCAGGAACAATGTATTCTCCTAACAAAAAATGTAATATGGATATGATAGCCACTATTACAATGGCAGGTTTGACTATGTACATCGGGCTTACGCCGGTTGTTAATAAAGAACCTATTTCGTTGTTTCTTGACATAACAGTATAAACTATAACAACCGTAAGTAATGCTGCCATTGGGATTGTCTGGTATAAAATGGTTGGCACCTGGGTTGCATAAAACATTACAATTGTATTAATCGCCGGGTGCAAAGATATTACATCCTTCAAGCTTTCGAAAATATTAACGATAATATAGAGCCCTGATAGTGCTATGATTGATATTAAGTAAACCTGGAGGAATTCATCTACAATATATCTTGTTATGATTTTCATAGGTACTGTTTTATATATGAAATAGGATTGAGGAATCGAAGGTCCTTTTCAAGCGAGACTAAATAAAACAGAACTATAGCTGATAGAAAAAAGAGCAGGTCCACCAATGATATGGCTATAACAGGATTAAGGATGTTTAGTTTACCAACTGTCTCAGCCCCACTGAGAACTATGTAGTAAAGCAAAACAAGTATAACTGCCACAGTGATTCCATAAGCCTTGCCTGACCTTGGTGATTTTATACCAAGCGGTATACCCATTATTGCAAATATGATGACAGTGAATGGGATTGCAAAGCGTTCAGCGATATCTGTCAACAAAGAATTATAGTGTTCCTTGTTTGCCTTTAATTCAAAGTATTTATGGATGAGCTCTGGTATGGTCATCTCAAATGTGGATTTATTATAATAGGACATTGATGGGCTGATCTCATCTTCTGAAAATGATATGTCGTAATGTTTGAAATTTATGATGCGTATTGTATCCGGGTTCCTGCCAAGTTGTTGAATAGCTCCATTTGATAGAGATAGTGTTATGGTCTTATCAGGTTTGTCAACTATAAACCTGCCCTTTTCTGCTATGATTGTATTGGGTAGTTCTGGATCCCTTGTGTCGTAAATAATTACGTGGTCCATTGTTTCCCTGTTATTTGAAAGTTTATCAACGTAAAATATTATATCACTGGTAAAGGTGTTAAAAGCCTTTTCATTTATGCCCACTGTTGTTTTTGTTATAATAATATTAAAGAATTCGTTTTTTAAGGCTACATTTGCATCAGGTAAAACGTAAAATGATATAATGCTTGTTATAACATAACATATACCTCCTAACCATAGAGGGACTTTTGAAAGCTTTGACAATTTTATTCCTATTGACTTCATTGCTATTATCTCACTATCACTGGACAATCTGTTGAACGCGAGTACAACTGATATGAGCACAGAAATTGGTATTGACAGGGCAAGGATAAATGGGGTCATGTAGAGGAATAATAACAAAACCTGTTTAGAGGAAACCCCTTTTGCAATAATAAGATCAAAAAATCTTACCATCCTGCCTATGAGCATCAGCGCACTAACAGCGATAAGGCTTACTATAAATGGTGATGATATTTCTTTAGCTATATATCTATTTATGATCTTCACATGTAAAATGCGTGTAACTAAACTTTCGGGATTGTTATTCCAAGTTGTCCCTGATATTTGCCTTTTCTGTCTCCATAAGAAACTTCACAGATCTGGTCACTCTCAAAAAATAGTATTTGAGCAATTCCTTCGTTTGCATAGATCTTTGCAGGTAAGGGGGTTGTGTTTGATATTTCCAGCGTTATGAAGCCCTCCCACTCTGGTTCAAGTGGTGTTACATTGGTTATAATACCACACCGTGCGTATGTAGATTTCCCAACGCATATTGTCATTATATTCCTTGGTACCCTGAAGTACTCAACAGATCTGCCAAGTGCAAACGAATTGGGAGGAATGATACATACATCGCCTTTAAAATCCACAAAGGACCTTGTATCAAACCCCTTGGGATCTACAATGGCTGTATTTATGTTTGTAAAGATCTTGAACTCGTCAGCTATCCTTATATCGTATCCATATGAAGAAAGCCCATAAGAAATCACACCTCTGGAAACCTGTTTTTCTGCAAATGGTTCTATCATCTTGTGCTTGATCGCCATTTCTCTTATCCATCTGTCAGCCTTTATTGTCATATATCATCTCCTTTTATTGAATTTAATGTCCAATCAGCATGTTTTTTATTTAGATTGTTTTTTTATCCATTCTACTGCGTCAAGTATGTCTTTTGCAACATATAAAGGAGTATGCCTGGGTGAATTTATCTTTTTAACCTCCTCTTCTCCATAACCTGTTAACAATAAAATTCCTCTGCCACCAAAGTTGTACGCCAATTCTATATCTGTGAGCTTGTCCCCTATCATATAGGCACCTTTTGCGTTAATGTTTAATTCTCTTTCAGCTCGTTTGATCATACCAATCTTTGGCTTTCTACACTCACAATCCTTTTTGTATTCAGGGATTACTGCTTCAGGATGGTGAGGACAATAGTATAGTCCATCAATAAAAATATTCTCCTGTAGTAACATTGAAAGAAGGGCTTTATTGATCTCAACAAGCGTTGCCTCTGTTAATAGCCCTTTTGCAACCCCTGCCTGGTTGGAGACAATAACAAGTTTATAACCCAATTCCTTTAAAATCTTTAAAGCAGTGATCGTTTCTTTATAAAGGTGTAGTTGCTCTATCTTTGTAATGTAGCCATCCTCTACATTGATAGTACCATCTCTGTCTAAAAAGATTACATTGTTCTGGACTGTCATGTTTTAATCTGGCATCAACACAAGCGTTGCAAACCTATCTGGTATTAAATATTTCTTTATAACTCTATTTACCTCTGTTCTTGTCACACGCTTTATAAAACCAGGAAACCTGTTGTAATAATCAATGCTTCTATCAAACAATTCGTTGTAAGCTAACATACTTGATACACTGATTGCAGTTTGCTTGCGGCGGTCATAGTCTGAAAGCACATATCTCTTACTGTTTTCCAGCTCCACATCATTTATACCTTTATCATAAAGTTTTTTTATTTCACTGGCTATAACTTCAAGAGAGATATCCACCTTTTCAGGAGACGTTGCTGTGTATATACCAAACCAGCCTTTGTTATTGAACTTTGCCTCGCCAATTGTTTGAACAGCATAACATATACCACGTTTATCCCTTAATTCAACAAACATTCTACCACTCTGTCCGCCAAGTATTTGATCAATGAGCATAAGTGCAAACCTATCCTCATGATTAATCGGGATAGTAAGTGTACCTGTTATTATGTGTGCCTGATTTTTCTCCATTTTATATTTTTCTGTTCTTATTATGTTTTGAGGCATCTTAATTTTATAAGATGGAGGCATGTAGATCTTACCAGTCTTTATTGTGAAAAGATACCGCGCAAGTTTATTTATAATTTCAGTTTTATTCATATCCCCAACAACAGATATTACACCATTTTTACCTACAACAAACCTGTTGTATGCTTCTATAAGATCATCCCTCTCAATCTTTTTAAGGGTAGATTCATTACCCTTTTCAGACAAACTTAAAGGCGTGCCTCCATAGATAAGCTTTAAGAAGGCATTCTTTGCCTGTAGTCCTATATTATCTTTATCCATTTTTATATCAGCAATAATATCCTTTTTTACCTGTTTAATCTCATCAGTATCAAAGGTTGAATTTAACAGCATATCAGCAAACAAACTTAACCCATCGTCCGTGTACCTGTTCAGAAATTCGCCTGTAATGCCAAAGGATTGCTTGGTTCTTACGCATGAAAAAATACCGGATATATTATCGCTCTCTCTTTCTATGTCGCTTTCTTTTCTATAATGAGTTCCCTTTTTAAGCATCATGGACATAATCTTTATAAGCCCGGTTTTTTCAGAGGGTTCTTCTGCGACATCACCAAGGAATAAGGCTGAGAAAGCAATTATTGGAATGGTATGTTTTTCCTTCAATATAACACGCAAGCCGTTCTCAAACTTTGCTATTGTAATATCGCCAGCATTGCTCAATTGATAATCAATCCCTTTAATTGAAGGATGTATTATGGTATTTATATGTCGTGGTTTAGAGGTGGTGTTTTTAGGCAGTATACTTACTACGTTGAGCCTTTTTGGGTCAAAGTACCTGTTTATTACATTGCTTATCATTTCCAGATTAACGCGATCCACATTTCTGGTATAATCCATTATATAGTTAACACCACCCATTTCTACAACTGCCTCTCCGATCTTCATTGCACGCTGCTTTACTGTTTCAAGCTCATAAATGAACATACTCTTAAGCATCTGTTTTGCCCGGGCTATTTCCTCATGCGTTGGCAATTGTATGCCGGTATCAACTATCACATCCATGATATTGTTGAGAGCATCCTTTAATTTGTTGGGTTCTGTGGTTCCGCTTATACTGAAAAAGCCTGTATATCTGTTAGCAGAATGAGAAACTGTCAGGCTATCAACCAGTCTATTCTCATTTTTTACTATACGCGGTAACCTTGAGGTGTCATTGCCTCCAAGGATATAGGATAACACCTCGAGCGCAAAGCTTTCCTCACTTGTTACTGGTGGTGTTAAGAACCCCAATGCATAGTAGGTGTCTTTTACATCCATATTCTTTACAAGATTCCTCTGTGCTTTTTGATCTGGCTGTTTTGGTCTTATATGCTTTATAACACCATCTGATTTCATTGCTCCAAACGCCTTATAAATGCCCTGTTCAACCTGCTGTTCTGGAATATCGCCTGCAATTACGATATTCATATTAGATGGGGTGTACCATCTTTTATAGTACGTAAAAATGTGATTTCTATTGAGTGTTCTTACAGTATTCTCGTATCCTATTATGGGTCTGCCATACGGGTGTCCTTTGTATGCGAGCGAATAAAGGTTAATAAATAGGTTTTGATATGTATCGTCCTTTCCTCTCTTTATCTCATCAAGTACAACCTGCTTTTCTCTTTTCAACTCATCCTCATCAAATGACGGATTGATAATAGTCTGGGCAAGCACTTCTATAGCCCTGTTAAAATAGATATTTTTGATAGTTATATAGAACACTGTTTCTTCGAACGAGGTAAATGCATTTATATAACCTCCAAGTGACTCAATCTCTTTTGCTATTACAGCTATCTTTTTGTTGGCAGAGCCCTTGAAAAACATGTGTTCTATAAGATGAGATATACCAGCCCATCTTGGTGGCTCGTCTGCACTTCCTGTATTTATCCATGCCTGGATAGAAACAAGGGGTGTGTCAGGAACATGATCATAAAAAACCTTTAACCCATTGGGCAGGGTAAAAGCCTTTATTGTAGGATATTTATCGCTTCCTATGGTAAAATCATCAACCTTTAATGTGTATAACTTTGTATATAATCTCATTATACCTCCTGAGTCGCATATCTGTTATAAGGAAATATGTGCAGTTGACATGATAAGTCAACTGTTTGTAACATAAAAACTGATTTGTTTTATATTTCAAGTAGTTAGTGTATATCTCAATATTGGATATTAAACTTTGTTAAGCATTTCAATAAGTATGGTAATGGCTGTAATGGTTGTTTGTTTTCTGTTACCATCTCTATCATGTTGAAAAACAAATCTTTTTACCTGTATGTCCTTTTTGTTCGCAACTGCAATATAAACAAGTCCAACGGGCTTTTCAGGTGTACCACCATCTGGCCCGGCTATACCTGTTACTGCTATTGCACAATCTGTTTTCATTAATCGCTGAACACCTTTTAACATTGCCAGAGCAACCTCTTGAGAGACAGCCCCATACCTGTTGAGTAATGCTTTGTCTACATGTAATATCCTGTTTTTTATATCATTTGAATAACTTACAACACCTCCTGCAAAGTATCTTGAACTCCCGGGGATATCAGTTATAACCTTTGAGATCATACCTCCTGTGCATGATTCTGCTGTTGAAAGGGTCTTTTTTTGTTCCATTAGTAGTTTGCCCAATCTTTTCGAAAGTAGTTTAAGATTTTTTATCTTTGATAAGCCATTTGTAATATCAGTATTTTTATAGGTTTTCATCTACCTTACTCCTTAATGCCTTTTTAATAGAGGTATGTTTTTTCTCCTGCAAAATCTTTTCTTTAGCCCTTCTGGATCGCTTTCTTTTCTGACGCTTTATTCTTTCTATCTCCTGTTGTATGCGACTTTTCTCACCCAGCATCATCTGTTCAATCTTATCAACCAATAGCCTTCTTGCAAGAAACCTGTTTAAGGCCTGGGATCTTTCCCTTTGCATTTTTACCTCTATACCGGTAGGTTTATGTTTAAGATACACACATGTTGAGGTTTTGTTAACGTTCTGTCCACCGTGTCCCTGAGAGCGAAGGAATTTTTCTATAATATCCTGTTCTTTAATACCAAGACGTTCCATTCTTTCTAACAATTCTTTTTGTTTGCTTTCTTTTATCATAAAGTTAATTCTGGTTATTTATTGTTTGAACAATGGTGAGGATATTAAATAATCCGCGGTTGATCTGTTGCATGCCATGGGGATATTGTGAAGCACTGCGAGCCTTAACAATGCCTTTACATCAACGTCATGTGGCTGTGGGGTTAAGGGATCCCATAAAAAGATCAGTATATCTATTTTCCCTTCTGCTATCATAGCACCTGTTTGAGCGTCACCTCCAAGTGGTCCACTGAGTAAGAGGTTTATCTCTAAGTTTGTATGCTTTTTTATTTCTGTACCTGTGGATCTGGTGGCGTATAATGTATAATTTTTAAGAGTACCTTCGTTGTATTTTACCCATTCAACAAGATCAAGCTTTTTTGCATCATGAGCTACAAGGGCAATCACCTTATTCTTCATATAAACACCTTCCTTTTTATATTACAGTATGGGCGAATAATCATTCGTCCCTACTTACCTATGCAAAATTCAGAGAAGATCTTATCCAGAATATCCTGAGATGTTATCTCGCCTGTTAATTCCCCTAATTCAGCAATTGCACCATCAACCTCCTCTGCTATGATCTCTGGAAAAGCCTGTTGATCAATAAGCTCCATAGCCTTGCGTAAAGAAACTTCTATGCGTTCAAGAGCCTGCTTATGTCTATACCTGTTTATCACAGGTGTATTTTCAATAGAGGGTATGCGTTGGGGTTCTGTAATACCCTGTTTTAAATACTCAATCCCTTCCTGTGTTTTTGCGGATACATGGAATACAGAAAAGGCTTTAAACATGGTCTTTGCACGTTCTAAATCAGATGAAGATGCTATATCTATCTTATTTATCGCTATAATCACACGCTCCCTGTATTTATCAGCCAGTGACAACTCACTATCAAAATCTTCTCCTGTGGTTGGATCAACAACAATAACAATCATATCTGTTTTATCAATGAGACTTTTTGTCATCTCTATGCCAATCTTTTCTATAGGTTCATCACTGCTCCTTATACCAGCAGTATCTGCAAACACAAGTTTTATGCCTTTATATTCTATGGCTTCTTCTATATAGTCTCTTGTTGTACCTGGATGAGGTGTTACAATAGCCCTGTTTTCACCTATAATTGCATTGAACAGGCTTGATTTCCCAACATTGGGCTTACCCACCAATGCAATATGGATCCCATCCTTTATGATCTTTGCATGATCATAGGTTTTTAATACATGGATGACCTCATCATGGGTTGCCTGAAGTATAAGCTTCAAATCATCCCATTGTTTTGGTGACACATCGTCTTCCGGGAAATCTATCATGACCTCTATATGTGTTTTTACCTCTATGAGTTTTTCCCTTATTGAACCAACAAATCGTGACAATAGCCCTGTAATCTGATTGATCGCCTGCTTTCGTGCAATGTCAGTATCTGCCTTTACAAGGTCCAGCACAGCCTCTGCCTGAAGCAGGTCCATCTTGCCGTTTAAGAATGCCCGTCTTGTAAACTCTCCTCTTTCTGCCAATCTTGCACCTGCTTTTATTACCCTCTGTAAAACAGCGTGCACAGTATTTGAGCCTCCATGCGTGTATATCTCAAGCATATCCTCACCTGTGTATGTTTTATCTGCCTTCATAAAAGCTATCATGACCTGATCTATGATGTTATTTGACTCATCTATAATAGCTCCATAGTATAGCCTGTGGCTTTGATACTGGTGCCTGGGTTTTGCTGGTAAAAAAACATCTCTCAGGATTCTATACACATGATTACCACTCAACCTTACAATACCTATCGCGCCCTCTCCTGGAGGTGTACTAATAGCTGCTATGGTATCATTGTCATTTTTTAGATCCTTTTTCATATTCTCTGTATCTCTGAACAAGTACGAATAAAACTATTTAGAACTGTAGTTTAACCCGAAAAATGCAATAGGAAAGTTTGCTCATTCGTTCGGGGTACCCCATCACTCATTACACAAACTTCCCTATTTCGCAAATGCATTTTTTTGGGTTAATATAGAATTTACACACTATCATACCTGTGTCAACAGCAATACAATGGTTGCTATGTAGGGGGTTTATGGGTATGAGGCAAGCGCGAGTTGCCAGTGGGTTCCATCAAAGTACGAAAAATAAAGGAATATGTTATTTAAAATGAACATAGGTGATTGCACCCCATTGCTATACGTAAGTTTTGGATTTGAATAAGATTTAAGCCAGGTTACACCATCAGTGGATGTTGCGTAATTTATAGTAAAATTGCCTGAAGAGTTGATACCAGTATAGTACATTTTGTAAACCTTCTGGTCTTTTGAAACAGTTGATTGATATGCTCCATCAGCATCAGTGCCGGTTCCTGACACATCAAGTATCACTGCCTCAACCCCATTTTTTGTGTACTTTGCCCAGTTTATACCATCGGATGATGTTGCATATCCAATGCGCCAGGTTGTACCATCGTATCCTGAGAACCACATCTTGTATATGCCATTATCCTTTATAACGCATGGGAAGGCAACCCCTAAATAATCCCATGTGCCTGTTGTACCGGTGTTTAATACAGGTGTACTGTTTACTGTCCAGGTGATCCCATTTGCAGAGCTGGCATATCCGATACGTATAAAGTGTCCATCGTATCCTGTAAACCATACCTTGAACATGCCATTATCATACATAAAACTTGAACCGGAAATATCCGTAGCATAAAATGTAGTTGGACTTATACTTAAAACAGGGTTACCCGCATACTTTGTCCATGTTTTAGCATCCTGTGATGTTGCAAGTCCTATATTCCATGTGGAGCCGTTATTACCGGAGTATAGCATATAAAATGTACCTTTTACATTTATCACAGAAGGGAAAGCCACGCCAGTATTGTCCCAGCCAGAGCCTGAAATACTCAGGATCGGTGAATTGTTAATCCGCCATGGAATAGAAAGTACATTTATGCCAACGGATGAAGTTGCCTGCGGTGCGGTTGCATCTGAAAACGTTATGCTTGCAGGTCCTTCCCTATTTAACCATGCACTGAATGTAGCAGTACCATTGGAAAAGTTTGATATGGATGTGGGTGTAATATCGCCCCAGCTTGAGTGTAATAAGAGTGTTCCACTGTATGTTTGAAGTATTGCATTATCAAGCATTGCAGATACTGTTATAGAAAATGGCTGATCCTCAATTGTTGTAAAAGGTGTTGATGCAGAGAAGGAGGTTGCGAGTAAATGAAGTACCATGGGCAATGCCTTGACAGTTTGTCCTGCAATAACAGTAATATGCTGAGAACTTGATGCATATCCGGCTCTGGTGGCATTAAGTGTATAAGTGCCCGCGGGTATACCGGTTAATATATAATTTCCCTGTGTATCTGTGTAAGCTATAATAGAGGTACCACTTACATAAACGAGTATATTTTGAGGGGATGTCTGGTCGTTTAATATAACAGTGCCTGATATACTTCCGGTAGAAGGATTGGTTGAAGAACCACCACATCCAGCCTGGATGATGGTTAATAATAAGAATGCAAAAGCTAAAACCAGGTATTGCCTCATCCTTTTAAAACCTCCTGTAAACTGCGTACTTTAACGCCCTGTTTCTATAATCTCTGTAACTAACATGCGCATTGTTATTGTCATCAAGCTTTAGAGAAGAGTATAAACCTACAATGCCTTCACCATCTATAATGTCAATGTTAAAACCAACGCCGTTGTACCATGCGTACTTAAGATCACCATTCACCCCGTCAAAGTATGTTATATGAGGGTAACCATATGTATCAAGTGCAATTGATGTGTCTGTTCCAACTCCATAATCCGGATCAGCAATATTTATATCCCATTGCTTAAGGTTTGCATCATACCATGCACATTTCAATTGTTCGTTTGTAGCATCGTAATAGCTTATAAATGGTGTGCCATCTTCTCTAATAGCGAGTGATGCATACCTGCCGGCATCATCACCACTTCCACCATCAACAGTGGTTATTGACCATCCAGAACCTGTAAAATGTGCATATTTTAACGCACCATTGGATGCATCATAATACGCAATGGCAGGGTTATCAGATGGATCGAGCGCAAGAGAACTGTATAATCCCACCTCACCTAAAAAGTCTACTGTGGTAATGTTAAAGCCTGTGCTTGTGCCTGTGGCAAGCTTTAAATTGCCATTTGTAAAATCGTAATAACTTATAATGGGCTCATCATTCTTGTTTATTGCAAGAGAAGCAAAACCACCTACATTTGCGTATGAGTTATCAACAACTGTAATATTGAATCCAGTGTTTGTTTCTTTCGCAAGTTTTAAATGCCCATTGGTATTGTCATAATAGGCAATGACCGGGTTACCGTTTCTATCAAGTGCAAGGGAAGAGAACATACCAACATTATTCCCATTTCCACCATCAACCTTTGTAATAACCCATGCATTGTTTGCAGTGGACCAATGTGCAAGTAGTAAACTTCCGTGTGTAACATCATAGTAAGAGATGTATGGATTACCCGAGCTATCAAGCGCAAGAGAGGTATATTCGCCAACATCTGCACTCTTATCTACAAAACTTGTTGCAAACAAATTCTGTGTTTGTTTTAACCCTGATATATCTTTACCACATCCGGTAATCATAAGTATTGCTGTAATAAACAACATCAATCTTTTCATCACTGCCCCTTTATGATCTTGAATTCAACCCTTCTGTTTTTAGCTCTGCCTGCTGGAGTGTTGTTGGAAGCAATAGGGAATTCTTCACCAAAACCAATTGCTGTAAGCCTGTCAGATGATATGCCATGCTGGATCAAATAATCCATAACTGATTCAGCCCTTTTCTGTGATAAGGTTTTGTTGTATGCAGGTGAACCTATATTGTCTGTATAACCCTCTATCCTGACATGGATTTCAGGATTGTATTTAAGCAAGGTTACAACATCATCAAGTATAGGATATGACGCAGGCACAATAACAGCGCTACCTAATTTGAAATGTATTGCACGGGTTATTTCTATCTTCATACCAAGCTTATTGATATACGCATACCTGAGATGCGTTTTGTAAAATGGAGCTGGTTTTGGCGATGGAGGAGGCGGTGGTGGGGCCTGGGTCTGAGCCTGCTGGTTTAATGTGGGGTGTTGTACAGGAGCAGGTGCTGGAGCTGCTGTTGCTGGCTTTACCATTGTGTATTCCCTTACAACTGTAGGTTTGCAGGAAATGATCTTATATCCTATTTCAACATATACACTCCATGGTACATACGGATACGCAGTTGTGGTTGAGATATCTGAGAGGCTTTTTTCTAAACCAATATCAAAACCTGCAAGCGCATATATCCTGTTGGGAAAGATCAATTTAATACCTGGTGTAATATAGAATGGATTTTGCATGAACGATGGATTTCCGAGTGATGGTAGGCTTGCTTTGTAATAGCTATATTGTGAAGCTTGCTCAGTGTATACTTCAATAAATGGATGCAGAAGATTGTTTAAAGCAACGCCTTCCAATGACAGATCCCCTATAAGCCTATTGTCCCCCCTTACCCCAAGTCCATAAAGCCCTGTTATATTGTACTCGTATGGGTTATCCAGTAGATTTATGGAGTTATCTAAGTAATAACCAAGGTTTAGATGAAATATTAATGGTGTAAACCTTGAAACATCCGTTAGGTTAAAAGAAAAAAGTAACAATCCAAGATAGCTTGTTGCAGATGTATTAAAGCCTAAACCACTTGCAGAGGATAGCAATCTTGGTTGAACAAGCGCGCCTAAACTAAACCATTTTTTCAGATCATAACCGTACTTAACCGTTAGCCATATATCTCCATTATCATGGTATGCTGTGCTGTTTAAAACAAACGTGTTCTGATAAAGGGTTATGCCAAGGTCCAGACCTTTAACAATGGAGGCATAACCAAAATCAAGGTGCCCATTCAAATTTTGATAGGTGTTAGAAGCTCCGAGTAGATTTGAGGTATTAGCATAGCCAAGCCCTGCAGATTCGTAAAATCCGGATTGTGATACTGATGCTGATGTTGCATGTTCAAGCCCTGATTGTCCGATCAGATCTGCATGCGCATTAACCGAATATAGAAACAAAGATATTATCCAGCACAAAATTATCTTTCTCATCTGTTTTTTTCTCTTAATCTTCTGTTTTCTCTTTTCTGGTACACAGATATAGAAACAACAAAACAATAAACAATGACAATACAAAGTTAAACATTGAACCATTTGTTGTATTGAAAGGTACTGTCCCGCATCCGCCTGTTACACTTGCAGTAACCGTATAATTTATTCCTACAACAGATGAGGTGTTGCCTGCTTCATCAATAGCCTTTACATAAAGGGTATGATTGCCCACAGGACTGTTCCCAACATCAATGGTATACTCACCAGGCTCAAGTGTAGTAAAAGATGTTTGATTGTCAATTGCGTACATCAACCTTGCCTGGGTTACTGCATCTGTAACATTGAATGTAAAATATGGATAATCTGCCTTTGATAAGGTTAATTCCGGGGGCACTGTATCCACAGTGAATACAGTTGTATCACCTGTAACTGTTAAGCCTGTTTGCGCATCCCTTATTCTGACCTGAAGTGAATGTTCTCCATCCATCAGGTTATCAAGTCTTATCGTTGTATCTGTTGACCATAGTGACCATCCCTGCCATACAGGACCCAAAACAGATTGATCAGAGATTCTCCAGGATATTTCTGCATGCTCTGGTAAAGCTGTGTTAAGTTTAAACACAACACCTGATCGCGTATTGATAATAGGTTTCATACCATCATTAAGTGACATGATGCTTAATGACCCGGTTGAAGGGTTGTTGTATGATAGAAATCCAATATGAGGCATTGAGAGGGTGGATAGATTGAGCAGGTTCATAAATCCTGTGACATTAAGGTATACGTTTAGATAACCGCCTGATGGCACAATATCCTTTACAAGTACTGTTACGCCACTGAATGTAAATGCAGAACTTATGGTAGGTAAGGCTGTGCCAATAAAGCTTGTTGCAAGGCTCAAGCCCATCTGGATCACGCTGTTAACATTGGATGGTTTTGTAAGTTCAGAGGCAAGTATAACATCATTTATTTTTATGCCACCCGGGGTACTATCTATCGCAACAACTATCATTGGATTCCCATTTTGATCAAGTTTGTTTTGATCAAGGTAGACCTCTGCTTTTATAGAAACATTGGCACTTAATACAAAGGCATCTGTATACTGTGTGTTGTAGGCTGCACTTGCATCAGGATATGTTTGAGCCTCATCAACCCCTAATAACCCTTCAATAATGATGCCATTGAGCGTTACAGTATCCCACATATTCTGTGGTGAACCAAGTGTTAGCACCGGTGGCTGTGTAGGTATGATCTTTAAAACGAGTGTTCCGGTACTTGGCAGTTCAGGGATTAAACCTTTTAATAACCCAACTGGAAGTGGCGGTGTGGTTATGCACATCATACCGCTTAAGTAAACAGCATACAATGCTTGATTGATCAGATCCTGTGACACACCAAAACCAAGCATCACATCTGTTCTGGCTGTGTCAATGGTTGGAGCTGATATGGTTGGTGTAGGTGGAGAGGCTATTGGTAATGGCAGGCATGGCGCGGGCTCTGTTGCAGGTCCAACCCCTCCATCAAGACTTATATCAGCTGCATTGTTTGTAATATTCAAAGCCTGGTAAAATAAAGATGGCCTGATTTGATATGAAACAGGTGGATATGTTCCATGAAGATATAGATTGATATTGATACTGCTCAACATCTGGTTTATTTGAGGGATCAGCATAGAATTTATGGCTGAATTAATAGCGGATGTTATAGAACTCTGTATAAGCGACCATATCGCATCCCATGCCCCTTGGGGAATAGTAATGCCACATACTGTTGGAGGGGATGGCTCTGGTATTGGTTGTACATTCACACTTGGTGTTCCCACAAGTTTTAACCGTAAATAATGCCCATCTATATAAGGCTCTACGTTTATATTGGCTGATGCATCAGCATTTAGATTTGATATGCTAAACCCGCATGTGGTACATAGCCCCAAAGCTACTGCATGCACAACCCCATTAACCTGATTGATATATGCGTGTATATCATTCACAACCAATGAAATGCTTTGCGTTGCACCGTTCCATGCAAGATTTAGGTTTGGTTGATTGTTGTATTGTCCTGGAATAGTTATCTGAACATTAAATGGATAGATACCATAACTAAAGCCAGAAAACCCCCCTGGACAACCAGGGTCAGGTATGCCTGAAAACGGATAGTTCACAGTTAATCCTGTAAAATTCTGAGAGATATAGTTTAATAGTGCCTGGTATGCGACAATATTGACTGCATTCGGTTCCCACAAAGGTGGTGTTTGTGTATCCGCAACCCCCTTACCACACAAGGAAAAGCTTATTAAAAATAATCCTATAAAAAGGATAAATAACCTTTTCATTATTTAAGGCTTAACCCATGATATTCAAAAAGTCAAGCGCACGCATCGAGTCTTGTCTTTTAAACTTGAAAAGTGCACTTCTTTAACCCCCAAAAAATGTAATGAGGAAATTTCTTTATTCACCCGGGGTACCCATGCAGAGCATGGATCGTGCGATCCAATCGATAGCTATATGTTTCCTTATAGAAACGAGGTTTTAGTCCTTTGTATGTTTATATGCAATCACATTCCGTTCTTTTTTTCTAATATTCGAAGAATACCTATATTTGACGCGTGACCCTTCCCTTCGGGTGGATACCCCATCACTCATTACACAAACTTCCCTATTTCGCAAATGCATTTTGGGGTTAATGTTTGCCTGCCTCATTTACCCATTTCTGGATCGCATTGGTGTATACAAGTGCTGATGATGTTGAGATCGCTGTGTTGAGTATGGGTTGTTTTTCAAGCATGTATCTAATCAAGAAACTAAGTGAGCTTATATCAGTGTATACCCTGTAGAAACCAATGGTCTTTTTGCCATTATCTACAGGCAGGAATTTCCATGATCCTTCTACAGTTTTAAGATTACCAGCAACCCTTGTCCATGTAATACTGTCCGGAGGATTTAAAACATGTTTCAGTGTATAGTTTGCGTGTTCGGATAGAATAGAGAATTTAAACTCAACTTTATAGTCTACGATCAGTACATTACCATTTTTCTGGACGACCTTTACACTTGTGGTTTGTGGTATATGCTTTGCATAATCATTGTAGTCTGAGACTATAGAAAAAACCTCGTTTATGGGCGCATTGAACAATGTTATAACAGTAACAAACTGAGGCTTTCCAGGCACTTCTTTATCAATAGATACGAGCTGTTCATCCTTCAGAATACTTCCAAACAGGTTGGGCGATGTTAATGCCAGCTGCTCAAGGGCTGACATTTGCTGGGCATTTGTTATTCCCGGGAGCAATAAAAGAAATGTGATTGTTAAAATCACGTAAGCCATTTTGTGTTTGATAAGCATATTTACCCCCTTTGTATTTTTGTAGGGGCAACAAACCCTGCTGCCCCTTGATGAATTTTACATTCATAACAAAACATCTGTACTCTTAAAAGGGGGTTATATTAACTGGAAATGGGATAGATCCGCTAATACCCCATGGGTCTCTTCCTTCCACACCACCTTTACCCGCATACCCTCTTTCACGCTTTTCCAGTCTGTCCAGCCTTCAAGTATACCCATTAGATAAGAATCAGAACCGTCAAGTTTTACAGTGCATGTAATGTAAGGATGTTCAACTGGATTACCCCTGACATCAGAAAGGTTAACTGTAAAGGCATCCAGTACACCTTCCTGTTTAACCTCAACAACCTCATCTATGTCTATAAAACATTTTCTGCAGTACGTTGGTCCTGGGACGTACACAGTCCCACACTTTGGACATTTTCTACCGAGTATCTTTTTATCCTTCAGCCCTTTTACAAATAAACTCAATGCATCTGATTCGATCTTCCATTGATACGTTGTTAGGTCCCATAAACTCTCTATTACTTTTGTTTCCTGAGTCATAACACCTCCTATCTTTTTACTGGTGTCCTACCAAGGACTGTAACAGTAACAAACTGGAATAATCCACCCCAGCCATGGGCTAATGCATTTTCCACCTTTCCTGGTACCTGATGCCCTCCTTCTGCAAGCCCCATAACCTGTAAAGCAGCCTCTCCAACCCTTACCATTGCAGATGCTCCTATTGCATTTGTGCTCGTTACACCACCTGATGGATTGATAGGCATTTCTCCATCTATTGCAAATGCCCCTTTATCAAGCATCTCCGGGGATTTTCCTTCATCAACCAGACCAAGCCTTTCGGGCCACATAAGATCCTGATGTGAGAAACCAGAGTAAACCTCAGCCACCTGGATCTCTTTTTTAGGATTTTTAATGCCTGCCATTGCATACACCTTGTTTGCAACGACCTTACATATGTATTGTTCTGCCGGGTCAGTGATCTGTCCCTCAATAATATTACCGGTCGTTGCATCTGATGTTCCAGAACCAAGTCCTTTAACCCATGCCACCCTATCTGTTATACCAAACTTCTTTGCCTTTTCTTCTGAAACAAGGATCATGGCTATTGCACCACATGATGTTGGACACGTATGCCCATACCTTAATGGATAGGAGATAATTGGTGTTTTCGCTATGTCTGCTTCTGTGCAACCTGGCTGTTGAAGATGTGCATAGGGATTTTTTGCTGCATTGGATCGCATGAGTGCTGCTATTCTGTCTATGTGTTCTATGCCTGCGTTTGCCTTTGTGAGATATGACATGGCTTGAAATGCAGCTCCACCTGTTGAACCACCCCCTCCAAGTCCTGCTATGCCACGTTCACTGCTCATATCAGGTCCAAAGTTGAACATAGAAAATGCCTCAGGTAACAATATTCCCATTAATCCCACCTGTGCATCGCCTTCATCGTGCTTCTCCCATCCTATTGCCATGACTACATCGTACAAGCCAGATGCTACATGATAGTACGCTGCCTGAAATACAGAGGCCCCGGTTGTACCACCTGTTGCGATCCTCATTACAGGCTTTTTTGAACCTCCAAAATGATCGCTTGCCCATAAATGTGGCATGTTCACACCTTCAAACGTATGCATATTCCCCACAACATAAGCCTCTATCTGTTCTGGCTTAAGCCTTGTTTTACTTATAGCATTGTCAACTGCGGGTTGAATTAACTCTGGAATGTTAATATCAGGTCTTTTGCTCACAAACCTTCCATTATAACCAACACTTATAATTGCCACGTTACGCTTCATGATTACCTCCTTATAACAAATACAGTGTTTAATTGTGCACCAGGTCCATCCTGTGCATGGACAACAGCGGTTTTAGCATTCTTAACCTGATTATCCCCTGCTTCTTTTCTCAACTGTGAAGCAGCTTCAACAAGTCTTATAATACCGGTTGCATTGATTGGATTTGCCCCGAGTGCTCCCCCTGATGGGTTTATGGGCATTGAACCATCTATCCTGCTTTCACCGTTTCTGACCACATCCCTGCCTGTGCCTGGCTTAAAGAGTCCCATTGCCTCTGCAAAGATAGGTTCTTCAGAAACAAAGTTGGTATGAATTTCTGCAAGATTGATCTCTTTTTTAGGATTCTTTATCCCTGCCATTTTGTATGCCTTTTTTGCAGCTGCTGACAGATGATCCATTGTAAGAAGGTCACGATCCCCTATATAATAGGTATCCATAAAATGCCCAACACCATCTATCCATACCGGCTTATCTGTAAACTTCCTTGCCATCTTTTTTGATGTAAGGATAACAGCGCATGCACCATCAGCATAGGCTGAAACATGTGCCTCTCTGATAGGCATGTATAAAGGTTTTGAACTTAGAACCTTTTCAACAGATGGATTGTCTTCTTTTCTTGCTGCGAACGGATTTCTATTTGCATTCTCAAGATTTTTTACAGTGAGCTTTGCAAGGTCTTCTTCTGTGAACCTATACTTCTTCATGTATGCATTTGCCTGCAAACCTGCAATGGAGTAATAATTTATAAGCCCTCTGGGTCTTTCATAGGCAGGATCAAGCGTGTATGATTGAATAAGTGGGACTCTGAATTCAGAGCCAGACATGCTGAAGCCAATAACAAGCGCTGTACTGTACAATCCTGAAAGGATCCGCATGTACCCATACAACACAGCACTCAAACCATCTGACTCTACCTTTGTCTCATCCTTCATGTACGCACCTACCCGTGGAACAGTAAACACCTCTGAGATTGTTCTGCCATCAGTAAAATCATTGCTTGCCAGAATAAACGTATCTATATCATCCCTTGTAATACCAAGCTCTTCAAACAAAGATTTCACAAGCTCGTATACCATTCTCTCTCTTGCAACAGGGCTATTAAAACTGTGTTTTGTTTGTTTATAACCAACAATGGCTACTCTTTCATTCATAAACACCTCCGTTTTCTATTGCACTGCTTCAAAATATAAAAGGTCGCTGTAATCCCCCTGAGTGCTTTCTTTCCAAACTGCCTTTACCCGCATACCCGTTTTAATTGCATCAACAGAAGGGGCTTTCACAATAGCTGATATCAGGCTTGAAGCTCCTTTTAATTTTATCAAACCTATAACATAGGGTTCCTGAGCATCTTTGATCTCGCCATTAACAATATTTACATACGAGATCGTAAAATTCTTCAATGTACCTTCCTGGCTGATCTCAACCATTTTATCTATTGGCTTGTGACATGTACTGCATACTGTGCGTGGTGGTACATAAACCTTCTTGCAGGTTGGACATTTAACACCCAGGATCTTTCTTTCTTTAAGTCCTCCTATGAATTGTTCCAGAGCTTTGCCTACCCTGTTTTTGTAAACAAAAGTTATAGGCACTGTAGCCTTTACAACTTCTCCTGGCATATAACCCTCCTTTCAGAAACAGACTATACAGAAATTAAATGCTCATTGCAAGCATTTTGATTATTCAATCAATTGATGTGGGTCTATTATCTTGAAAACTTTTAAATGTATGCTTTTATAGATCATTATGAAATCAGGACTCATTGCAGTTATAGGAAGACCCAATGTTGGTAAATCTACATTATTGAACAGACTGGTTGGAGAAAAGCTTTCAATTATTTCTCCAAAACCTCAAACAACATGGCAGAGATTACATGGCATTCTAACAACAGAGGATGCTCAATTTGTTTTTATAGATACACCTGGATTAGAAACAGATAAAAACTCTAATTTTATCTCAATCCTTAAAAAAATAAGCATCACAGCTATGAATGATGCTGATGTGATTGCACATATTGTAGAGCCAATTATAACAGACAGGGAAGAGGCTATACAAAAAGAGTTGAAAAAAATCTTGCAAAAGCCCAAAGTTCTTATCATAAACAAGATTGATCTGAAGAAAGATAAAAGATTGCTTCTGCCTGTTATTGAGCATTATGCAAAAACTGGTCTGTACAATGACATAATACCTTTATCTGCCATCACAGGGGATGGCGTTGATACCCTGCTAAAAGAACTGAAAAAATATCTACCCAATGATGGTATGCTTTACAGCAATGACACGATCACAGACAAATATGAAAAAGAACTCGTTGCTGAAATCATAAGAGAAAAATTGTTTTACTTTACAAGAGAAGAGATACCTTATTCTTCAGCGTGTGTTGTTGATAGGTTTGATGAGACACAGAGAGACAGGATCGTTAAAATATACGCTACAATCTATGTAGAAAAGATGTCACAAAAGGGAATACTCATTGGAGCAAATGGTTCAATGTTGAAAAGGATAGGTACATCTGCGAGAAAGGATATAGAGAGATTGTTGGGTACAAAGGTTTATCTATCATTATATGTGAAGGTAATGAAGAACTGGAAAAAGGATAAACAGTTTCTTAAAGAGATAGGTTTGTTAAAATGAATCCTGTTGTTGCGATAGTTGGAAGACCAAACGTCGGAAAATCAAGACTGTTTAACAGGATGCTGTCAAAAAACAGGTCTATAGTGTTTGATCTGCCGGGTACCACCAGGGATACCATATATGATACAGCAGAATGGAATCGGGTTACCTTTGACATAGTAGATACAGGTGGGCTCAGTAATGAGAAAAATGATGTTCATTTCAAGATTAACAAAAGGGTTGAAGAGGTTGTTAAAAAAGCTACTGCTGTAATACTGGTATGTGATTATAGAACAGGTATAATGCCTTATGATTTTGAAATAGCAAATTGGTTGAGGAAGACCAACAAGCAGGTGTTTTTAGTGATCAATAAGGTGGATAAGCCTGGTGATCCATCAGCACTCTCTGATTTTTATCAGCTTGGTTTTAAAGATATGTTTGCTGTATCAGCTGAACACGGATACGGAGTTGATGAACTTTTAGATGCTACTGTAAACTACATTAAATCATCCGCCATGATCACAGAGCCAGTAGAGGATGAACATACACCTCTGAAGCTTGCCTTTGCAGGAAGACCAAATGTTGGTAAATCAAGTATGATAAACTACATAATAGGCAATGAATTTGTGCTTGTTGATGATAAACCAGGAACTACAAGAGACCCTGTAGAATTAAGTATAGAGATTAAAAATGTTCCTTTGACTTTGATAGATACTGCAGGACTTAAAAAAAAGAAAGACAGCACAAAGATCGAGGCAATCTCTGCGATAAGAACAAGAGACTCAATACGAAGGTCTGATATTGTTGTGTTGGTACTGGATGCTTCTCAAGGTGTAACAGCGTATGACAAAAAGCTCATAGGTATGATACAGTCCTATGGGAAAGGATGTGTGATAGCAGCAAACAAATGGGATATTATCAGTAAACAGAATAGACAATCAGAATTCAAAATATTGACGCAAAGATTAGATTTTGTAGAATATATACCTGTTGTCCCAACATCTGCTATAACAGGTGAGGGCATAGGTGATCTTGTAGATGGGATAATAAGGGTTTCTCATAACTATGAACACAGGATCCCCACTTCAGAGTTAAATAGGTTTTTTAAGAAAGTCATAAATGAGTATCAACCCATTTCAGATGGTGGAAAGATAATAAAACCACAGTACATTGTTCAGGTGGCAACAAGACCACCAGTGTTTGTTGTTTTTACGAACAGCAAAACACGTGTAAAAGAAAATTATGGCAGATTTATGGCAAAAAGGATAAGAGACCTTTTTGGTTTTGAGGGTGTTCCTGTTAGAGTAATATTTAGAAATAAGGATTGACAATGCCTAAAAAACAAAACTCTGTTATACAGATGACAATCGATAGGTTTATTGCAGACACGTGTTTATCACATGCTGCTGCACTATCTTTTTATACCATATTGTCTATCATTCCTCTATTGTTTGTCCTTGTTTCTGTTGGTAGCTATATTGTTGGCTCCACGCATAACTTTTTTCTGTATATAACATCCATTCTAAAACAGTTTATACCAGATGTATCAAATGCTGTTATAAATGATGTGGGAAATTTATTAAAAAAACGCAGCACCATAGGAATCGTTGGATTTATATTTCTCTTATTTTCATCTGATCTTGCACTGCTTGAAGCAAAACGTTCACTTGATGTGATCTTCAGACTTGAGAAACGTAAAAACCCTTTGTTTATAAAAGGGAAATCCATGCTTGTGATCCTTGTAAGCGGTGTATTCATATCATTCTTATTTGTTATTACGCCTTTATTTAAGATCCTGATAAAATTGGACCTATCGTATATAAGTACACCGCTTTATATTCTGGCACGTATTCTATCAAGTCGCGTATTTGCTTTTTTTATGATCTTCTCTTTATTCACATCTGCTTATTACTTCTTACCTTCTAAAAAGATCGGAGGTAAATATGCTTTTCTGGCAGGAGGGATAACATCCGTACTGTGGACAATTGTAAGGGTATTATTCTCATGGTATATCAAAAACCATTCTAAAATAAATATAGTTTATGGTTCTATCGCTGCAATCATTATTGCTATTGTATGGGTCTATTATACATCGCTTATCTTTCTATTTTCTGCTGAATTAGTCTCAAGCATTAAGGAAAAAATGGAGCTGCATTGAAGAAGCCATTAAGAGTACCCATTAACCTTAAATACATGCTTCCGGTGGTATTACTTACGATTGTAATAATATCTATTTATACTTTATTCATAAGACTCAGCACAGAAAGCGTTTTCAGACAATATCTTGAGGATGAGATAAGGCTGATAATAAACGATGTAAACAAGACAATTACCATTCATATGCTAAAGGGACAGGGTAAGGACTTTAGTTTTTATCTTTCAAGTCTCTACAATTATGAGATAAAAGATATAATTGCAATAGGCATACTCTCTCCAAATGGTAAACCCTTATACCTGTATTCTAAAGACAACATAAAGGGAATAGAAATACCACAGTTAAAAAGCTATCTTAACATGGTAATGATAAAACATCGCAACAACATAGAGGTGTTTTATCCTATTAACAATGAGAAGATATGCTATAGGTGTCATGGTTCCGGGAAAACATTGCTTGGGCTGTTATATATAAATACATCAACTCAAAGATACAATAAGGCATTTGCAGGGCTTATGGCAAACTGGTTTACCATGAGTGTGGTTATAACTTCGATACTGATATTTTCAATATGGCTCATTAAACCATTGTTATAGAAAGACCTGTGGAAGAGCTTGTAAATACACTGAAAAGAGCATCAGAGGGTGATCTCTCTGCCAGATCAGGCTTTAAAGAAAACGATGAATTGGGTTTTTTAAGTGAACAACTCAATAAAATGCTGGATAGGCTTGCATACAGGGAAGCAGAGTACAAAAGGCTTGCAGAACTACAGCTTCAACAGATGGACAAACTTGCATCTCTTGGAGAGATATCCCTGTCTCTTGCACACGAGATAAGGAATCCATTGGCTGGTATAAGCGGTGTTTTACAGGTGTTCAAAGATGACTTTGTTACTGACCAGGAGCGATCCGCTATTTTCACACAACTTATGGCTCAGATAAATAAAATAGATAGGCTTGTCGGGGATATGTTAAAATTTGCAAAATTCCCTTCGCACGGCATCTCAACCTTTAACATAAATGAGAGCATAAAAACATTAAAACAATTGCTTTCCCCTCAAGCTTCAACCAATCATGTAACCGTTACATTAGACCTTGATGACAGTATGCCGGATATTGCAGAGGATAGAGATGCATTTGAGCAGGCGATCCTCAATCTTATGCTCAATGCAATACAGGCAATGCCCGATGGAGGTGTACTGAATGTCACAACAGAATTTACAGATAAGTTTGGAGAACCGTATATCTTAATAAAAGTCAGTGATACAGGTAAAGGTATACCTCAGGATATAAAAGATAGGATCTTTGATCCATTTTTCACAACAAAACGAGATGGTACAGGGCTTGGACTCGCAATAAGCCTGAATGCTATAAGGACAATGAATGGCAGCATAACCTTTGAATCTGAAGAAGGAAGAGGCACCACGTTTTTTTTACGGGTGCCTTACAGAAGTGCTGGAAAAAGATAAAAATTGCATTTTTACAACAAACATGGAACAGTATATTTAAGATAGGATAATACTATGGGCACAGTACTTATTATAGATGATGAGCAGCTTGTAAGGTGGTCTATAGAGAAGCTTCTCTCAAAAGATGGACATGAGATCATTTCAGCAGACACAGGAGCAGCGGGACTTTTAAAGTTGAAGGATAGTACGCCTGATATAGTATTACTGGACATGAAATTGCCGGATATCGATGGTATAGAGGTATTACGCACAATAAAGAAAGACACGCCAGAGCTGCCTGTTGTTATAATAACAGCATACGGTAGTATAGATTCTGCAATAGATGCTATAAAAAATGGTGCCTTTGATTACATTGTTAAGCCATTTGACGCAGAAAAACTCAAGTTGACTGTGAATAGGGCGCTGGAACTTTTCAAGCTGAAAACAGAGCTTGAGATATTTAAGGATAAAGCACATAATCAGTATGGATTCCATAGGATCGTTGCTGAATCAACAGCAGTTAAGCAGGCAATAGATATAGCAAAAAAGCTCGCAATGAGTGACACCACAGTATTGATCCAGGGTGAGAGTGGAACAGGAAAAGAATTGTTTGCAAGGGCAATCCATTGTGCGAGTCCCAGGCAGGATAGTGCGTTTGTAGATCTTAACTGTTCTGCTATCCCGGTGCATCTCATTGAAAGTGAACTGTTTGGCTATGAAAAAGGGGCTTTTACTGATGCAAAAACCTCAAAAAAAGCTTATTTGAGCTTGCAGATAAAGGCACTTTATTCCTTGATGAGATAGGAGATATGGATCTTTCAACCCAGGCAAAATTATTACGTGTTATTGAAACAAAAAGCTTTAAGAGGCTTGGTGGTACAAAGGATATAACAGTGGATGTGAGGATTATATCAGCAACGAACAAGGATCTGAAAAAACTGGTAGAGAAAGGCGCATTCAGGGATGATCTGTATTACAGGATCAATGTTGTCCCCCTTGTCATCCCTCCTTTACGAAAAAGAAAGGACGATATTCCATTGCTTGTTAATTATTTTATAAATGTTATTTCAAAGGATCTGAAAAAAGAGGTTACAGGTATTGAGAAGGAGGCACTGGATTATCTGATAAGATACGATTGGCCCGGCAATGTGCGGGAGTTAAAAAATGTTGTAGAGAGGATGATACTTCTCACAAACACAAAGGTTTTGACCAAAGAGTTTATACCTATAGAACTAATGGAATCCAATGCTGATACAGACGCAGAGCAATTTAACACTCTGGAGCTTGAAAAGGTGGAAAAGGAACTCATAATAAAGGCTTTATCACTTGCAGAGGGCAATCAAACAAAAGCAGCTCGGGCGTTGTCCATATCAAGGGATGCATTAAGATATAGGATGAAAAAATACAATATCAAACAATAGATTTTATGGCTGAAAAGGATATTGAGTTTGTATGCAGTGCGTGTTCGTATTCTTCTGCAAAATGGCTTGGTAGATGCCCAAATTGTGGAGAATGGAATACGTTTGTCCAGGTTTCTCATGAGAAGATAACAAAAAAGCCATCAAAAGATAGCCACAGTATAAAATTAAAATCAATAAGTTCAGAGACAAAAACCAGACTTTCAACAGGCATGGAGGAGTTTGATAGGGTACTCGGGGGTGGTATAGTAGAAGGTGCACTAATACTTATAGGTGGGGATCCAGGTATAGGTAAGTCCACACTTGCCCTTGCCACAATGGATGCTATTGCCAGGCAGAATGTCCGTGTTCTGTATGTTACAGGAGAGGAATCGCTTCAACAGTTGAAACTCCGTGCAAACAGGCTCAATGTAAGTGAGGATATAGATGTGCTTGCTGAAACCGAACTTGATACAATCCTCAATGTTATAGAGAAAGATAAACCCGAGGTTGTTGTTATTGACTCAATTCAAACAATGGAAAGTTCTACAACATCAGCACCAAGAGGAAGTGTAGCACAGCTTAAAGAGATCACTGATAGGCTTATGAGATTTTCAAAGCAAAACAATATAAGCTTTCTTATAGTGGGACACGTAACAAAGGAGGGGGTAATAGCAGGTCCGAAGCTACTTGAACATATGGTGGATACTGTCCTGTATTTTGAGGGTGATAGAAATACCAGCTACAGGATACTTAGAGCTATTAAGAACAGGTTTGGTTCTACCAATGAAATAGGGGTTTTTGAAATGACAGAGCAGGGGCTTATTGAGATCAAAAATCCCTCAAAGCTATTTCTTTCAGACAGTGTTCAACCAAGGGATGGCTCAGCAGTATTTGCGAGTATTGAAGGAACAAGGGCATTACTGGTAGAGATACAATCACTTGTTACACAGAGTTATCTTGCAATGCCCAGGAGAACAACTGTTGGGGTTGATCAAACAAGATTGTCAATGCTTGTTGCTGTACTTGATAAAAAGGCTGGATTCAACCTTGGTGGTCATGACATATATATAAACGTGGTTGGTGGTGTTACCATTGATGAGCCTGCGTCTGATCTGTGTGTGGTATCTGCACTTGTATCAAGTTATAAAAGAAAACCATTACCATCAAATGCTGTTTTTGTAGGAGAAATTGGTTTAACAGGTGAGGTAAGGGCTGTTGGAATGATAGAAAAACGCCTGAAAGAAGCACAAAAATTAGGTTTTAAAAGGGCGTACGTACCAGCAGGCAATTCCAGGGCTATTAAGGTACATGATATAGAGGTTATCGAGATAGGTAATATTGACTCTTTACTTGAACAGGCATTTTAGATAACCCGTTCAATCCGGACAGGTAGGCTGTCCGATAATCAAAGATCATTATTGTGAGCGTCAGTGAAGCAATTCCTCTGTATGCTGGTAGATTGCTTCGTCGCTTCCACTTCTAGCAATAACATTCTTGGGCAGTCTGATAAAAGGAGCGCCCTGCAAAAGGTAGAACAGTGTATTTAATCCCCCATGCCGCTTTTTAAAAAAAGGCTTTCTTCTGATTTCACACTATATAAGATGCTCCTGCACGTGCTTGACAACTACCAGTGTAAAGATTTATTATCCTATTTAGAGCCTTATAAAGGGGATATATTTTGGCTGGAGTAGACAAAAACAAATTAATAGAAAGTGCTAATAAGTTTATAGCCAGGAATCAACCTGACAAGGCTATAAAGGAACTGCAGAGGGTTTTAGAATTAGAACCTAAGAATACCCAGATTGCTCTTAAAATAGCAGAACTTTTTTTAAAGCTTAATAACAAAGAAGAAGCCATAAAACACTACGAAATAGCCTCTAACATATTCAGGGATAGTGGTTTCTATGATAAGGCTATAGCTGTTTTCAGACAGATACTAACCCTTAATCCTGTTTCAGCCCAGGCGTACATAAAACTCGCAGAACTTTTCAGGAAAAAGAATTTAATTGCAGAGGCAGTATCAAACTATAAGGTTGCCATAGCTATCTATGAGAAAGAGGGTAAACCTCAGGAAGCATTAAAAATACTACAAACAATAACAGAATTAGAGCCTTCCAACCTGCCAGGACGCATGAAGCTTGCAGAACTATACATAAAGAATGGTTTGAAAGAACAAGCATATACAGAACTTTCCAGGATTGCAAACAAACTTATAGAAGCGAGAAGGGTGGTAGACCTTATCACTGTTTACGAAAAGATGCTTTCTATCAAACCGGGTGAAATAAGCATAATTAAAGAGCTTATAAAGTTGTACCTATCAAGGGGTGACTACCAGAAGGTGTTGCTAAAAGTAAAGGATATTATTGCATCAGGAAATTCTGATACAGATGTACTCTTAGCATTGGCAAAGGCTTATACTGCTCTTGACAAAATTCCACATGCAATATCTGCCTATAAAGAGGTAGCCAAACTATACTCAAAAGCAGGGCTTGAGGATGAAGCAGATAACATTTATAAAAAGATCCTGGAGCTTGATCCAACTGATCAACAGGCATTGCAGAAGGTTGTGAAGGTAAAGGTAGAACCACAACCAGTAGAGGAGATCATACCTCAACCCATAGAAACAAAAGAGGAAAAACCTAAAATACAGGTACAAGAACAACCAGCCAAACCACCTGAGACTTTTGTAGAAAAAGAGAAAAAACAGGTTGTTGAGCAAAGAAAACCGGTTGTTGAGCCTGCAACACAGATCAGTTCTGTTAAACCAGAGGTTGAGAAAAAAGAAAAACCATCAACAGAAGAAATTGAAAAGCTATTTTCAGAAGCAGAGGTTTACAAACGATATGGGCTAAGTAATAAGGCTGAAGAAAAGTTCAAACAGATTCTCGAAATCAGTCCTCACAATAGAAAGGCATTAATTAGTCTGTTTGAGATCTATGAAGCCAGCAAACGATTTAGTGAGGCTTCAGGACTGGCAGAGAAACTATACAACGAGCTGATCGCTGATGGAGAAATAGAAAAGGCAGAGGATTTTGTTAAACGGGCAATAGCAAACGATCCCGGTAATGAGGTGTTGAAGGCGCTTATAGGTTACACACCAGAAGAAGAAAAACCATCAACTGAATTTGAGGAATTAAAACCGCATGAAGAACCACCTGTATCTGTGGAGGTGCCGGTTGAAGAGAAACGTGTTGAACCACCTCCTTCACCCACTCAGCAACAGCCAGTAGAAGCACCTTATAATCAGGAAATCCCTTCAACTTCAGAAGAAACAGAAGTCAGTCAACAGATAGATACTGGTATAGAAATAGAGGTTGAACCTTCTGCTCCACCACCAGAGGCTTCTGCAGAAGAGGTAAATGTTGAAATACCTGTCGTAAATATAAATGAACAGGCTCAAGAGGAAAAAATCGCAGGAGAACAGGTTAAAGAAGAAGTTCCGATCCCGGATCAGATCAATTTCGCGCCTGAATTAACCGAAGAAAGAGAAGAAGTAAATGTTACTGCGGATCAGAAACAGGTACAGGAAGATGAAATAGGTATTAGTTTCTCAGAAGAGGAATTTGAAACAGGAAAAGAGGACTATATTCCTCAAGAGGAAAAAGAAAAGCCTCCCATCATAGAAAAAGAAGAAAAACCTCTGGATATTGATATTGTTGATGCGTTGGATGAAGCAGAATTTTATTATCAACAGGGTATCCTATCTGAAGCAAAAGAAATCTTACAAAAGGTGCTCAAGTTAGCACCCAATGAGCAAAGGGCTAAAGATAGACTCGCAGAGATACTCGCCAGAGAAGAGGCATCAAAACCACAGGTTGAATCAATCCCTTCTGATTTAGATGAGTCATTCATTCAGAAAGAGGCTGATCATGTTGTGGTTGCTTCCTCGGATGAAGGATTATTTGATCTGGCACAGGAACTTGAAAAAGAATTAGCCGTAAGTTCTATAACACAGGAGGTACAGCAGCCTTCTGAGGAAGAACAGCAAATAAGTGTTGAAGAAGTGCTTGAGGCTTTTAAGAAAGGTGTTGAGAAGAGCGTTGACAAGCAGGATGCAGAAACACATTACAATCTTGGCATAGCGTATAAAGAAATGGGGTTGCTGGATGAGGCTATAAATGAATTTAACATAGCAACCCTTTCACCTGAAAAGAAAGCAGATGGATTAATAATGCTTGGAATGAGCTATATGGGAAAAGGTTTGCCTGGCAAAGCGATAGAGATGTACAAACAGGCTCTGGAGGCAAAAGGCGGTATAAAGCCAGAGAACATAGGATTGCTTTACGAATTTGCTATAGCTTATGAAGCCTATGGGGATATGCAGAATGCCTATAACTATTATGATGAGGTGCGCAAGATTGATGAAGGCTTTAGAGAGGTAAAAGTCAAATTAGAGCAGCTTAAAAAGTTTATTGAAGAACAATCAGCAGAAAAACAGGTTACGGATGAACAGTCTGAGAAATTCACCCTGGACAGTTTATTAAAGGAAGAAGATTTAATAGAAACTCCAGAGCATAACACTCGTGAGGAAAAAGAAGAGGTAATCGTTTCTAAGGAACAGGAGGCACCAATCGAGGTAACTAAATTTGAGGAACCGAAAACACCAGAAGAAAATATGAAACAGGACAAGGTAAAGCCAGCAAAGAAAAAGGTATCATATATTTAAAAAGGAAACGCAATGAATTATTTAGATTTTTACAAACTGAAAGAAGAACCCTTCTCAAGTGCACCGGATATTAAGTTTTATTATAACAGTGCTCAACACTCAAAAGCACTTGTAAGGTTGATGTACGCAATTGATTCAATGAAAGGTCTTGCACTATTAATAGGTGATATTGGAACCGGAAAAACCACGCTTGCAAGACGCATGCTTGATAGCCTGCCTGAAGAAGAATATGAATCAGCATTACTTGTTATTATCCATTCCGGAATCACAGCTGACTGGCTTCTCAAAAAGATAGCAATGCAGCTTGGTATTGCTGAGCCTTCTGAAAACAAGATCACACTCTTATCACAACTGTATGAGCGATTGAATGAATTGTATGAACAGCATAAAAAGGCAGTGGTCTTAATAGATGAAGCGCAGATGTTAAAAACAAAAGAGATGATGGAGGAATTTAGAGGGTTATTGAATTTAGAAGCCCCTGATAGAAAGTTGATCACCTTTGTGTTTTTTGGTTTACCAGAGATAGAAGAAAATTTACTGCTTGATAGTCCACTTGCCCAGCGGGTAGCACTTAAATATAGATTGGAATCTTTAAACTATGAGTCCACAGAGGCTTACATAAAACACAGATTAGGGCTCGCGGGGAACAAGGATGAAATATTCACACCTGATGCTATTGAGAAGATCCATAAGTATTCAAAAGGCATACCAAGGATGATCAATATCATATCCTCAAATGCCTTATTTGAAGGGTTTCTTGTTAAGGCTAAGGTTATAGATGGTAAGATTATAGATAGTGTTGCTGCAGATTTAGGCGTAACAGGAGAACAGATAGAAAAAAGAGAAGCGCAGGTGAATGAAGAGATCAAAGAACAACCCATTGTTGAACCTACCAGACAGGTTACGCAGGAGCCTGTTAATGAAAGGGTAAAACAAACACAGGCAAAAGCATCAACAATACCATCCCCTCCACCAAAATCTGAGGTGACAGCTCCAAAACCTCCTGAAACAAAGCCAAAACAACAGAAACAGGAAGAGGATGAAATTGATTCTATCCTTGATAAGCTTGAAAAAGGCGGTTAACCCCAAAAATGCGTTTGCGAAATAGGGAAGTTTGTGTAATGAGTGATGGGGTACCTCGAACGAATGAGCAAACTTTCCTATTGCATTTTTTGGGTTAAGATAGGACAGTCAGGTTTAAAGGAAAGAAGAACAGAATAAAAGTTTTTTCCTTTTACGCTTGACATAAAAAGGGTTTTTAAATAAAAGATAAATAAAGGAGGTAGAGTATGAACAGAAAAAAATTAGTATTATCTCTAACCGTGGTTGTTGCATCATTGGTGAGTATGTTGTTCGTGGTTTCACCGGGTTTTGCTGATCTTCTTAGCGCTTCTAGTTTTAAGTTTGGAGGGTATTACAGGGTAAGGCAGATATACTACCATGATCTTACAGTATATCAGAATCCACTCAATACTTCATACTTTGATCAGAGGTTCCGTCTTGAACCACAAATAAATGTTAACGAGGACATCATCATAAAGTCGCAGATAGACATGCTTGATGATGTATTATGGGGTGATAATGTGGATCCGGATAACTCCATAAATACTGGTAATCCTACAAACAACTCTGCTTATTATCCATACGGTGTAACCACACCGGATGGTACATCGCTCCTGAATATCAATGTTAAAAGGGTATGGCTTGAGTACAATTCTCCTTTTGGACAGTTCTCCATAGGACGTATGCCCTATGGCTTTGGACTTGGTATACTTTACAATAATGGAGATGGGTTTAAGAATGAATGGGGAGATGCATATTATGGGAACACAGCGGATCAGATACAGTTTGCAACAATGCCAATGGGCAAGGAAGGACCATTGATCACAGTACTTAACTATGCAAAGATAAAAACAAACAATATTAACAATCCATACGATGATGATGACTGGTATTCGTTTATCCCGGGTTATACTTCAAAGAAGGCAACTGTACTGGTGCTTTTACAACACCAGGAACAAAACTCCTTTAAAAAGTATATTAACCTTGCAGAGCTTTATGCTGATTTAACACCAATAGAAAACCTGAAAATACAACTTGATTACTTCTACATAAGTGGTCACCTTATGCCATTTTTAGCAGGAACACCATCTGCTACAACATTAAAGACAGTTATTGGAACAGATGAACTGAAGGTAATGGATGCACAGGGCGGTGTTTTAAGGGGTAGTTACAGTATGAGCCCAATGGAATACGCTTTAGAAATTGGTTTTTCACCGGCTAATGGCACAGCCAAAAATGGAGTAGAAACATATCCATTCAGCAATGATTACAATTCAAGCCTTATACTGTTTAACAATACAGGGCTTGCTTCTCAGGGCATATTTCAGAATGCAACACTTGTTGGACTTAATACAATAGCAGGTCCTAACAATCCTATACCACCTCAATCAGCAATGAAAGATGACTTTATATACATTGCACCAATGGTAAAGTTTATCCCGGCAGACTTCCTGAAGATGAAACTTCAGTATCTATACGCTGAAACAAACGATTTTACAAACTATGCTGCCCTTATGGGTAGACAGCCAGGCAAGAATGCCCGTGACCTTGGTAATGAGGTTGACTTTGGGGTTGACACAACACTTTCGGACAAATTCATATTTGGTTTCCAGACAGGTTACTTTATGCCAGGTGCAGTATTCAAGGATGCAAATAATTACGCGGCAAGCATATTCTCATTCCAGACAAGGTTTACGGTTCTGTTCTAACAAATTACGAAAGCATCATAAAAAAACGCCTCGTGTGCTCACGAGGCGTTTTTTTATAACAAAAGCACAAACGTAAAGATAACCCAGCCTTAATATTTGCTGTTGCTATTTTATACTAACACCCTTTAACTGTTCTTCTATCCTGTGTATAATCCTCTCAGGTAAGGGAACATAGTCAAGTGAGGCTGCCATCTTTTGCCCTTCATCTGAATATATCCATTTGATAAATTCTACGAGCGCCTTACCTTTAACCGGGTCATGCTGATGTTTGTATATTATAAGATAGGTAAACCCTGCTATTGGGTAAACATCCTTTCCTTCCGGGTTTATAAACATAATATTGAAATCATCGGGTATGCTTTTTACTGTTGCTGCAGCTGCTCTGCACGATTCAACACTGGGAAAAACAAAATAGCCGGATTTATTCTTAACAGCTCCATACGCCATATTATTTTGTAACACATAAGCAAGTTCCACATAACCAATACTACCTCTTGTCTTTGAAACAAAAGCAGCCACCCCGGGATTCCCTTTGCCGCCTATTCCAGTGGGCCAGTTTACAGATATAGCACTCCCAACCTTTTTTGCCCATTCAGGGCTTACACTGCTCAAATAAGAAGTAAATATAAATGTAGTTCCGCTCCCATCTGACCTGTGAACAACAACAATAGGAAGATTGGGTAGTTTAATATCCGGATTAACTGATTTTATCCTCGGATCATCCCAGGTTGTAATTTTACCAAGATAAATATCCGCCAATATCTGTGGTGTAAACTTTAATCCCTTACCAACACCTGGAATATTATAAGCAATAGCCACACCCCCAGCAACATCAGGCATCTGAATGAGCCCATACTCCTTTAGCTCTTTTTCATTAAGTGGTGCATCGCTTGCACCAAAGTCAACGGTCTTTGCCCTGATCTGCTGTATACCTCCACCACTACCTATAGGTTGATAATTGATCTTGATGCCTGTCCTTTTTTCGTACTCATACGACCATTTTGATAATAATGGGTAAACAAATGTAGAACCAGCACCGCTCAGCGTCACATTCTGTGATTGACCTGCAAATACAGGATGTGAAAGTGATGTTAAGCCCGGAACAAGCACTGCAAATACCAGAATGGCAACACCACTCAGCCGTTTTATCTGCATAATCCTCAGCCTTATACCCGCTACCAGATACAGGTATTTACTCTTTAACTTTAGTTTTAATCTTTTCATTTTTTTTCCTCCTTGCTTATACATTAAGCTGCGTGTGTAAAACCTGTATTACAAATAGGTATAATATGGGTAAATTTATGAAAGCCTCACCCTGAATGTTGAACCAGCCCCCTTTTTGCTATCTACTGAGATCTCTCCCCCTAATTCATGAACAAGATTTTTTACTATAGCCAGCCCAAGCCCTGTTCCTTTACCAGCACCTTTGGTTGTAAAAAATGGTTCGAAGATCCTTTCAATAATCTGTTCATCCATACCCTCTCCTGTATCAGTTACCTCGAGCATAAGGTGTTGATTTTTAACATCAGCAGATATTGTAAGAGTGCCTGTGCCATTCATAGCATCCACTGCATTGGTAACAAGATTTAAAAGGATCTGCCTCAACTTTTCATAATCTGTTTTAAACACCATATCAGGTTTTACATTTAACAAAACCTTAATATCCTTTAGCTCTCTGCTTGAGCCTACACTGGTTATCACATCGTCTACCAGAGCTTTGATATTCACATTATTCACAATAACAGGTCTTTGCCTGACATATAAGAGCAATTGTTTTATCAGGGCATCTATTCTATAGGCTTCATTCAATGAGCGATTTATCATATCAAGATGCATGTCAATCCTTTTTTTTAAATCTTGATCATCAATGTTCTTCTTATCAAGTGTCATATATGATTTCACTGTCTCAAGCATTGAAATGATTGCACTCAAAGGGTTGCCGATCTCATGTGATATTCCAGAGGAAAAGCTCCCTATTGTTGCAAGCCTTTCTTTTTTTATTATCAATGCCTGTGTCTCTTTAAGCTCTTTAATAGTATCTTTAAGGCTTTTCTCCTTTGCCTGAATAATGGATGACATTGTATTAAATGCATTTGAGATCTCATGTAGCTCAGATACATTCGGCATGTCTTTTATCTTTGGATAATCCCCTCTACTAACCCCTTCCACAGCCTGTTCAAGTCTGCGTAATGGCATAACAGTATATCTATCAAGCATAAACCATGCTATAATGGTTATTACAAAAAAATTAAAAAAGATATATGCACCAAGAACTTCTATGATTAAAAGGAGCTTTCTGTTAAGGAAAGTACTGTTGGATGTTATCAATAGGTTCACGCAAGTGTTGCTATCATTATAAACAGGGGTTGTATATACAAGATGCATATAAGGCATATTTATAAAATCTGACTTGCAGATGTGTAAAGATTCTACAAATTTTCTTGAGAATTTTGGCGGAAAATTGTTGGTTATGCGTGTTATTCTGGTTTGATCCCTGTTTGACACGAGCTCTATGCTTGAAAACAGTGGAGATATAGAAGCCATTTCAGAAAGATCAGCATCTGACAACCCATTAAGTTTGAACATCTTTACCTGATTTTTTATTGCATAACCTGTTAACCTTGCCTCATCTATGAATTGCTCTATAAGGGCTGCTTTCTGCATTGGATAGAAAACCATAACCATAAGGATTAAGGTTATACTTACCACAAGGCTTTGAATAATGATTACCCTTGCCCTTAATCCCTTAACCCAAAAAATGCAATAGGAAAGTTTGCTCATTCGTTCAACCCCACGATCCACCTAAGATACAAAGACTTTTTGTTGTA
>JBMFUY010000002.1:0-46194 GCA_049966275.1 bacterium
ACCTATATTTGACGCGTGACCCTTCCCTTCGGGTGGGTACCCCATCACTCATTACACAAACTTCCCTATTTCGCAAACGCATTTTTCGGGTTAATGCTCCTCTACCAATGTTCACTATCATCAGAATAATGCACAGGATGATTTAAAAACTTTGCTTTTGCTTGACAATTAGAAATTTGAGTTTGTATACAATATTCAAGTTGGAAGATTATTATAAAAAGAAAAAAATGGATTGACTTTTTAATGGAATTTGAGCATGGATTTAAATGTTATCTTATTGAAAGATAAAGAATATTTTTAAGGAATAGGGAGGCAATATGGGTCAAAATATAGTGCAAAAAATCATTTCATCCCATCTCGTTTCTGGCAGGATGAATCCTGGCGAAGAGATAGCAATAAGGATTGATCAAACCCTTACACAGGATGCCACAGGCACCATGGCTTATCTGCAGTTTGAAGCAATGGGTATACCAAAGGTAAAGACAGAATTGTCTGTTAGTTATGTTGATCATAATACCTTACAAACAGGTTTTGAAAATGCAGATGATCACAGGTTTCTTCAAACGATTGCAGCAAAGTATGGAATATATTTTTCCAAGCCCGGGAATGGAATATGTCATCAGGTGCACCTGGAGAGGTTTGGTGTGCCAGGAAAGACATTGCTTGGTTCTGATAGTCATACCCCTACTGGTGGTGGCATAGGAATGCTTGCAATAGGAGCTGGTGGTCTTGATGTTGCTGTTGCAATGGGTGGTGGACCATTTTATTTAAACATGCCCAGGGTTGTTCTTGTAAAGTTAACAGGAAAACTGAAGCCATGGGTTAGTGCTAAGGACATTATACTTGAACTGTTAAGGAGACTCACTGTAAAGGGTGGGGTGGGAAAGGTTTTTGAGTACGGTGGTGATGGTGTGAAAACGCTCTCTGTTCCTGAAAGGGCTACAATAACCAATATGGGTGCAGAACTTGGAGCAACAACATCCATTTTCCCGAGCGATGATATGACAAGGGTGTTTATGTCAGCTCAGGGCCGCGCAAAACAATGGAAGAGACTTGAAGCGGATAAAGATGCTCAGTATGATGAAACTATAGAGATTGACCTTTCAAAGCTTGTACCACTTGTGGCACAACCTCATAGTCCGGACAATGTTGTTGAGGTGAAGTCAATAGAAGGATTAAAAGTAGATCAGGTTGCCATTGGAAGTTGTACAAATTCTTCATACAAGGATATGATGACAGTTGCAAAGATCCTTAAAGGTAAACATGTTCACCCTGATGTAAGCCTTGTTATATCACCTGGTTCAAAGCAGGTATTAAACATGCTTTCTAAATCAGGGGCGCTTTCTGATATCCTTGCAGCAGGCGCAAGGGTCCTGGAAACAGCGTGTGGACCATGTATTGGTATGGGGCAGGCACCGGCAAGCGCAGCTGTGTCAATAAGAACCTACAATAGGAATTTTGAAGGTCGTAGTGGAACGCCCGACGCAAAGGTATACCTTTTAAGTCCTGAGACAGCAGCAATTTCAGCCATAAAAGGTGTTATTACAGATCCAAGAAAATTGGGCAAACCATATAGATTTGTAATGCCAAAGAAGTTTCTTATTGATGATAGCATGATCCTTCCGCCTTCAAAACATCCTGAGAATGTTGAGGTTATAAGAGGACCCAATATCAAGCCATTACCAAGAAAAGAGCCACTTCCTGACACTATTTCTGGTACTATAATATTGAAGGTTGGTGATAACATTACAACGGATCATATAATGCCAGCAGGCGCAAAGATCCTTCCGCTGAGATCAAATATTCCAGCAATAGCAGAGCACGTGTTTGAAAGGATTGATCCTGAATTTGCAAAAAGGGCAAAAGAGCATAATGGAGGATTTGTAGTTGGTGGTGTAAATTATGGACAGGGCTCAAGTAGAGAGCATGCAGCACTTGCCCCAATGTACCTCGGTATAAAGGCTGTGATTGCAAAATCATTTGCAAGGATACACTATGCCAACCTTGTCAACTTCGGGATTATCCCGTTGGTGTTTTCTAACGAATCAGATTATGACCTGTTATCTCAGGGCGATACCCTGGAGATTAAGGATATAAAAACACAGATTAAAAATGGTAATACAATAAGAGCTACATTAGGTTCAGGAAAGGAACTTGTTTTAAAGCATAGCTTGACACCCCGTCAGGTAGATATCATAATTGCTGGTGGATTGTTGAACTATACAGTAAAAAATAACGCATAAAAGGAGAAGATATACTATGGGAAAAGAGGGAACAAAAATAGGTTTTGAAAATGGTAAGTTGGTGGTTCCAGATGATCCTATAATACCCTTTATCGAAGGGGATGGAACAGGACCTGATATATGGCGTGCATCAGTAATGGTATTTGATGCTGCAGTTCAGAAGGTCTACGGTGGTAAAAAAAAGGTTGTCTGGAAAGAGGTGTATGCAGGAGAAAAGGCGTTTAAAAAGTTTAATACATGGTTACCTGATGAAACGTTAAAGGCAATAGAAGAGTATATTGTTGGTATCAAAGGCCCACTGACAACACCTGTTGGTGGTGGAATAAGAAGCTTGAATGTTACATTGAGGCAGAAGCTTAACCTTTTTGCATGTGTTAGGCCTGTAAAGTATATACCGGGTGTGCCAAGCCCTGTGAAGCATCCAGAAAAGATGGATGTTATTATTTTCAGGGAGAACACAGAGGATGTTTATTCTGGTATAGAATGGGCACAGGGTACACCAGAAGCACAGAAGGTCATAAAGTTTTTAAAAGAAGAGATGGGAGCAAAGCTCAGGGATGATGCCGGTATAGGTGTAAAGCCCATAAGTATTACAGGCACAAAGCAGCTGATGCGTATGGCAATCAAATATGCACTTGATAAAAAGAGAAAGAGTGTGACCATAGACCATAAGGGTAATATAATGAAGTATACAGAAGGTGCTTTCAGAGAATGGGCATATCAGGTTGCTAAAGAAGAGTTCAGGGATCAAATAGTTACAGAGGAAGAGATTGAAAAACAATACAATGGTAAGCCTCCTGCAGGAAAACTGATAATAAAGGATAGAATAGCTGATAACATGTTCCAGCAGGTGCTTACAAGGGCTGATGAGTACGATGTAATTGTTACACCCAACCTCAATGGTGATTATCTATCAGATGCGTGCGCTGCCCAGGTTGGTGGGCTTGGTATGGCTCCCGGAGGGAATATTGGTATTCCCTATGCAATGTTTGAAGCAACCCATGGAACAGCACCGAAGTATGCAGGTCAGGATAAGGTAAACCCTGGTTCAGTGATACTATCAGGTGCAATGATGTTTGAATATCTTGGCTGGGATCCAGTCAGTGAGCTTATAAAAGAATCACTTTCAGAGACGATCAAGCAAAAGAGGGTTACTTATGACCTTGAAAGGCAGATGGAAGGTGCAACCCTGCTTAAGACTTCAGAGTTTGGAAAGGCAATTGTTGAGAACATGGATATAGTGATAAAGAGGATAAAGGTTTAAAAATATAAAAATTAAGCATGTAGCTTAAAAAGGAGGTTTTTATGTCAAGGAAAAAAATAACGGTAGTTGGTGCAGGGCACGTTGGAGAGACAACAGCAGAGAGATTGGCTGAGAGGGAAGTGGGCGATATTGTACTCGTTGATATAGTACAGGATATGCCTCAGGGTAAGGCACTGGATCTTATGGAGGCAAGGCCTGTTTATAAGTCAGATGTGAATATTATTGGAACAAACGGGTATGAAGAAACAAAGAACTCAGATGTGGTGGTTATTACATCAGGTATGCCGAGAAAACCAGGTATGAGCAGAGAAGACCTGCTTCAGACAAACGTAAAAATAGTAAAAGAGGTTACAGAGAATGTTGCTAAACGCTCACCGAACGCTATCATTATTGTGGTGTCCAATCCTGTTGATGGTATGACCTATGTTGCATACAAGGTGAGTAAGTTCCCAAGAGAAAGGGTAATGGGAATGGCTGGTGTACTTGATTCAGCAAGGTTTAGAACATTTATAGCAATGGAATTAAATGTTTCGGTTGAGAATGTTAGTGCCTTTGTTATAGGTGTTCATGGAGATGAAATGGTACCTTCTGTAAGATACACAAACGTTGCAGGTATACCCGTATCAGAGTTGATCCCCAAAGACAGACTTGATGCAATAGTTGCAAGAACAAGAACGGCTGGTGGTGAGATCGTAAAGCTGTTAAAGACAGGTAGTGCATACTATGCCCCAGCAGCATCCATTGTGGATATGGTTGAAGCAATATTGAAAGACAAGAAAAAGATTTTACCTGCTATTACCCTCTGCACGCATGAATATGGGTTAAAAGATGTGTTCATGGGTGTTCCAGTTAAGCTTGGAGAGAAAGGTATTGAACAGATTATAGAGATCAAGATGAGCGATGAAGAGGCTGCTGCATTGAAGAAATCAGCAGAGGCTGTAATGAGACAGAAGAATGAGATAGATGCATTAAAGATACTGTGATTTAAGTTTTAAGGCAAAAATGGATGGGCTAAACCAGCCCATCCATTAAATTAATAAGACATTAACATCATCCTTGGCAGGCAAAGCAATTATTAAAGATTAGAGGTAAATCATAATGAGAGAGATAAATGCAAAACAGATCACAGAAGCTGTTAGTGATCTATGTATGAAGGCTAATTTTGATATCCCTGATGACGTCATGAGCGCGCTCAAGAAGGCGTATCAGGAAGAGGTTTCTCCTCAGGGGAAGGATGTACTTAAACAGATCATTGATAACGATGAGATAGCCCATAACGAACAGGTCCCAATGTGCCAGGACACAGGCCTTGCAGTATTTTTTGTTGAGTTAGGACAGGATGTGCATATTACAGGTGGCTTGCTTAATGATGCAATAAATGAGGGCGTTAGAAAAGGTTACAAAGAAGGATATTTAAGGAAATCAACATGCCATCCATTTACAAGAAAGAATGTGGGTGATAACACACCAGCTATTATACACGTGGAGCTCGTTGCTGGCGATAAAATGAAGATCACCATGGCTGCAAAGGGCGGTGGTAGTGAGAACATGAGCAGGGTAATGATGATGAAGCCATCCGATGGGCTTGAAGGGATTAAAAAATATATCATTGAAAGGGTAAGAGAATCCGGATCAAATCCATGTCCACCGATCATTGTTGGTGTGGGTATAGGTGGTACATTTGAGCGCTCTGCTTTAATAGCTAAAAAGGCACTGTTAAGACCTCTGGGGACACCAAATCCTGATCCAGAACTTGACAAACTTGAAAAAGAGTTGCTTACATCTATAAACAAACTCGGTATCGGTCCAATGGGACTTGGTGGAAGAACTACTGCACTTGCAGTGCATATGATTGTAGAACCATGTCATATTGCAAGCTTACCACTTGCTGTGAACATACAGTGTCATTCTGCAAGGCACAAAGAAATAGTATTGTGAGGCGGTTATGACAGATATAATAAGAATACAAACCCCTTTAACAGATGAAGTGGTTTTAAAACTAAAGAGTGGTGATAGTGTATTGATAACAGGTGTTATGTACACTGGTAGGGATGCAGCACATAAAAGGATGATCGATGCACTGAATAGAGGAGAGAAGCTACCATTTGATATACAGGGTCAGATCATTTATTACGTTGGTCCATCACCTGCAAAACCTGGTAAACCCATTGGCTCAGCCGGTCCTACAACAAGCTACAGAATGGATGCCTATGCTCCAACATTGATAAAACTTGGTTTAAAAGGCATGATAGGTAAGGGCTGGAGGGCTAAAGAGGTTATAGATGCATGTGTAAAGTATAAGGCAATATACTTTGGTGCTACAGGTGGAGCAGGAGCCTTGATAGCAAGAGCGATAAAAAAGGCAGAAGTGATAGCGTATGATGACCTTGGTCCTGAGGCAGTAAGAAGGATAGAGGTGGTGGATTTCCCTGCAATAGTCATCAATGATGCTTATGGTAATGACCTTTATGTAAAAGGTGTGGAACAATATAAACAAATATAGGAGGCAAATAGATGAAAAAGAATATTTATGAGTTAAATTACAGATACCATACAGGTACAGTAGCATGGATACTCCATAGATTATCAGGACTTGCCCTGATACTGTATCTTGTTCTACATATCTGGGTTATACACAACCTTGATAACCCAGCAGGATTTAACAAGGTGATGGCTTTTCTAAACGAACCTGTTTTTAAGCTTCTGGAGTTAGGGTTGTGGGGTGTGATTATCTATCACGCAATAAATGGATTGAGGATTATACTTGTTGATTTCTTTGGTGGTTCTAAGGAGCAAAAAAAGTTGTTCTGGGGTGTAGTGATAGTAGGTATAGTCATGTTTATTGCAGGTGCAGTTCCATTTATTGGGCATTTAAAATAGAATAGGAGATAAACATGAATATAAAACTTGTTACAGGTGATTCCGGTATAAAAAGATGGTTTTATCAGAGGATTACAGGTATCTTCCTTGTAATTCTGCTGTTAGTACATTTTACAGTAATGCATTTTATAGGCACAGGTGAAACAAACTATCAAACAGTTGCACCAAGGCTTGCCTCACCGTATTGGAAAACCTTTGATTTAGCGTTCCTTGTGTTTGCACTTTATCATGGTATGGCAGGTTTATGGGTGGTAATTGATGATTATGTTCACAGGGATGGATGGAGGATATTCATCTATTCATTGATAGTGCTTGTTGGAGCACTGTTATTGATACTTGGAACCCTGACCATTGTAACATTTTCACCGCAGGCATTAACAGTAAAAATGTAAGGAGAATATATATGACTATAAATGTTGAAACACATTATCATGATGTTTTGATTATAGGTGCTGGTCTTGCTGGCACAATGGCAGCATTAAAGGTTGCGCCAATAGCAGATGTTGCAGTGCTAACAAAAGTGTTCCCAACACGTTCGCACTCTACAACAGCACAGGGAGGCATGGCTGCAGCACTGAATAACAACAGATCAAAGGGTGAAGATTCATGGGAACTTCATATGTTTGATACTGTTAAAGGTAGCGATTATTTAGGTGATCAGGATGCAATAGAAACCCTTGCAAAGGACGCAATAGAGGTTGTTTATGAGCTTGAGCACATGGGTACACCGTTTTCACGAACACCTGATGGAAAGATAGCTCAAAGGCCGTTTGGTGGGCACTCAAGGCCAAGGATAGCGTATGCTGCAGATAGAACAGGGCATGTTGCATTGCATACACTTTATGAACAGAGTTTGAAAGAAAAGGTAAAATATTATCCAGAGTTTTTTGTAACAAAGCTTATTATAGAGAACAACACATCAAAAGGTGTAGTTGCAGTAGAACTTAGAACAGGAACAGTTCATGTATTTGCTTCAAAGGCAGTTATGATCGCAACCGGTGGTGCTGGTCGTATATACAAGATTACATCAAATGCGCATGAATCAACAGGTGATGGACTTACCCTTGTTTACAGAGAAGGATTACCTTTGATGGACCTTGAATTCACGCAGTTCCATCCAACAGGTATTTATCCTCTTGGTATTTTGATCACTGAGGGTGTAAGAGGTGAAGGTGGTTATCTCATAAACAGTAAGGGTGAAAGATTTATGGAAAGATATGCACCTGACATGAAGGATCTCGCTCCAAGGGATATTACATCAAGGGCTATTTACACAGAGATTCTGGAAGGTAGAGGTGTAGGACCTAAAAAGGATCATGTATTGCTTCAGATACATCATATTGGTAGAGAGAAGATCCTTGAAAGATTACCCGAGATACACAAGTTTGCTTTAACATACGCTGGTGTGGATTGTACAAAAGAACCTATTCCAGTAGCTCCAACCATGCATTATTTTATGGGAGGCATACCAACCAATTCACACAGTAATGTAATAAAGGATGAGAAAGGCACCCCTGTAATAGGGCTATACGCAGGTGGTGAGGCATCCTGTGAATCTGTTCATGGAGCAAACAGGCTTGGAGCCAATTCTCTTGTGGATACAACCGTATTTGGTAGACGGGCTGGTAAGCACATGTACGATTTTGTTCAGCAGGCAGATAGGCCTGTGTTACCAAAGGATGCTGCAGAGAGTACAATAAAAATGATGGAATGGCTTTTAAGTGGAAAGGGTAAAGAGAGTGTATCAAAACTGCGTGAGGAAATGCAGACATTGCTCTGGGAAACCGCGTCTGTGTTCCGTGAAGAAAAACTTATAAAGAAAGGTTTGAAAGAAATAAAGGTATTGCAGGAGAGATACAGGGATGTTGGTATAACAGACACGACAAAGAGCTTCAATGTTCAGTTGAAGGAAGCCATAGAACTTGGCAATATGCTTGAATACGCGGAGGTTGTTCTTGCGTCTGCAGATTTTAGAAAAGAAAGCCGTGGAGCACATTCAAGAATAGACTATCCTAAGAGAGATGATGTTAATTTCCTCAAGCATACCCTTGCTATTAAAGGCAAAGATGGCAGACCCGAGATGAAGCAAAAGGATGTTGTTATCACAAGGTATCAACCACAAGAAAGAAAGTACTGAGGAGGTATTAACGTGAAGGTAACTTTTAAAATACAGAGATTTATCCCGGAAAAGGATACAAAGCCAGTCTTCAAGGAATACGTTGTTGAAGCGCAACCAAACACAACGATCCTTGATTGTTTAAATGACATAAGATGGCATCAGGATGAAACACTTGCATTCAGGAGATCCTGTGGACATGCTATCTGTGGTTCCTGTGCAATGAACATAAATGGTAAGAATGGACTTGCATGTCAGACACGCATCCAGGATCTTAAACCAGGCACAATTACTATAAGACCATTACCTTCATTCCCGATCATAAGGGATCTTATTGTTGATCTTGAAAAGTTCTATAAAAAGTTTGAAAAGATCAAGCCATACCTGATCAATGATGGTCCTGTTCCTGAAAAGGAAAGGCTGCAGAGTCCTGAGGAGCAAAAGGTAATAGAAGAATCAACAACATGTATTCTTTGTGCTGCATGTACATCTTCATGCCCATCATTCTGGGCCGATGATGAGTACCTTGGCCCTTCTGCATTGCTAAAGGCATACAGATACATATTTGATACAAGGGACACTGCAGCAGAAGAGAGATTGAGGATAATTAATGATAAGCACGGTGTTTTCAGATGTCATACGATATTTAACTGTAACGAGGCATGCCCCAAGGGGATAAACATTACCAATCATATAGCAAAGCTAAAGGCAGCACTTGTTACAACAAAGTTATAAGGAAAGAGGTAGGGTATGAATATACATGAATATCAGGCAAAAGAATTAATGGCAAAATTTGGAGTATCGGTTCCAAAAGGTAAACCAGCGTTCAGTGCTGACGAGGCATACAATGTTGCACAACAGCTGGGTGTAAATAGATTTGTTGTGAAGGCCCAGATCCATGCAGGTGGAAGGGGGAAAGGTGGTGGAGTAAAACTTGCTAACACCCCTGAAGAGGTAAGGGAGATTGCTTCAAAGATGATAGGTATGACACTTGTTACACATCAAACAGGCCCAGAGGGCAAGCTCGTAAAAAAGGTATACATAGAAGAGGCAGGCGATATTGCAAAAGAACTCTATCTTGGAATGATCATTGATAGAACATCAAAACAGATCGTTGTTATGGCAAGTACAGAAGGTGGTATGGAAATAGAAGAGGTTGCTGCCAGGACACCAGAAAAGATCATAAAGGAGTTCATTGATCCGGTAGCAGGTATCCAGGATTTTTATGGCAGGAAGATTGCTTACAGGCTTGGATTAACAGGTGATCTTGTAGGTAAATTTACAAAGTTTGTTAAGGCCCTTTACAGGATGTTCCTTGAACTGGATTGTAGCCTTGTAGAGATCAACCCGCTTGTGCTTACAAAGGATAACAACATATTTGCATTGGATGCCAAGGTTAACTTTGATGACAATGCCTTGTTCAGACATAAGGATATAGAGGCTCTTAGAGATGTGGATGAAGAGGATCCAAAGGAGCTGGATGCAAAATCACACGGATTGAGTTATGTAAGCCTTACAGGTAATATAGGTTGTATGGTTAATGGCGCAGGGCTTGCAATGTCAACCATGGATATAATAAAGTTCTATGGAGGCGAGCCGGCAAACTTCCTTGATGTCGGTGGTAGTGCCTCTAAAGAACAGGTTACACATGCATTTAAGATCATCCTGTCAGATGAAAAGGTAAAGGCTATACTCGTGAATATATTTGGTGGTATAATGAAATGCGATGTAATAGCAGGAGGCATTATTGAAGCAGCTAAAGAGGTTAACATAAAGGTCCCTCTTGTGGTAAGACTTGAAGGTACAAATGTGGAGCTTGGCAAAAAGATGCTTGAAGAATCAGGACTTGCCATTATAACAGCAACAGGTATGGCAGACGCAGCACAGAAGGTAGTTAAAGCAGTAAGAGGTGAATTATGAGTATATTTGTGAATAAGAATACAAAGGTTATAGTTCAGGGTATAACAGGTAGTAATGGATTGTTCCATACAAAACAGTGTCTTGAATATGGGACAAAGATCGTTGGCGGTGTAACACCAGGAAAGGGTGGCATGACAGTAGAAGGGGTGCCTGTTTTTAACACAGTCTCAGAGGCTGTTGCAAAAACAGGTGCAAACGCATCCATGATATTTGTTCCGGCACCGTTTGCAGCAGATGCAATTATGGAGGCAGCGGATGCAGGTTTAGACCTCGTGGTTTGTATAACAGAAGGTATCCCAACGCTTGATATGCTAAAAGTATCTGCTTATCTTAAGGACAAGAAGACCAGATTAATAGGTCCTAATTGCCCTGGTATAATTACCCCGGGTGAAGCAAAGCTCGGGATCATGCCCGGACATATACATAAACCAGGAACAATAGGTATTATATCAAGGAGTGGAACTTTGACATATGAGGCTGTGTATCAGCTAACAAACCTTGGACTAGGGCAGTCAACTGCAATTGGTATTGGTGGTGATCCAATAATAGGCACAAGTTTTGTTGATGCACTTGAAGCCTTTAACAATGATCCAAAAACAGAGGCAATAGTACTCATCGGAGAGATAGGTGGAACTGCTGAGGATGATGCAGCTCAATACATAAAGAAGTATGTTAAGAAACCGGTTGTAGCGTTCATAGCAGGTCAGACAGCACCAAAGGGCAAGAGAATGGGACATGCTGGAGCTATAATAACAGGTGGTAAGACCACAGCTCAGGACAAGATTGAAACACTTGAGTCTGTTGGTATAAAGGTTTCAAGGAGCCCTGCAGATATTGGACAAACAATGTATGATCTGCTTAAAAAGGTAAAGGCAAAGAAGGTAAAATCAGTTGCAGCAAAGAAGCCAACTAAAAAAGCAAAGGTTGCTGCAAAGAAAACCGTAAAAAAGATTAGCCGAAAGGGGAAGAAATAAATGGCTGAAGCACAAACAGTGGAAAAGAAACCACAGGAAAAACATAAAATTAAGGTTATAGAAGAACGTTGTAAAGGATGTGAGATCTGTGTTGTTTATTGTCCCGAAGATGTTCTTGCTATGAAGGATTTAATTGTATCGGTTGTTAATCCGGACAAATGCACCGGGTGTATGAGATGTGAGCTTTTCTGTCCGGATTTTGCTATATATGTAGACCTTCCGGAAAAATCTTAACCTTGAGCGTCTTGTAAAAAACCTTAGGAGGAAAAATGGAGAAAAAGGCTTTACTTTTATCAGGAAATGAATCTTGTGTAGAAGGTGCTTTATACGCTGGTGTTCAATTCTACGCTGGCTATCCAATAACACCTTCGTCAGAGATAGCAGAAGGACTTGCAAGAAAACTACCCAAATATGGTGGAGTGATGATCCAGATGGAAGATGAAATAGCTTCTATGGCAGCCATCATTGGCGCATCACTTACAGGCAAGAAATCCATGACAGCAACGAGTGGCCCTGGTTTTTCATTAAAACAGGAAAATCTTGGTTTTGCCTCTTTTAATGAGATACCCTGTGTTATCGTAAATGTTATGAGAGGTGGTCCAAGTACAGGTGCTCCAACAGGTCCTTCACAGGGGGATGTAATGCAGGCAAGATGGGGAACGCATGGAGATCATCCGATAGTGGCACTTGCACCAAACTCGATACCAGAAACTTTTACAGAGACAGTAAGGGCTTTTAATATATCAGAGAAGTACAGAATACCGGTTGTCCTTTTACTGGATGAGATCATCGGGCACATGAGAGAAAGAATTATCATGCCAGAGAAGGGAGAGATAGAGATTATAGATAGACTCAAACCAACAGTTCCACCGGATCAGTACAAACCATTTGATGTAACCAATTCCCCGCTACCTCTTGTACCTCCAATGGCAGCTTATGGGAGTGGATACAGGTTCCATGTTACAGGATTAAACCACAGGGTTGATGGCTTTCCTACAAACAATGGAGAGCTTATAGAAAAAGAACTTCGCAGGATCATGGATAAGTTAGAGCGTTACAAAAAGGATATGTTTAAGACAGAACAGTATATGCTTGATGATGCAGAGGTAGGTATTGTTGCTTATGGTTCTTCATCAAGGGCAGCAAAGTATGCTGTGAATGAATTGCGTAAAGAGGGAATAAAAGCAGGTATGCTCAGATACATTACAATATGGCCATTTGATGAAGAGGCGATAGAAAAGCTTGCACAAAAGGTTAAATTCATTGTTGTTCCAGAGCTTAATCTTGGTCAACTTATTTTAGAGGTAGAACGTGCTGCGAAGGGAAAAACAAAAATATATGGTGTCAATAGAGTAAATATTGAGATCATTCATCCTCACGAAATAATAGAAAAGGTAAAGGAGCTTTTACATGGGATTTGAATATGAAAAATATATAAGAAAGGGCACACTTCCACATATCTGGTGTCCGGGTTGTGGTCACGGGATTGTTATGAAATCCCTCTTAAGGGCTATTGATGGGTTAAAGCTTGATAAAAATGATATAGCTGTGGTTTCAGGTATAGGTTGTGCTTCCAGATTGCCTGGTTATCTTGATATGAATACACTCCATACAACGCATGGAAGGGCATTAGCCTTTGCAACGGGCATCAAGCTTGCAAACCCAAAGTTAAAGGTTATAGTTGTGAGTGGTGATGGTGATGCAGCTGCAATTGGAGGTAATCATTTTATACATGCAGCAAGAAGGAATATAGAGATCACATTGCTTGTGTTTAACAACTCCATATATGGTATGACAGGTGGACAGGTTGCTCCAACAACCCCTCTGGGGGCTTTTGCAACGACAATGCCATACGGTAACATAGATCCACCGTTTGACATTGCAAAGCTTGCTGAAGGTGCAGGTGCTACATTTGTTGCAAGAACAACCTCATATCACACAGCTCAGACAGAGCAACTTATCAAACAGGCTATCATGCATAAAGGTTTTTCAGTGATTGATATTATAGATGCATGTCCTGTTCAGTTTGGTAGGAGAAACAAACCAAAAGAGGCACCGGATATGATGCAGGTACAAAAGGATAATGCCATACCAATACAATTAGCTCAGAAGAAGAAACCAGAAGAGCTTGTAGGTAAGATAATAACTGGTGTGTTTGTAAAGAAGGATCTACCAGGTTATGTAGAGACATACTACAATACAATAATACCAAAAGCTCAATCAAAATAAATAGAAAACAGGAGTAATCAATGAGCAAAAATACAGAAATTAGATTAAGTGGTGAAGGTGGTCAGGGACTTATACTTGCAGGTGTGATATTAGCCTCTGCAGCCCTGTTAGAAGGAAAGAATGCAGCCCAATCTCAATACTATGGTCCTGAATCAAGAGGTGGTATCAGCAAATCAGAGGTTGTTATCAGTGATGGGGAGATCATATATCCAGAGGTGGCGGATCCAGATCTGGTTCTGGTTCTCTCACAGGTTGCATGTGCACCTTACACAAAGGATATAAGGAGAGACGACACACTTGTTATCTTTGATTCTGACACTGTAAAACAGATCCCGGATCTAAAACATGGTAAGATATACAAACTCCCATTTACAATGACAGCCCATGATAAACTTGGTAAACCATTCATAGCCAATATAATAGCATTGGGAACCATTGTTGAATTAACAAACGTGGTTAGTAGAGAATCTATAGAAAAGGCTGTACTTGCGAGGGTTCCTAAGGGCACAGAAGAATTAAATAAGGCGGCTTTGTTGGAAGGCTTTGAGCTTGCCAAAACTATAAAGAAATAGAAAGGATAAACTATGAAAAAATATTTGTTAACACCGGGTCCAACAGAATTACCACCAAGGGTTTTGCTTGCAATGGCACATCCCATTATTCATCATAGAGCACCTGAATTTTTGCCAGTGCTTGAGCAGGCAAGAGAAGGATTAAAATGGCTTTTTAAAACAAAGAATGAAGTGCTTATACTTGCCTCATCCGGTACAGGTGCTATGGAGGCAGCTGTTACGAACTTTCTTTCAAAGGGTGATAAAGCCATTACAGTAAATGGTGGCAAATTTGGTGAGCGATGGGGACAAATATGTAATGCTTATGGGGTAGAGGCAAATGTTATAAATGTGGAATGGGGGCAGGCTGTTGAGCCTGAGAGGATCAAAGAAGAGCTTAAAAAACACCCTGATACAAAAGCGGTTTATTTTCAGGCAACAGAAACATCAACCGGTGTTGTTCACCCTGTGAAAGAGATTACAAAGATTGTTCGTGAGAACAGCAATGCAATCGTTGTTGTGGATGGTATAACAGGTGTGGGTGTGTTTGATTTGCCAATGGATGAATGGGGTATTGATATACTTATAACCGGGTCCCAGAAAGCCCTTATGTTACCACCAGGACTTGCGTTTATAGGAGTGAGTGATAGGGCATGGAAGCTTAATGAAACATCAAATCTGCCCAAATATTATTTCAATCTCAGCAAGGAGCTGAAGAACATTGTGAAAAATCAAACAGCATACACACCGGCTATCTCTCTTATTATAGGGCTTGGGGAGTCTCTAAAGATGATGAAAGAAGAAGGGCTTGATAATGTGTATAAACGCCATGCCATGCTTGCAGAAGCTACAAGAAAGGGTGTACAGGCAATGGGATTAAAACTCTATGCTCCTGTATCTCCTTCAAACTCTTTAACTGCAGTACGAGCACCAGAGGGTATGGATTCTGGTAAGATCATAAGTGCACTTGAAAAGGATTTTGGTATAAGTGTTGCAAATGGTCAGGATCAGGCAAAGGGTAAGATCTTCAGGATCGCTCATATGGGGTATTATGACAGGGCTGATATATTGTTTGTCCTTTCTGCATTAGAAATTGTGTTGAATAGGCTTGGATATAAGGTAGAACCAGGCATTGGTGTTGGAGCTGCAGAAAAGGTGTTTATCTAATAAATAGCAGGAGGTATTAATGCCAAGGGTACTCATAGCAGATGGAATTGCTGATGAAGGTTTAAAGATACTTACGTCTTCCAATATCCAGGTTGATGTCAGAAAAAAAACATCGCCAGAAGAGCTTGCCTCGCTTATTCCAGAATATGATGGTTTGATTGTAAGGAGTGCGAGTAAGGTTACAAAGGATATAATAGAAAAGGCAAAGAATCTAAAGATCATAGGAAGAGCAGGTATTGGTGTTGACAATGTGGATGTTTCTGCTGCAACCAAACGCGGCATTGTTGTGATGAATACACCAGGGGGTAACAGTATAACAACAGCAGAACATACGCTTGCAATGATAATGGCTATGGCAAGACGTATACCCCAGGCAACTGCGTCTTTGAAAGCAGACAAATGGGAAAAAAGTAAGTTCGAAGGGGTGGAACTGTACAACAAGGTCCTTGGTATTATAGGGTTTGGCAATATAGGAAGTATACTTGCAGACAGAGCATTAGGATTGAAGATGCAGGTGCTTGTTTATGATCCATTTATATCAGAGGAAAAGGCAATAAACCTTGGGGTAAAAAAGGTAAATACACTGGATGAGATCTATGCAAATGCAGATATTATTACCGTGCATACACCCAAGACCAAAGAAACAACAGGTTTGATAAACAAAGCAGCGTTTGAAAAGATGAAAAAGGGTGTAATGGTGGTTAACTGTGCAAGGGGTGGTATTATAAATGAAGCTGATCTGCTTGAGGCTTTGCAATCCGGTAAAGTTGCCTCAGCAGCTCTGGATGTTTTTGAGGTTGAACCACCAGTAGGTAATCCATTGTTAAAGCTGGATAATGTAATAGCAACGCCACACCTTGGAGCCTCTACCCATGAGGCTCAGGTGAATGTTTCTGTGGATATAGCAAAACAGTTTGTGGATTACTTTACAAGGGGTGCAATAAAGAATGCGGTTAACTTCCCGACCATAACCAGTGAGATGTATGCATACCTTGAACCGTATATCAAGCTTGCGGAAAAACTTGGTAAGTTCATGGGACAACTCCATAGGGATCATATAGAGGAAATAAATATAGAGTACGGCGGTGATATAATTGATCTTAACACACAACCACTTACACTTGCATGTGTGAAGGGGGTTTTGCAGCACATATATGGAGACGATGTTAACTATATAAATGCAAGCATTGTGGCTAAAGAAAACGGGATTAATATAATAGAGTCAAAAACAGCCCAGCCTATTGATTTTACAAACCTTATCACAGTTAAAGTAAAGTCAAAGGATGGTTTGAATAAGGTTTCAGGTGCTGTCTTTGGTAAGAAGCATATGAGACTTACCATGATAGACAACTTTTACATAGAGGCTATACCAGAAGGGCACATATTGGTGTTGAGGAATATAGACAAACCAGGTGTTATAGGAAGATTAGGAACATATCTTGGTTCACACAATATAAACATTGCAAGGATGGAGCTTGGCAGAGAAGCAGTTGGAAGTGAAGCTATAGCATTGTTGAATATAGATGACGAACCTTCAAATGAGGTGATGGATGGGCTCAGAAAGCTTGAGAATATTATCTCTGCTGAAAAGGTTAACCTTTAAATGCCTGTAAGGCGCGTGTCAAACAAGCCTGTACTCAATCGTCATGAAATACCCTATGGTGTAAAAGATTATATACCCCCGGATTCCTACAGAATAAAAGAAATAGAAAATATTACTTTAGACACATTTAATCAATGGGGTTATAGCTACATAATCACCCCATTACTCGAGTATCTCCCGGTATACAATAATGGAGATATTGGTTTTGCTGATGATGAGCTTGTAAAGGTTATAGAGAGAGAGAGCGGCAAAACCATGGTGATCAGAGCGGATTTTACTCCACAACTTGCAAGGATTGTTAGCTCAAAGATGCGACAGGACAAACATCCTTTAAGATTGTGTTACAGCGGAGCTGTTGTGAAGCACTATAAGAATAGAGGTAAGAAAGAGATATACCAGGCTGGTCTTGAACTTATCAACTCAGCAGGAACACATGCAGATGCTGAGATAATAAAGATAGCTGTAAATGTGTTAAAAAAGATTGGAATTGAAGATTTTGTCATTTCTTTAAGCCACGCGGGCTTTATAAACAGTCTGCTTGATCAACTTAATCTGGGAGATAATACAGGTAGGGTAATAGAGCTTCTCATTCAGAAGGATTATTCTTCTGTAGAAGATGTTGATGGTTTAACAAAACTGCAGAGGAAGATGTTGAAACAGTTGTTTGAACTTTATGGAGAACCAGAAGAGGTGATGAGCAGGGCGAATAAGATATTTAAGGATAAAAGATTTGTCCGGCTTGTAAACCAGCTGGAAAATATCATAGGAATAGTTAGAGAGTATGATCCAAAAAACAGATTTATTCTTGATCTTCGTGAGATGCACAGCGTTGATTATCATACAGGGCCGGTATTTCAGATGTTTATAAGTGGATATGGTGAAGAGATAGTAAATGGTGGTAGATACGATGGCTTTCTTAAAAAATACGGATACGATGTGCCGGCTACTGGATTTGGTATTAATATATCAGCAGTGTTAGAGGTGCTCTTAGAACATTAATTAGTTATTATAAGGAGTTTGAAATGAAAAATGTAGCTGTGATAGGTGCTCAATGGGGTGATGAGGGGAAAGGTAAGATTGTAGACCTGCTAACAGAATCAGCAGATATAATAGTTAGGTTTCAGGGTGGGAGTAATGCAGGTCATACCCTGGTTGTAAATGGAGAAAAATTTATATTCCATCTTATCCCCTCTGGTATGTTGCATAAGAATAAAATATGCCTGATAGGACCCGGTGTTGTTATTGATCCCAAGGGCTTAATAGAGGAGATGGAAAATCTTAAGAAACATGGTTACCAGGTTGAAGGTGCATTAAAGATAAGTGGAACCGCACATGTGATAATGCCCTATCATAGAGAGATGGATGTATTGCTTGAGCAAAAAAGAGGTGCAAAAAAAATAGGTACAACAGGAAGAGGAATTGGTCCTTCATACGAATCAAAGATAGGCAGAAGAGGAATAAGGGTATGGGATCTCATAAACCCTGAACAATTCAGGCAAAAACTTTCTGACATATTACCTGACATCAATGATTATGTAAAGACTGTATTCTCTCATAAAGGGTTTGATGTTGAAAAGATCTATGAAGAGTACAACGCTTATGGCAGGATAATAAAGGAGTTTGTGGTAGAAGGGCCTTTATTTTTGAACAACCAGATAAAAAACAACAAAAAAGTATTGTTTGAAGGTGCACAGGGAACAATGCTGGATGTAGATCATGGTACTTACCCATTTGTAACCAGCTCCAATACAACCGCGGGTGGAGTTTGCACTGGTTCAGGTGTTCCTCCAACAAAGATTACAGAGATTATAGGTGTTTCAAAGGCATACACTACGAGGGTAGGAGAAGGACCTTTTCCTACAGAATTATTTGATGAAGTGGGTAATAAGATTCGTAGTGTAGGGGCAGAATACGGAGCTACTACTGGAAGGCCCAGAAGATGTGGATGGCTTGATCTTGTTGCTTTAAAATACTCTGCAATGATTAATGGCTTAACAGGTATTGCTATAACAAAGGCTGATGTGCTTAGTGGTTTAGATAAGATTAAATTTGCTACATCTTATACACTTGATGGTAAAAAGATTGATTATGTACCCTCTAACCTTGCTGACTTTGAAAGATGTAAACCCAATTTTGAAGAGATAAAAGGTTGGGAAACACTTAAAAACGCGCGTGATCCTGAATCACTTCCCAGAGAAATGAAACACTACATAAGCTTTATAGAATCTTATACCGGTGTTAAGGTTTATATACTCTCAGTTGGAGCTGAAAGAGAACAGACAATAGTTTTTAAGGACCCTTTTAAATAATCAAAAATAAGGGCTATGTCAGAGTTAAGATTTAACTTTATTACAGGTGACTGGGTTATTATTGCACCAGAGAGGGCGAAGAGGCCAGAGGATTTTAAAATAACAAAGAAGAAAGAAGAACTGCCGGTTTATGTTGAAACCTGTCCCCTGTGCCCCGGAAATGAGGCACAAACGCCACCAGAAACATTTAGAATAAACAATAAAAATGGTGAGTGGCAGGTCAGGGTTGTTCCAAACAAGTTTGCAGCGGTTACACCAGAATCCAATATCACCAGGGAGAGCACAAAGGTGAAGAAATTCATGACCGGTGCAGGCTTACATGAGGTAATAATAGATACACCAATTCACAGTGCCTCAATAGCAACATTATCAGTTTCAGATGTTGAAAGTATTTTATTTGCATACAAGGTAAGGTTTTTAGATTTTTATAAGATTAGCTATATAGAGCATGTTATAATCTTTAAAAATCACGGATTAAGGGCAGGAACCTCTTTACAACATCCTCACTCGCAGATAGTTGGTACACCTGTAATACCAGGGCGCCTCAGGAACAGAATAGAGGAGGCACTACGATACTATGATGATTTTGGAGAATGCCTTTATTGTCTTATCCTTAAAGAAGAACTGAACGATGGGGTCAGGATAATATCTCAGAACGAGTCTTTTGTAGCCTTCATACCATACTCAGCTCTATCACCATTTCATATATGGATCTTTCCCAAAAGACACAGGGGATGTTTTGGTAGCATAACTGATTCAGAGCTTCATGATTTAGCCAGTATACTGAAAGAGGTGTTACAGAGATTGTACATAGGGCTTGGTGATCCAGACTTCAATTATGTAATACATTCACTCTCACCTTTAGAATGTGATGTTAAATACTTCCACTGGTACTTATCCATTGTTACAAGGGTGACAAGAACAGCTGGTTTTGAGATTGGTACTGGTATGTATATTAATCCTTCTTTGCCTGATGCCAGTGTAAAGTTTCTAAAAGAAGTAAAACTCTGATATTCGGGGTTCCCAATCGTATAAGAAGTTTTGAGTGTGCCCCTCGGTTACCCCAAAAAATGCAATAATGTGGTAGGGTCTTAAAATTTTAAGCCCCTACGGGTTCGTTCGGAGTACCCCATCACTCATTACACAAACTTCCCTATTGCATTTTTCGGGTTAAGGGTATTGTCTGTTATTTTCCAATCCCCCTCTTAGATTAAGCTTAACGTGTTCCATAACTTTTACTGGACAAATAATATAAAGAGAGACAGGGGATCTGTTTCTCCGTCCCGCTCTTAAACTTCTGTGTTATCCCTCTTACATAAGAGGGACGGGGTACCCAAGCGGGGCATGGGTCGGAGTTACTTTTTACATTCGCTATTCGTTTAAACAAACTCATAACTCCTTCTTTTCCTCTTATCTTAAGAGGAATGACACCGAAGTTCGAGCTTCTACAATCCCTTTCTTTTCTTACGAGGGGAAACATTTCAATCATCCCTTCACTATTGATTCATTCAGTAAACCCCGGCAGAAGTTACCTTGTTCATTGGTAACCTTTTATAAAGGCCAATAGTGGCAAACGGTGTAAAACTTCTAACGGGGGGAAAGGTGCATAACAAGACGTAGTGCGGTTTCACACCAATTTATTACTTGTAACATATTGATAAATCAACCTATTTAATTTCGACTGTAAAAAGTGGGAAACTCAGGAGGCAATCTCTTTCTACTGATAGATTGCTTCGTCGTTTTCAACCCCTCAATGACAACTCAAAGCTAATGAAAAATTTCCTCACTGTACTTTTCAGTCAAAATTTGTGCTTACACTTAATTCCTGAACTTTTGCATAAAATGTAGAAGCACAGATGCACTTATTACTAAAAAAGCAAAAGGTTTACAACCTGTATAAAAACGTGGTAATATACCCTGAAGGTAAGATAATGAAACTTTCATACAATGGAAAAATGCCAGAGATCCATGAGAGTGTATACATAGCACCCAATGCAGTCGTAGTTGGTGATGTTGTTATTGGGAAGGATAGCTCTGTCTGGTTCAATGCAGTTATAAGGGGCGATGAAAACTATATAAGAATAGGTGCAAGAACAAACATTCAGGACTCAAGCGTTTTACATATTACACACAGAACCCACCCATTGTTTATCGGAGATGATGTTACCATAGGACATGGTGCCATAGTTCATGGATGCAGGATAAAAAGTATGTGCCTGATAGGCATAGGTGCTATTATACTTGATGGTGCTGTTGTGGGTGAACAATCCATTGTGGCTGCTGGCAGTCTTGTTAAAGAGGGTATGATTGTGCCACCACGTACACTCGTTGCAGGGGTTCCAGCTGTTGTGAAAAGAGAACTGACACAGGAGGATATTGACCATATACTATCACTTGCCAACAATTATGTAGAATTTTCAAAGATCTATCAAAAACAGCATCCATGATAACTTGATAATTTAAAATACTGGAGTAATTATAAATGTATGAACATTGTAAAGGTTTTAAAGGAAAACACCCTTTTTAAAGGGATGGATGAAAAGGTTGTTAATGTACTGGCAAGTATTGCAGAGACAGTTAGTGTGCCTCCTGAAACCGTTATATTCGCAGAAGGTATGCCTGCTAATGCAATGTTTATAATAATCTCAGGCAGGGTGGAGATTCTAAAAGATACCAGGGATAAAAAGGAGTCTGTAATAGGAGAGCTTTCAGGTGGTGATGTGCTTGGCTTATTATCGCTGTTTCTGGGCGGTGAAAGGCAGGTTACAGTAAGGGCAAAAGAGGATGTAGAGCTTTTGACCATATCAAAGGAAGGGTTTGATAGATTGGTAAAGAATAATATTCATGCAGCATACTATGTACTTTCCAATGCCATGCAATATGTTGTAAATATTTTAAACAGCCCGGAAGGGTTAAAGGGGATGATACAATGAAAAAAAATCTTTTGTTGTTGATATCCATTATAGGATATATCGTAATGTTTGGGCTATTGCCATACGTTTATGCACAGACATCAGACACAGGACAGGCTATAATACCGCCTCCAGCAGGTGGAAGTGAAACCATACAGCTACCACAGATAGAAAATCTTGAGGTTGTACCACTGACATCGCAGACCTCTGCTATTCCTGAAACACCAACATCCATTCAACCTGTACAACCTTCAGAAAACGTACCTCAACCTGCTGGTGTGGTTCCTTCGATAGGAGAGCAACCCATTACACCCATGCCTGAAGGTGCTATTCCAGGTATACCCATAACTTCTACAACAGGAGCATTACAAACCTCTCCGGTCGCACCATCTTTACAACCAGTGGAACAACAGGCACCCATGCCTGCACCCGCACCCACTGGTTTACCAGGTCCTGCACCTGTGACCGTTTCTCCGGTTTCACCTGAATTACAACCATTACAGGCAGTTACTCAAACACCAACCTCTGTTATCCAGCCATCTGCAGAACTGCCGGTTACGCCCTCAACAACCACTACAGAAGTAACCACACCCACAATACAAACAGTTACGCCTCAGGTTCCTCAGACAGCAGTTCAAACCCCTGTTGAGGAGCAACCACAGCCTGAGAAATTAATAACAAAGCCACCCCATATTGTTCCTGGTGAGGTATTAACAGGTATGCCAGTGTACGTAAATACAGAAACCACGCATATAGTGAAACCAGGTGAGGATCTGCACTGGTTGGCTGCTATATACTATGGGGATGCAAGGTTATGGTACAAAATCTATGATGCAAACAAAAAAGTGATCAAAAATCCAAATTATCTGGTTGTGGGAACAAAACTTGTTATTCCAGCCAGATAAATATAAGGAAGGAAGTATATACATGTCTGAAGCGAATGAACATTTTTACATAACAGAGGGTTATACATTTGATGACCTGTTACTTTTGCCTGGTGAATCCAGAGTTTTGCCAAAGGATGTAAATCTTGAAACAAAACTATCAAGACATATTACACTGCGTATACCGCTTGTAAGTGCTGCAATGGATACTGTTACAGAATCAGCAACAGCAATAACAATGGCTCAACAGGGTGGTATAGGGATTATACATAAAAATATGAGCATAAAGAAACAGGTAGAAGAGGTCCTGAAGGTAAAAAAGTATGAGAGCTATATAATTACTGATCCAGTAACCATGTCTCCTGAGAGCAAGTTAAGGGAGGCAGTTGCTTTTATGCGAAAGCACAACATCTCAGGATTACCTATAGTTAAAAATGGTAAACTTGTTGGTATATTAACCAATAGGGATATGCGGTTTGAAGATGATCTTGACAAGCCGATAAAGGATGTAATGACCAAAGGTAGACTTATTACTGCAGGAGAAAACGTTACACTTGAACAGGCTAAAAAGCTTCTTCATAAGCACAGGATAGAAAAGTTACTCGTCGTAAATAGCAAAGGTGAGCTAAAAGGACTTATCACTGTTAAAGACATTGAGAAAACCATAAAGTTCCCACTCGCAACCAAGGATAAGTTTGGCAGGTTAATGGTTGGAGCTGCACTTGGTATATCTAATGATAAAGAGGAAAGGGCTTCTGCACTTGTTAAATGTGGAGTTGACTGCCTTGTTGTTGATACTGCACATGGACATTCCAAAGGCGTTATCAATTTTGTTAGAGAGCTTAAGAACACATATCCTGATGTAGATATTATAGCAGGAAATGTGGCAACAGAGGAAGGAACAAAGGCATTGATAGAGGCTGGTGTGGATGCAGTAAAGATAGGGGTTGGACCAGGTTCTATATGTACCACGAGGATTGTAGCCGGGATTGGTGTACCTCAGATAACTGCTATAATGAATGCTTATCGAGTGGCTAAAACAACGGATGTACCCATTATTGCTGATGGTGGTATCAAGTTTTCAGGGGATATTACAAAGGCGATTGCAGCAGGTGCTGATTCAGTTATGATTGGGAACCTTTTTGCAGGAACTGATGAAAGCCCTGGAGAGTTTGTTTTCTTTGGTGGTAGAACCTACAAGGTTTATAGAGGTATGGGTTCAATAGAGGCAATGAAGGCAGGTTCAAAGGACAGATATGCTCAGGAATATTTAGAAGATGAAACAAAGTTTGTACCTGAAGGTATAGAGGGAAGGGTACCATACAAAGGTTCATTAGCATCTGTTATTTACCAGTTGCTTGGAGGCTTGAAAGCAGGGATGGGCTACGTTGGAGCCAGAAATATATCAGAATTAAAGCAAAAGGCTAAATTTGTAAAGATCACTTCAGCCGGGCTCAGAGAAAGTCATGTACATGATGTATCCATATCAAAAGAAGCACCCAATTATAGACTGGAATTTTAAACAGCAACATATATGCAGGAGTCTATTGTAATTCTGGACTTTGGTTCTCAATACACACAGCTCATTTCACGACGCATAAGGGAGCTTGGTGTATATTCACATATTGTGCCATTTAATGTTGCCCCGGATAGGATACTGGCTTTGAATGCAAAGGGTATAATTCTATCTGGCAGCCCTTACAGTGTGTATCAAAAGGATGCTCCAAAACCAGACAATAAGCTCTTTGACCTTGGTTTGCCTGTACTCGGCATATGCTATGGTATGCAGTACATAACATATAAGATGGGCGGTATTGTTCAGCGTTCAAAGCAAAGGGAGTATGGAAGGGCTGAAATAGAGTTAACATGCAGATCGCCCATATTTAAAGATATGTGTGAACAAACAAGACATACTGTATGGATGAGTCATTCGGATCGTATTGAAAAGATACCAGAAGATTTTGAGGTAATAGCATCATCCCTTAACTCTCCTGTTGCTGCTTTCCAGCATAAAGTCAAACCCATATTTGGTTTACAATTCCATCCTGAAGTCTCTCATACAGTGGATGGCAGACGTATCCTTGAAAACTTTATAAAATTCTGTAATATAACCCAGAGATGGGATCTCAGTGAGTTTATAGAAACAACCGTTAAGGAGATAAGAGAAAAGGTTGGTAATGATCTGGTTATAGGTGCTATAAGCGGTGGTGTTGATTCAGCAGTTGCCTCTGTCCTGACAAAACGTGCAATAGGTGATAACCTTAAGCTTGTGTTTATAAATAATGGTTTACTAAGACAGGGTGAACAAGAGGAAGTAATGGCAGCATTCAAAACAATGGGGTTAAATGTGAAGTATATAGATGCCTCCAGGTTTTTTTTAACAAGACTGAAGGGTGTTACAAATCCTGAAAAGAAAAGAAAGATCATAGGTAAAACATTCGTGGAAGTATTTGAAAAACACGCATCAAACAAAAAATTCAAATGGCTACTTCAGGGCACGCTTTACCCTGATGTTATAGAAAGTACTTCTTATGTTGGTCCTTCGCAAACCATCAAAAGCCATCATAACGTTGGTGGCTTACCTTCAAGAATGAGACTGAAAACGCTTGAACCGTTAAGATTATTATTTAAAGATGAAGTAAGAAGCATTGGTAGACTGCTTGATATGCCAGAAAGCATTCTTAACAGACAGCCATTCCCTGGTCCGGGGCTGGGTATAAGGATACTTGGAGAAATTACGCCACAACGTATTGATATTTTGAGAAAGGCGGATCTCATAGTCAGAACAGAGATAGAAAAATCCTCTTTACATTCAACATTATGGCAGTACTTTGCAGTGTTGCTACCATTGAAAACAGTGGGTATAATGGGCGATGAAAGAACATACGAGTATGTCATAGCCATCAGAGCAGTTAACAGTAATGATGCAATGACAGCTGACTGGGCAAGATTACCATATGAGCTTATGGATAGATTATCTTCAAGGATCATCAACGAGGTTGTGGGTGTAAACAGGGTGGTTTATGATATCAGCTCAAAGCCGCCGAGCACTATAGAATGGGAGTAGCATAATGGGAACTCCGTATAGCTTTGTCCATCTTCATTTACATACACAGTATAGCCTGCTTGATGGGGCTGTTCATATTGACAGGCTTGCTGAGAGACTTAAGACGTATGGTATGACGTCTGTTGCAATGACGGATCACGGTAATATTTTTGGTGCAATAGATTTTTACATAAAGATGAGAGAAAAGGGTATAAAACCCATCATAGGTGTAGAGATATATATAACAGAGGATCATAAAAATAAGGGCGTAAATTCTGATCTGTACCATTTAATACTACTCGCAAAGGATCAAACAGGTTACAAAAACCTCTTAAAGTTGACCAGTATAGCCCATACTGATGGTTTTTATGTAAAACCAAGGATTGATAAAGCCCTGCTTGCAGATTATCATAATGGCTTAATAGCTATGTCTGCATGCCTGCACGGGGAGATACCATCCAAACTTTTATCAGGTAATGCAGCCGGGGCTATAAAAGCGGTTGAAGAGTACAGGGAAATATTCAAAGATGATTTTTTCCTCGAGGTTCAATCCAATGGTATTAAAGAGCAGTTTGCAGTGAATAACGCTATTTACGATATTTCAAAGAACTTTCATATACCTGTAGTGGCAACGAACGATGTTCATTACCTTGATAGATCAGATGCAAAAGCACACGATGTACTGTTGTGTATTCAAACAAAAAAGAAACTAACAGATGCCAACAGGATGAGGTTTTCCACTCAAGAATTGTACCTTAAGACACAGGAAGAGATGGCAAAAGAATTTGCCTCTCATCCTGAGGCACTTGAATCAACATGGGAGATAGCCAATAGATGTAATGTTGAGATAGAGATAGGCAAGTTTCATTTCCCAAAGATAAGTTTTAATACAGATAAGAGTTATGATGAAATATTACGTGAATTTGCTGTTGCAGGATTAAAAGAGCTTATTCAAAAGCATCCCTACATGAAGGAAAAAGAACAGGAATACTGGAATAGATTGGAATTGGAACTTGAAACGATCAAACAAACAAACTTCTCAAGCTACTTTTTGATAGTAAGAGATATTATTCAGTACGCAAAGGCACACAATATACCAACAGGTCCTGGCAGGGGTTCTGCAGCAGGAAGCCTCGTCGCCTATGCTATAGGAATTATAGGAATAGACCCTATAAAGTACGGTTTGTATTTTGAACGTTTTTTAAATAAAAGCCGTATCAGCCTGCCAGATATTGATATGGACTTTTCAGCAGATAGGGTTGATGAGGTTGTAGATTACCTGAAGAACAAATATGGAGCCAATAAGGTTGCACGTATTACATCATTTCACCCTTTACAATCAAGGGTGGTTGTAAAGGATGTCGGAAGGGTGCTTGATATTCCCTACAGTACGGTTGATGGTCTGACGAAGCTGATCCCACAAAAGATGCCGCTTGAAGATGCAATAAAGATTATTCCACAGTTAAGCGAGATGAGTAAGAAAGACGAAAAGATAAAAGAAATGCTTGATATAGCTTTAAAACTTGAAGGGCTCCTGAGGGATAAATCCTTACATGCAAGTGGGGTTGTAATTTCTGATAAGCCCCTTGATGAGTATTTACCGCTTTATAAAGATAAGACTGGAAACATTGTTACAGGATATGAATGGAAGTATGTTGAGAAGGTTGGACTTATAAAATTTGATCTACTTGCACTTGCAACACTTACTGTTATTGATGAAACAAAACGGCTTGTAAAAAAACATCGCAATGAAGACGTAGACCTTAACAACATAGACCTTGAGGATGAGAAACTTTATGAGGCAATGCAGAGGGGTGATAGCGTTGGATTGTTTCAGCTGGAAAGTACAGGTATGCAAAATACCCTGAAAAAGATCAAGCCTTCAAAGTTTGAAGATATTTTAGCGGTTAATGCCATATACAGACCAGGGCCAATGGCATGGATAGATGAGTTTGTAAAAAATAAAGAGAAAGGTTCAGCGTCACACAAGTTTAAAGCATTGAATGATATTCTGAAGGATACGTACGGTGTTATCCTGTTTCAGGAACAGGTTATGAAAATAGCAAGTGAGATCGCGGGTTTTAGCCTTGAAGAAGCTGATTATGTGAGAAAGGTAATTTCAAAAAAGGAAGAGGAGAACCTTCCTATCCTTCATAAAAAATTCGTGGATGGTGCTGTTAAAAAAGGAGTAAAAAAGGCAGATGCAGAAGAGTTGTTCTCACAGTTGAGAAGCTTTGCAGAATATGCATTTAATAAATCCCACAGTGCTGCGTACGCGCTTGTCGCTATATGGACTGCCTATCTTAAAACATACTACACTATAGAGTTCATGACTGCCACGCTTTCCAATATTGCTACAAAACAAAGTCAAAAAACAGCAAAACTACCACACTATGTTAATTATTGCAGAAAAGTGGGAATAAATATTTTGGGACCTGATATAAATAAATCTCAAAGAAATTTTTCTATAGAGGACAACAACATCAGATTTGGATTCATAGGTATTAAAAATATTGGAGATGCTGCAATAGATGCCATAATAAATGCAAGAAAAGATGGGCCATTTGAATCTCTCTCAGATTTCTTAGCACGTGTGGATCAATCAAAGGTGAATAAAAAGGTTGTGGAGAGCCTTATCAAGGCTGGTGCTTTTGATTACACAGGTAAAAAAAGGGCTGAGATGTTTAATTCTCTGGATAGATTGTACGCGGTATCTGCTAAAACTATAGGTCAGAATGAATTATTTAAACCTGACACAGTGGCATTTTATGCCAGTAAAGAAGAACAACAGGAATGGACAGAGCTTGAAAAGCTCTCTTATGAAAAGGAATTGCTGGATGTTTATATCTCTGGAACACCACTCAACAATTACGAAAAGGAACTTAAGCAATTTACCGATACAAGTTTAGGTGAACTTATTGAAAAGGAGGGGCAAACAGTTACTGTTGGTGGTATGCTTACATCTGTAAAAGAGAACAAGGTAAAAAAGAGTGGACAATCCATGGCTTTCGCAGTTCTTTCAGACGAGGAAAATGCTGTTGAGGTTGTGATATTTTCCAGCCTCTATGCCAGCGTTTTGAATGTGATAAAAGGGAATAAACCTGTAATTGTTAAAGGGGTTGTTAAAATAGAGGAACAGGAGAATGATAGCGATACAGAGGATAATCGGATAGTGAAGATCATAGCGGAAAAGATCTTTTCAATAGATCAGGCTTTACCCAATCTCATACAGGAGGTTCATATAGAGGCTGACTTTGGTTCACTAACCGAGGATAGCATGAATTTGATCCGTGATTGTCTCATGAGGTACAGAGGAAATGCAAAAGTAATTTTTGATTACATAAAAGAGAATAAAAAGAAATATATTATAGAACTACCGGATTACCTGAACATAATGCCAGATGAAAGATTATTTGCTGAGATTAGAAGTATAATAACAGATGCCAGAATATACTATAATAGGCAATAATGGAGGGTTTATGACCAGAATAGGAGAGTTTCAGAAAAACAAAGTTAACAATGGTACAAAGGCTATAGCAGAGACTAACACTCATAAAAATTCGCCCATCAATATTCAGGATCAACTTTTAAACCAGTTGAGAAGGGATAAGACCACAGTTTCTATTGAGCTGTTATCAGGAACAGTTGTCCAGGGAGTAATAACTGGATTTGACAGTTACTCAATCATGCTTGAAAATCCGGAAAAACAGCTTATCTATAAGCACGGGATAGTGCTCATAAGGTGGAGTGCATCTTGAAAGACACACGCGACAGGGTGCTGGCTGTACACGTAATCATGGGAAAAGAATCAAATGCTGAGATCTCTCAGCACATAGCTGAACTTATTTCACTTATCAATACAGATGGCGGAAATGTTGTGGAAACAATTGTCCAGAGGATAAGGGCGCCCCGTAGTTCTACACTGTTTGGACCCGGCCAGATTCAGACAATAAATGAGGCTGCTAAAAGATGTAATGCTGATGTTGTGGTGTTGAATACAGAGTTGAGCCCCCAGCAGCAGAGGAATATAGAGACCATGGTGGAGAAGAGGATCATAGATAGAACGAGGTTAATAATAGATATTTTTGCGAAACATGCACACTCCAGGGAAGGCAAGCTCGAAGTAGAAGAGGCTCTGCTTAGATACATGCTACCAAGACTAACAGGTAAAGGTATAGTAATGTCCCAAACAGGTGGTGGGGTAGGAACCAGAGGCCCTGGTGAAACCAAATTAGAAATGGATAGAAGAAAAATAAAGGATAGGTTAAAGAAGATCAAACAGCTTATGGAGGCAGTCAGGACCCAGAGGTTGACTCAACAGAGTAAACGCATAAAATTTGATATACCGGTTGTTTCGCTTGTTGGTTATACCAGCGCCGGTAAATCAACACTACTCAATACGCTTACAAAATCCTTTGTAAAAACAGACGAAGAATTGTTTACAACCCTGGATCCGATTTCAAGAAGGCTTTATTTCGAAAATGGTGTTTATGCGATTATTACAGACACTGTCGGGTTTATAGATAGACTTCCTATTCAGCTCATAAAGGCATTCAGAACCACGTTAGAGGACGTTTCCAATGCAGATCTCCTTCTTCTTGTTATTGATATTTCAAAACCTGATTACGAAAATGACATAAAGATTGTTATGGATGTGCTGGAAGAAATAAGTACAGACAAAAAACCTATAATTTATGTTTTTAACAAAATAGACAAACTGGATCCTGCTGTTTCCCTGAGGAACCTAACAAATAAATATGAGAAAAGTATATGTGTATCAGCAATAAATGGAACAGGTATAGAAGCATTAAAAAGTATGATATTAAGTGAATTAACACTTTTAAAGCATACAGACGTATCAGAAGGGACATATGAATTATATAGAGTTGTTTAAAAAATATTCATGGTTGATCAACATCCTCTTATTGATTCCTGTTTCATATCTTATGGCATCTTTTACAGCCTCGTATATAAGATCAAAATTGTTTGTGCTTCCTGCTATCAACAGTAGTGGTAGCATTGAGCAAAAGATAGCTCTTCCGAGTATAAAAAAAGAACAAAAATACTATCAGATTATTATAGAAAGAAATATCTTCAATTCATCAGCAAACAACCTTGAAGCACTTGCCAGCGGAAATGCAGGACCTGTTTACAAAAGTAATCTAAACGCTAAACTGCTTGGAACTGTTGCCGGTTCACCTGAGTATGCTTATGCTGTAATACAGCTTAACAACGATGTAAATGTGTACAGGGTAAAAGATTCTATTGGTGGTGCTATTGTTATTGCAATAGAAAGAAAAAAGGTGATCTTATTGCACAATGGTGCTAAAGAAGAATTAAGTATGTATGAAGAGGGAAATCAGGGTGTTGAAAATGTACCCTCAATGGGTGGATACAATATACAGAAGGTTGGACAGAGTAGCTATGTAATACCTGAAAGCCAGTTCAAGTCAGCCACACAGAATATGGGTGAGTTGCTTACGCAGGCAAGGGTTGTACCGAATATAGAGGGCAATAAGATAAATGGTTACAGGATATTTGCTATAACGCCAGGAAGTATCTATGCAAACATAGGCTTACAGGATGGAGATGTGATCCATAGTGTGAATGGGATTCAGGTAACAACACCTGAGAGTGCGTTACAGCTTTTTCAACAATTACAAAATGAAAGACGATTTACATTAAATATTGATAGAAATGGACAGCCAATGACATTAAATTATACAGTTCAGTAAAGGTGGCAAATGATTAAAAGATTTATAACAATAATTTCATTTGTAGTATTGGTAATAGCTGGAGTTGTTCCTCTGCAAGCTCAGGAACCAGGTCTGGCCATTACATCTGTTACAGTACACAAACCAGTGTTAAAAAAGAAGTCCACAGAAACGCCTAAGGTTACAATGGACTTCAATGATGTTGATATAAAGGACTTTATTAAGGTAATAAGCAAGATCACAGGTAAGGACTTTATACTTGGGCAAAATGTTTCTGGTAAGGTTACCATCATATCCCCAACGCCGGTAACCATAGATGAGGCGTGGAGGATATTTGAATCTGTCCTGCAGGTGAACCAGTTAACAACCGTTGGGACTGGCAATGTTATAAAGATCATGCAGTTGCAGTCTGCAAAAGGAGCAGACATAAGCACATATTTTGGTAGAGAGCCTGAAAAGAGAAGCGATGTTTATATTACACAGGTAGTTCCACTTCACTATATAACTGCAAATGATATGGCTAATGTTTTGAGACCCTTTTTATCATCGTTTGGAAACATTCAGCCGTACGACCCAACAAACACCCTGATCATTACAGAATCCGCGTCAAATATAGATAGGCTTCTGAAGATCATCAAAGAGCTGGACACAGATATAAACAGACAAACCATTCAGGTGATAAGACTTAAATACGCTACAGCTCAAAGTATTGCCAGTATAATAAGCAATCTTTATTCGGGCCAAACAAAACCTGTATTGGGTTTCTTCAGACCAAACCAACCAGCTCAGTCTCAACCCATTAAGGTTCTGTCTGATGACAGGACAAACTCTATTATTGTTGTTGCAAGTGCAGAAGAGATAGCATCAATTGAAGCTTTGATCCAGAAATTAGATGTACCTGTAGCAGGTGAAGGGCAGATACATGTTTACTACCTTAAAAATGCAAATGCAGAAAAGCTTGCTTCAACCCTTGCAACGCTTGCTGGTAGCACCACACCATCCATGCCAGGTCAACCAGCTCAGCATGGTCCATCAGTAGCTCAGCTCTCAGGTGGTGTAAAGATAACAGCTGACCCATCTACAAACTCTCTTATCATTATAGCGTCACCACAGGATTATCAGGTTATTAAGAATGTTGTACAGCAACTTGATATAAGAAGAAGACAGGTTTATGTTCAGGCGGTTATTGCCGAGCTTTCACTCAGTGGCTCAAAGCAACTCGGTGTTGATCTCAATGCCATACCAAACCTTTATTCCGGAGGGACACAGGTGGGTGCAGTCAGTAATATGGGTGCAGGAAGTCAGATGCTTCCAACAACGACAAGCCCACTTGGACCATTCAGTCAATCTGGTATATCAATGGGTGTTATAAATGGTACCATCACACTTAATGGGGTTACGTATCCTAACATTATTGCATTTATCAATGCACTTGAGACCAACAGTGAAGCCAACGTGTTATCCACCCCTAATATTCTTGCAACAGACAATGAGCCTGCAGAGATCATGGTTGGAGAAAATGTACCTATTCCAACAGGTCAGGCAATTGGTCAGATCAGTGGATATACACAGACGTTCGTTCAGAGACAGGATGTGGGCTTGAAGCTTAAAATCACACCACAGATCAATGCAGGAGATTATGTAAGATTGAAGCTGGATTTCGAGCTTACCTCTATTATACCTTCACCACAGGGATTGAATGCCAATGAAGTTGGAATTACAACTTCAAAACGATCTGCACAAACTGTGGTTACAGTTAAGGACAGAAGCACAATAGTGATTGGAGGATTACTGCAAAACAACTCAAGTGTGAGTGAGAGTAAGATTCCATTCCTTGGGGATCTCCCATTAATTGGATGGCTTTTCAGATATTCAAACAAATCAAAGGACAAAACAGACCTTATGATCTTTCTTACTCCTTACATAGTAAAGAGTGAAGCAGACATAGCCAAGATAAATGAGATGAAAGAAGAACAATCCAGAAAATTTGAGAAAGAGACATTTGGTTATGAGCTGAAGAACAGCCCATTTAAGGCAACATTTGATGAGATGAATAAGGCTATGAAAGAGAACACAAAACCGCCAGCTCCTCTGTTGTTTACCGGTGAAACATATATTACGCCTGAGGGAGAATTTACAGTTGGTCAGAAATCATTAACAGAAACAGGTACCACTATTACAACCGGAACCGCTATTACAACTGGAACCACATCAACTATTACAGGCACCTCATTATCAACTATTACAGGCACCTCATTTACACAGCAGGTAACTGGAACAACAATAACAACAGGTATACCTGAAGTTGTTACCCCAAAAGCATTAGAAGAGCCAACCTCCACAACAACTGCTGTGCCGCTAACCGGAAACACATTCACCAATCAAGCCATAAAACCAGCTGAGACAACAAACAAACCATGAAAAAACATGTTTTATTAGGAGAATTACTCTCAAACATTATAACACCTGAGCAACTGGAAGAAGCACTCACCTACCAGAAGGAAAAGGGAGGCAGGCTGGGTGAACTGCTTGTAACCAGATTCAAATTTATAACAGATGTTGATCTTGTTAAGGCTCTGGCAGAGCAGTTTGATATAGAGTACATACCCAATCTGACAGGCATGAAGTTAGATGTGGAATTGATCCAGAAGTTTCCTAAAACCTTTTCAAGACGTTTTGGTATAATTCCGATAGATAAGATAAATGGGTTTGTTAGACTTGGCATAACTGATCCTACAAACATTGAGGCTATAAATGATGCTGAACACTTCCTTGGTATGCCTGTTATACCTGTGCTTGTAACGCAGAGGGATGTTATGAATGCTGTTAATATATACTACGACAGAATAGATGTGAGTACAGAAGAGATGGTTGATGAACTTGAAGAGGCAAATCTTGATCATGTTGCGCAGGAGTTAAGCGAACCAGAGGATCTGCTTGATGCAACGGATGAAGCTCCTATTATAAGGTTGATCAATTCACTGCTATTTGAGGCGGTGAAGAAAAGGGCAAGTGATATACATATAGAACCATTTGAAAAGGAGCTCTCTGTTAGATACCGTATAGATGGCATACTGTACGAAATCATAAAGCCTCCAAAACGATTTCAGTCAAGTATTATCTCAAGGGTTAAGGTAATGGCAGGTATGAACATTGCTGAAAAGAGATTACCTCAGGATGGAAGAATTCGTATCAAGATCGCTGGTAAGGATATTGATATAAGAACATCTGTTATCCCAACCTCTTTTGGAGAGAGGGTTGTTATGAGGTTGCTTGATAGGTCAAGCGTGCTTATTGGACTTGATAATATAGGGCTCTCGGATGAGAAACTGAAACTCGTAAAGCAACTTATAAGAAGGAGTAATGGCATTATTCTTGTAACAGGACCAACAGGAAGTGGTAAAACAACAACTCTGTACTCTGTGTTGTCTGTACTTAATTCGCCTGAGGTTAATATATTGACCATTGAGGATCCTGTAGAGTATCAGATAAAGGGTATCGGACAGATACAGGTTAATCCAAAGATAGATCTAACGTTTGCAAATGGTTTACGTTCTATTCTCAGGCAGGATCCTGATATTGTGCTTGTTGGTGAAATAAGAGATAGGGAGACTGCAGAGATAGCTGTTCAGGCATCACTGACCGGGCATCTCGTTTTTTCCACACTACACACAAACGACTCAGCAGGTGGCATAACAAGGTTGATAGACATGGGCATTGAACCATTTCTTGTATCTTCTTCTGTCGTTGCAATAATAGCACAGAGACTTGTAAGAACAATATGCCCGGTATGTAAAACACCTTACACACCAACAGAAGAGGAGTTAATGGAGATAGGGATCACAAGGGATCAGCTTAAGGACAATGTACTTTATAAGGGTAATGGTTGTGTAAACTGTGTTAACACAGGGTACAAAGGTAGAACCGGTATTTATGAGATACTCATCATTGATGATGAGATACGTTCGATGATCACAAGGGGTGTTGATTCCACAATGATAAAGCATGCTGCAATGAAAAAGGGTATGACTACCTTAAAGGAAGATGGTATTAAAAAGGTTATCAATGGCATTACAACTATTAAAGAGGTTTTGAGGGTTACTCAGGAAGAAGTAACAGAGGTTGTTTGATATATATGCCAATATTTGAATACAGGGGATTCACAGTTCAGGGCAAATCCATACGTGGTGTAATAGAAGCAGACAATCAGCACACTGCAAGGGTAAAGCTTAAAGAAAATGGTATATACGCTACTGAATTCAAACAGGAGGTAGAAGAGCAATCTGATAATATAGCTAAAACAAGTGTGTCTGATCTCCTGACAAGTATAAAACAGCAGGATGTTGCAATTGTAACAAGGCAGCTTTCAAGCCTCATAGGCGCCGGGCTAACGCTTGTTGATGCGCTTGATGCGGTTCTTGAACAGGTGGATAAGATCAAATTAAAACGGATACTGAGCAATGTTAAAACAAAGATCAATGAGGGAAGCACGTTTGCAGATGCATTAAAGACAGCTCCAAAGGTCTTTCCGGAGTTTTATGTGAATATGGTATCTGCTGGTGAATCAAGTGGTGCACTGGATGTGGTACTTCAGAGGCTTGCGGATTATATAGAAACACAGGTGAGGCTGAGAAACAGGGTGATAGCCACATTGATTTATCCTGCAATCATGATTGTGCTTGCCACACTTGTTGTTATAACACTTATGACATTTGTTATTCCCAAGGTAACACAACTATTCAAGGACGTTAATCAAACACTACCGATCTTTACGAGAATGCTTATCTTTATAAGCAATATGATGAGTTCATACTGGTATGTATTTGTAATATTGCTTATAGGTGCTTATTATATATTCAGATGGTATATAAAGACTGAGAATGGGCGTAAGAAATATGAAGCTTTTTTACTTAAGATTCCTGTTTTCGGAAGGCTTATAAAACTGGTTATTATAGCGAGGTTTGCACGCACTTTAGCTACATTACTGAAAAGCGGGGTGCCAGTGGTAAAGGCTATGGATATAGTCAAAACAATTGTTAACAACAGTGTTATTGGTCAGGCAATAGAAAAGGCAAAGGTCTCCATAGTAGAAGGCTCCTCTATTTCAGCACCTTTAAGAGCAAGTGGGGTTTTCCCACCAATGGTAACAAGGATGATAGCTGTTGGAGAACAGAGTGGAGAACTGGAAAACATGCTTGAGAAGATCGCTGTAACGTATGAAGACAATGTTGCCACTGCAGTGAGTACGCTTACTGCTTTGCTTGAACCTGTTATCATATTGATAATGGCAGGGATAGTATTGTTCATAATTCTATCCGTGCTTTTGCCAATATTCCAGATGAACCAATTGGTGCATTAGGAGGTAAGATCATGAAATATCAGAATACAAACCATGGTTTCAAAAACATGTTTGTTCAAATTGAGGATAGGATAAAGTTTCATAGAAGTATGGGGATGAAAGAGATACATCAGGAAGGCTTCACCCTTATAGAGATAATGGTGGTTGTGCTTATAATAGGTTTGTTGGCAACCCTTGTAGCAGTGAATGTTTTACCACGAAAAGAAGAGGCTAACAGGGTTAAGGCTTGCGCTGATATAAAGTCTCTTGAAACCGCTCTGAAGCTTTATTACCTTGATAATCACATGTATCCGACAACAGAGCAGGGGTTGAAGGCGCTTGTTGAAAAACCTACAACCGGTAAAATACCGTGCTGTTGGAAAGAAGGTGGTTACATTGAAGGTGGTCACATACCAAAGGATCCATGGGGTAATGATTATGTATACATCAGTCCTGCTCCAAATGGAGCAGACTATGAGATCATTTCCTATGGTGCTGATGGCAAGCCAGGTGGCGAGGGTAAGGACAAAGATATAACAAGCCTTGACACAGGGGAATGCCAGTAATGTATTCATTCCTTCCAACCTGATTATGAGTGTGTCAAGAATAAGCCATGCTAAATATTCTGAACCGGCTTTTTCCCATAACGCTGGTTTTACACTTATTGAACTGGCTGTGGTGTTGTTTATCATTGTGGTTGTATTGAGCATTGCTACCCCGCGTCTTATGGATCTAACAGGTGTGGAGTTGAGAACATCAGCCCAGAGACTATCCTCCACCATAAGGTATGTGTATGCAAAGGCTGTGTTCTCAAAAACAGATTTTTACAGGATGAAATTTGATCTGCAAAAAAATGAATACTGGGTAGAAACATGTACACCATCTATTGAAACCAACACATGTGAATGGCACCAGGACACCAGCACCCTTGGCAAACCAGAAAAACTCCCGCATGGTATAAAGTTTGAAGATATAATAGTTAATACAACCATGGTGAGTAAAGAAGCAACGGATGTGGCAATACAGTTTTATCCCCAGGGGTATATGCCCTATACGATCATTCATCTTGAAGACGATAAAAAGGATGTGTATTCACTCGAAGTAAACCCATTCACCGGTCAGGTTGCAATATACGATAAATACTATGAGCCAGAAAAATCTTGAAAATGGATTTTCTTTGCTTGAGCTACTTGTTGCAGTGGCGATCCTTGCGGTTGCGCTTATATCCATTCAATCATTAGAAAATCAGAATATAGATGCATCTAACTATATAAACGATACAAGCATTGCCATGATGCTTGCTGACTACAAACTTGGCGAAGAGAGTATTAAGGCAACATTTGGGGATTTTAATCCACCTGTAAAGTCATTTTCTGAACAATTCCCTTCATTTAAGGTTGAAGCTGTAACCCGGGACGAACTTACACTACCCATTGAATTGCCCATCAATCTACCACCTGTACTTCTGGTAAATGTAAGCTGGAAGTTTCACAGTAATACTGAGAATCTTTTGTTGATAGATTACCTGCCCAATTTACAAAATGTTATACCTACACCATCTGCAACAACCCATTGACCCGGAAAATGCAATAATGTGGTAGGGGCTTAAAATTTTAAGCCCCTACGGCTCCGTCCGGGTACCCATGCTTCCCTATTTCGCAAACGCATTTTTTTGAGTTAACTATTGCATTTTTCGGGTTAATAAATAATATTTAATTATGAGATTGTTTTATCTGTTTATTTTCATCATTAACAATCGTTCTGGATTGTTGTTGTGGTTTTATTTATGAAGTTTATTGATACTGCAGAGATCTATGTAAAAGCTGGTGATGGTGGTAACGGCTGTGTCAGTTTTAGAAGAGAAAAGTACATACCCAAAGGAGGTCCTGATGGTGGTGATGGCGGTGATGGAGGGAATGTAATTATTCGCAGTTCTCTGAGGTTGCTAACCCTGATCGATTTTAGATACATCAGGCACTACCGTGCAAAGAATGGTGGTCATGGGAAGGGCAAGAACATGCACGGACGTAATGGAGAGGATAAAGTAATAGAGGTGCCTGTGGGTACGCAGATCTATGATATAGATACTGGTGAAATGATTGGGGATCTAACAGAACCTGATCAGGAGATCGTAATAGCAAGGGGCGGAAAAGGGGGCAAGGGAAATGCAAGGTTTGTCAGCGCAACGCATCAGGTACCGCTTGAAGCAGAACATGGAAAGCCTGGTGAACAAAAACACATACGATTGGAATTAAAATTACTTGCAGATGTTGGACTTGTTGGCTTTCCAAATGTAGGAAAATCCAGTTTAATAAAAAGGATATCAAATGCACATCCAAAGGTTGCTGATTACCCCTTTACAACAACGTCACCTGTGCTCGGAATAGTAAATTACAGAAATTATAAAAGCTTTGTTGTAGCAGATATTCCGGGGTTAATAGAAGGTGCACACTCAGGAAAAGGATTGGGTGACCAATTTCTTAAACATATTGAGCGCACCAAACTTATTGTTCATTTACTTGATGCAACAAGAACAGGCGATCCATACGCAGACTATAAGATAATAAACAAAGAGCTCCAGTTCTACAGTGATGCCCTTTCAAAAAAATCAGAAATTGTTGCAATCAATAAGATTGACATTCAGGTTGTAAAAGAGAGATTAGTAGATTATAAAAAGACATTTGAGGCTTATAATATTAAACTTTTTCCTATATCCTGTGTAACAGGTGAAGGTATAGACAGGCTGATTGATGAGATAGCTAAAATGCTTTATCAAGGACAGGTTTTATGAAACGACTGGTTGTTAAAATAGGAAGCTCTGTTTTAACCCTTGAGAATGGGCATCCGGACATTGGAAGGTTTAAGACCCTTGCAAGGGATCTTTCGAATGTAATAGATAATGGATATTCTATAGTGATCGTCTCATCAGGTGCTATTGCATTTGGAAGGGCTATTGCTGGTAAAGAATTGCCTCCAGTAAGTATTGCCAATAAGCAGGTTTTATCAAGCATTGGTCAACCATTGCTTATAAATGCGTATATGAATCATTTCAAGCCTTACAATAAGATCGTTACCCAGGTATTATTGACGCATGAGGATTTCCTTGACAGAGAACGATACCTTAAAGCCAGAAGGGCAATGGAGCTTATGCTTGAAAAAGGATTCATACCTGTTGTAAATGAAAACGATGCAATAGCTGTGGATGAGATTAAGGTGGGAGATAATGATACGCTCTCTGCTATGGTATCAGCCATGATAAATGCGGATAGGCTTATAATCTTAAGTGATATAGATGGAATATTTGATAAGGATCCTCACAAGTATCCTGATGCAAAGCCCATCAGAGAGATAGAGAATGTAGAACAATACACAGTATCTGATACCACAAAAAGCAGGTATGGTATAGGTGGAATTAAAACCAAATTATCTGCAGCGCAACAACTTGCAAGGATTGGCATTACAACAACTATAGCAAATGGTAGAAAAGACAATATCGTAACAAAACTTGTTAACCAGTCTCTTACAGGTGACAATGAATGTATTGGCACTACAATATTAGCCTCCCGCAAACCCATAAGTGGTACTAAAAAATGGGTAAGTCTTTTATTGAAATCATCCGGAGCCTTAACCATTGATGATGGGGCTATGTCTGCTATTTTGAAGAACAAGAGCCTGCTTGCTGCTGGTATCATAAAAGTTTCTGGTACCTTTAAAGAAGGCGATGTCGTAAGTATAATGGATACAAAGGGTAGAGAGATAGGAAGGGGGATAACCAATTATTCTGTAACAGAGATAGAACTGATTAAGGGTCAGAAATCTTCTCAGATAAAACATTTTCTTGGTTATTACAAAGGGGATGAGGTTGTACATAGAGACAACCTCATTTTGACAATGCAAAAAGAGAAGTATAAAGAGTAGATGATCAAAGTTTGAGGTTTTAAAATGGATGTAAAGGATGTTGTTTCAATAGCCAGAATCTCCAAACAGGCGAGTTTAAAACTCGGTATTGCAGGCACTGATAAAAAGAACTCTGCACTTAAATTTATGGCAGATGCTCTTATGGATAAACGCAGGGATATAATGCAGGCAAATGCAATTGATGTTGAAATTGCTAAAAAGAATGGATTAAGTAAGGCTTTTATTGATAGACTTACGATTACTGAAAAGACCTTTAATACAATGATTGATGGTATAAAAGAGGTGATAGCACTAAAAGATCCTGTTGGCGAAATAACCAGGGCATGGACAAGACCCAATGGTTTGCTTGTTGGCAGAATGCGAATACCAATAGGTGTAATCCTGATCATTTATGAGTCAAGGCCAAATGTTACAGTAGATGCATCTGCATTATGTATAAAATCAGGCAATGCAGTTATATTAAAAGGTGGGTCTGATGCGCTAAATTCAAACAGGGTAATAAGCAGGGTACTGTCAGATGCCTTAGAACTCGCAGGTCTACATTCTGATGCAATACAATTTATAGATACAGGAGAAAAGGATGTTCTGTATGAGTTATTAAAACAGGATGAATTTATAGACCTTGTTATACCAAGGGGCGGAGAAGAACTTATAAGGGCTGTAGCAGAACAATCTCGTATACCTGTGCTTAAACACTATAAAGGTGTATGCCATGTATTCGTGGATGAAGACGCTGACATTGAGATGGCAAAGCGCGTGTGCTTTAATGCAAAGGTTCAAAGGCCCGGTGTATGTAATGCTATGGAAACGTTGCTTGTTCATAAAGATATTGCGCATAAGTTCCTTCCTGATATGGTGGATATGTACAAAAAGGCTGGTGTTGAGATTAGAGGGTGCGAGATCACACAGGGGATAGTGAAGGATATAAAACCTGCTACAGAGCAGGATTGGTTTACAGAGTACCTTGATTTAATCTTATCAATAAGGGTTGTTGATTCCATTGATCAGGCAATAGAACATATAAACCACTATGGCTCACATCATACTGATTCAATAATAACAAAGGATGTAAACCATTCCATGAGGTTTTTAAGAGAGGTGGATTCTTCAACAGTACTTGTTAATGCTTCAACAAGATTTAGTGATGGCTTTCAACTTGGGCTTGGTGCTGAGATTGGAATATCCACCTCAAAGCTACATGCATTTGGCCCAATGGGGCTTGAGGAGCTAACAACCCAGAAGTTTGTTATAATGGGTAATGGTCAGATAAGGGAATAAACGTGAAAAAACAGTTAGGTATTCTTGGCGGTAGTTTTAATCCTATTCACCTTGGTCACCTCAGGGGTGCAGAAGAGATAAGGCAGAGATTCGGGCTCGAAAAGATCCTGTTTATACCTACGTATATTCCCCCTCACAAACCCATGGATACAGTAATTGATTATAGCCACAGGAAATATATGACCCAACTTGCAATAAGTAACAATCCTTATTTTGTCCTTGAAGATATAGAGGAGCACCTGCCTGCACCTTCTTATTCTTTCAGAACTATCCAGGCTCTTATTGAGAAATACGGTCAAAGCACTGATTTTAGTTTTATTCTTGGTGAAGATGATTTTTCCAATATCCATACATGGCACTCTCCATCAATGATCTTTTCTCTGTGTACAGTGATAGTGATAACAAGACATAGTATATCTAAAAAACTACCTCAGCTTTTGCCGGTTGATCTTAAAGATGATTTCTGGTATTCTGAAAAAGAAGAAGTGTTAATACATAAAAGTGGTAAAAAGGTTTATTTATCTGCTATTCCAGTGCTTGATATATCAGCGAGTAGAATACGATTGGCAGTAAAAAATGGGTTATCAGTACGCTATCTGATACCGGATTCTGTAATTGAGTATATAGAAAAGGAGAAACTGTACTATTAATAGCTCTGTTTTAGAACTTGTGAAAAAGATAACCACCCTGCTGTCAGATAAACTTGCTGAAAACATCGTTGTCATTGATATGCGAAAACACTTGAGTATTGTTGATTATTTTATAATCTGTTCAGTTAAATCAGATAGGCAATGCAGGGCAGTATCATGGTATTTAAGAGAAGAGCTTGGTAAAATAGGTATAAAACCTCAGGGTGTCGAGGGCGAGCAGGCAGGAGCATGGATCGTTATGGATTATTCTGATGTTGTTGTGCACATATTCCTTGATACTGTGAGGGCTTATTATGATATTGAGAGTTTATGGTCTGATGCAAAAAGGGCAGTGATAGAATAATAATGCAGATAAGAATCATTGTCGCAGGCTTGCCAAAGAACAGGTGTATACAGAACCTGACATATGATTATATCGAAAGAATAGATCATTACTCTAAAATATCCCTTGAAGAGATAAAACCAGAATCTATTATTTCTGGTATGGAAAAGTTGGCTTTAAAAAAAGAAGCGAAAAAATTTATGCTGCACATGGAGAATAGTTATAACGTTGTACTGGATAAAGATGGAGAGGTATTAACTTCAGAGTTATTTGCAAACTTTTTAAATAAGCGTATAATTGGTGGTGTTAAAACAATGAATATAATAATAGGTGGACCCACTGGAATTGATTTTAGTGTAAAGCAAAGAGCTGATAAAGTGCTATCACTGTCCAGGATGACATTTTCACATGAGTTGAGTCTGCTTATTATAGTTGAACAGATTTATAGAGCTTTTACTATTATGTATGGATTACCTTACCATAAGTAGGTGAACAGATGTATCAGGCGATGATCTTTTTGTTGCTAGTTGTATTATTTTTGTTTGGCTACCTATCCCTGTTCAATGGAAGGGAAACAGAGCTTTTTCTATCAAGAAGTACAGCCATTCATACAACTGCCTCTGCTATAGTTATAGCTTCATTTTTACTCGGTATGCTGTTGATGGCTATAGTTAGCCTGATAAGGGAAGCCAACAGAATTTATAGAGACTGGCAGAAAAAAAATCAGATTAACAAAGAAAACCTCAGTGCTTCCCTGGTTGAAAAGGGAAATGCAGAACTGATAAAAGGTAACCTTGAAAAGGCGAAATCCTATTATATTGATGCAATTTCGAAAAATCCTTTGAACATAAATGCACATATAAAATTGTCTGAATGTTATTTAAAGTTAAAGGATAACCAGAGTGCTCTAAAAACATTACTTAAGATAAAGCATCAGGATCCAGAAAACATACCGTTGTTGTTACTCATGTACAAAATATATTCTATGACAGGTGATTTAAATAGTATGATAGATGTTGCAAAGAAGCTTGTTAGCATAGAAGAGGAAAATGTAACATTTTTAGCACTATTGAGGGACGCATATATATCTGCAGGTAAATCAGAGGATGCCTATCGCACACACAAGGTTATAATGAGGGTTACAAAGGGTAAAGAAAACTACAGGGAAGAGAGGCAGAAATTAGGGGAATTAAAGTATAAATATGCCCTTTCAATCCTTGAAAGAGGGGACGTTGATCTGGCATTGAAAAAACTTGGTGATGTAAAAAAATTATATCCTGGATTTGTACCAGCATATATTACAATTGGAGAACTTCTGATTGACAAAAAGAACGATATAGAAAAAGCAGTAGAAGAGTGGGAGTCGGGTTATGCTATTTCACACAATGCTGTTTTCCTTATAAAATTGGAAGACATGTATCTTAAACACGATAATCCTTTTGAGCTAATTCGTTTTTATCGTAGATTGCTTTCCAATAGTCCGGATGATCTGCTCGCAAGGATTATGTTTGCAAAGCTTTTACTCAGGCTTGAAATGATAGATGATGCTTCTGAACAGTTATCTTATTTAGATAATAAATGGATACGTATACCCTCTACAGAGATTTTGAATGCAGAATTGTTGGCTAAAAGGGGTGATCATGCATCAGCTTATAAAAAGTTAAGGTCAGTTCAGATGAGCGGTATTCAATTAAAGTTTCCTTATATATGTTCTAACTGTGGATATGAGACCGTTGTATGGACTGCAGAATGCCCCAAATGTAAAAAGGCTAATAGCCTGGTGTTAAAGGCAAGCAAAGAATTGGAATCTGCCAAACCTGTTCAACCAAGGGTCAGCAGTTTGTTAGTATAAATTTTTATATGTCCAATCTCTACTGCTCAGTATGTGGCAGGTCCGTTAATCCAACCGTACATCTTAAAGATCATTATATTGTAGATTACTACGTTGAGGTTACTGGAGATACAGAAAGGGTTTCGATTGCAATAGAGGAGCAGGATAAAATTATCAACAAAACCTATTTAAAATTGATTACACGAAAAGAAATAATAAGATGTATTGACTGCATAAAGAAAAGATAAAGTTATGTTTGACAAAGGGTATAACACGGTTATATTTATTGATAATATCTTAAAAGGAGGAAAAAATATGAAAAAGATAGGTACAAGTTTGATCACTTCATTGATAGTTCTTGGGTTAACGGTTTCGGCAAAGGCTGGTTATATTGGTGGAACAAATGAAACATCACAGGGAGGACAAACATATCAGATGAGACAAACAACAGTCACACTTCCACCTATAAAGATCGGTGTGGGATTTAATAGACAAATTACAGTAGCCAGTTTACCAGTACATGTCCAGGGCGTATATGGTTTGACCCCGGATGATCTGTCCGCGAGAATATATGCTGGTGATTTCGGAGCTGAACTTGATCTTGGTGGTAATCAATTTGCTTCACCAGGTGGAGACAGTTCTACATTTGATCTGGGACTAAAGCTATTTTATTCTGTGGTTTCAAAATCCTTCGTTAGGTTTAACGCTGGATTGGCACTTATGTACAGCACTTACTCTTATCCGATTACCAATAATGGGGATTATATACAGGTGGGTAATGGTATAGATATTATCGCTGGTCCAGAATTCTTTATACCTCAGTTACCAGAGCTTGGGTTTAATGTGGAGATAGGTTTTGGTTATCATTCTTATTCATACAACAATGATCACTTTGCAGGTGATGACCTTGGTACCCGTGGCTTTGATTTCTTACAGGCAGGCATACACTATTATTTTTAAATAGGGTAGTTAACCCGAAAAATGCATTTGCGAAATAGGGAAGTTTGTGTAATGAGTGATAACCCCGCGTCAAATATAGGTATTC
>JBMFUY010000003.1:0-45125 GCA_049966275.1 bacterium
AATATTCGAAGAATACCTATATTTGACGCAGGCTTTTCACTCATTACACAAACTTCCCTCTTTCGCAAACGCATTTTTGGGTACAATATCTCTAACATATTCTTTAACGACAGGACTGAAGATACAAACTGTTTACATACAATGGAACAATCCGCTCATCACGCATTACCAGCCCCCTTTTTTATATCAGGATCCGGGGTTTGCTTTTCATCAGATGATGTGCGTTTTTTTAATCTAAGGTCAAATGTATAATCCGGGCATCTTAATCCCAGATCCTCTGTAGATGAAAACCTTTTCTGGCATGTTTCTCTCCATGCACATGTAAGACAGCTTTTTTGATCCGCGTATGTCATATTATTTTAACCACCTCTAAATTAAGCGCTGTATCTCACAAAAGCAACCTTTTAGCTAATGCCTGAGCTCCCTGTATAATCTCATTTATAATATCGTTCACACTCTTTATGGATGTTATAAGTCCTGCAATCTCACCACTCATTACAGAACCCATCTCAATATCTCCATCTATGGATGCTGATTTACTTCTTCCAGGGCCTATAAATGACAGGAGTTCCATTTCACTTATTCCCTTCTTTTCAAGTTCAAGGATCTGTTCTGCTAATTTGTTCTTAATAACCCTGACAGGTTTTCCTATACTCATACCGGTTAAAACTGTTGAATCATCTTCTGCATCCAAAATTGCTTTTTTGAATGCCTCATGCACAGGGGCTTCCACAGATGCAACAAACCTCGTTCCCATCTGAATACCATCTGCACCAAGTGCTCGTGCTGCAACAAACCCTCTGTGATCAGCTATACCCCCAGCTGATATAACAGGTATATCCACTTTATCCACCACCTGAGGAATAAGAACCATTGTAGTTATCCCAAGGGGACTGTCGTGGCCGCCTGCTTCTATACCCTCTGCAATGATAAAATCAACACCAGCTTTGTATGCCTTTACAGCAAGCTTTGCTGATGGAACCACGTGTCCGACCTTTATCCCGGCATCATGCAATTTTGCTGTGAACCTTGCAGGGCTTCCAGCAGATGTTATAACAACCTTAAGTCCTGTTTCTATTGCAGCATCTACCATATCAGCGGCAAGTGGATACATAAGAGGTATGTTAAGACCAAAAGGCATGTCTGTCATACCACGCGTTTTTTCTATTTCTTTTTTTAGTTCATCCTTTGACTGAAAGGACCCGCCTGCAAGTACACCAAGCCCGCCTGCATTGGATACAGCAGATACAAGGGGTGCATAGGATACATACACCATACCACCAAGCAGTATTGGATACTTTATACCCAGCAAATCACATATTCTCGTATGAATTAATGTATTCATCTTTAATCCTCTTAAACGATTTTATGCTCTCAGTTAGTAGCAAAACTTTGTATCTGTGAAAAGACATACTTACACAGAGTGGCTTTTAACTTAACACCTATCTGGTCTATTGTCCATAATTCAACAATTTGGCTTTGTTATCCACAATGTATTGTGCATTACGCATGGCAAAAGACATGATGGTGATCTGAGGATTTACACCCAGTGATGTTGGAAAGATACTCCCATCTGATATAAACATATTCTTTAATCTATGAACCTTACCAAACGAATTAACAACAGTATGATCCACAGGTTCACCCATACGTGCTGTGCCAAGCGGATGAAAAGCCATCATTTCAACAGACGTTACTTTAATCTTCTTCTTAAAGAGCTGGGCTATGTCATCTGGATTTGTAAATTCCTTTACTCCGTAAATAGCGGGATTTACTGTCCGTGCCCCAGCTGCAAAGAATATCTCAGATGCAACAGCAATGCCCTTAACAAGCTTTTTAAAATCGTATGGATCAAAATGATAGGAAATAAAAGGTCCATTATCAACCCCTACATTTACCCTGCCATAGGAATTTTTATCTGAGACCATTACACCAAATGCAGCAAAATGATCATACTGAAATGCCATCTCTTTGTGTTTTTTGCCAATAGGAGCAGCAACAGGTAATCCTATTTCAGGCGGCACAAATATACCTTCAAGCATGATTCCTTCACTGATGTACTCATCCACATAATTCCCTTGAGGTACACCTTTATAACCCTGAATGATTTCATCAAACATGGCTGTAACCCTTACAGCTGGATGTATTGTAAGATTTTTGCCAAGTTCTGGTGATAGCTTTATATTGTTCTTTTCAAGCAAAAATGGTGTGTATATAGCACCAGCAGAAAGGACAAGTAGTTTTGGTGATACAGTAAATTTATAGAGTCTATTGTTGGTTTGTTCATTTATTATACTTCCTTCTATTCTTGTTACTCTATCAGATTCCACGATTATCTTTTCAGCCCTTGCATTTGCGTAGATCCTTGCCCCATGTTTTATAGCAGATGGAATGAAATTCAGATGAACAGCCTGTTTTGCATCATGTGGGCATCCAAATGCGCATCTTCCGCACCCATGACAGTCTTTTATATTATGCAACAACATGCCATTACTCATACCAAGTGCATCTGCCCCTCTTTTGAAAACAAGCCCATTTTTACCAAGGATCTGAGGGGACACAGGAACAACATTTATAATCTTTTCCACCTGTTCAAAATAAGGTTCCATTTCTTTGGGTGATGCATTCTGCACACCAAAGCGTTCAGCCCAATCACGAAGAACATGTTCCGGAGTTCTAAAGCATGTACCGGAGTTTATAACAGTTGTTCCTCCAACAGCTCTGCCAAGAGGAAGCATTATAGCAGCCTTACCAAGCACAATAGTGGATCCATAGTCCCTGTATAATATCTTAAGAGACTCTATTGGCTTATATTTACTGTATCGCTCCTTTGTGTAGTATCCACCCTCTTCCAGTACCACCACATCAAGACCAGCACCACTTAACACATCAGCCATTACAGCGCCACCTGCTCCAGAACCTATAATGCAAACATCCACCTTTTCCACAACATCCCTGTTTATATCTTTGTATGTAAATAACATAGACTTAATCCTTTACCAGACATTCAGGATGATAATTAATAGCCTGTGCAACTGTATCATCCGAGTAATAAGACATTAAAAAAAGCATCTTTACAAGTAACAGCACACCCCTTTTTGAGAAAAATCTGCTGGTCTCCCAACCCTCAAGATACTTCAATCTCTGTTCAGGAGACATCTTTGTAAACCTTTTTAATCTTGTGAACATTGGCATATATTCTATGGTGTATAGAATTGTCTTTATTGCTTTTAACTGCAATACACTCATACTATCCAGATAATTATCAAACAGCAATGCAGGATCCACAACATTCGGATCGACATCAAACGCACCACCCGGCGGTATGATGGTCTCTGCTATAGCCTTAATTATTTTATACATTTTTTTATCAAACACCTTCAGTTCTTTTAAAGCCATGGATTACCTCCTACAACATTTTCTTTTATAAAGGCACATGACTCAGCTCATAAGCCATCCCATCTTTTTTGTAAGCCATACTACAACTTTTATGAATGATAGTAATTCCTTATCGTAAGGATACCACCATGGTTTGTTTTTAATCCATGCTTTATCAATGTGCAGATGTACAGGTTCTACAAATTCTAACAACCCGATCCGTGAATGCGTCCTTCCAAAACCTGTTTCTTTTGATCCGCCCCATGGTGTTTCTGGTATACCATATGTCATTGCATGTTCGTTGATCGTTACTGTTCCAGCTACGAGCTGTTTCCCAATTGCCTCTGCCCGCTTTATATCTCTGGACCATACACTTGCAGTTAAACCATATCTTGAATCATTTGCCAGCTTTATGGCTTCTTCCTCTGTGTTGAATTCCATGATAGGTAAAACAGGACCAAATGTCTCATCTGTCATGACCTTCATTGTGTGGTTCACATCCACAAGCACTGTTGGTTTATAGAAATATCCATGTTTGTTAATAAGCCTTTCGCCTCCTGTCAGTACCTTTGCTCCTTTTAGTATAGCATCCTTAACATGTTCCTCAACTATGGCTAACTGCCTTTGATCTATCATGGCGCCAACATCAATTGTTTCATCGTACAATGTATCACCCTGACGTAATTGTTCTGTGTATTGGACAACCAGTTTTACAAATTCATCTTTTATTGTTTTATCAACATATACCCTTTCCACTGAAGCGCATGTCTGACCGGAGTTCATAAATCCAGCCCATACCGCTCCCCTTGCAGCCATCTCCAGATCAGCATCCTTCAATACGATCATGGGGTCCTTTCCACCAAGCTCGAGCACCACAGGTGTAAGTGTGTCTGCAGCATTTGCCATAATCCTTTTACCTGTTGCAACACTACCTGTGAATACAATCTTTGATACACCGGACCTTACAAGTTCAGCTCCTACCCTTCCATCTCCCTGTACCAGAGAAAACACGCCATCTGGAAAGCCTGCTATATCCATAAGTTCTTTTATTTTTGCTCCTATCAAAGGTGTTAGCTCTGATGGCTTTAGAATAACAGCATTACCAGCTACAAGTGCCATGATGATCTCAGAGAAAGGTATGGCAAATGGATAGTTCCATGGGCTTATTATACCAACAACGCCAACCGGCTTATAGATGATATAACTTTTTTTGCCCATAAAGCTGAACATTCTCAATGGTATCCTTTCCTGTTTTAACATTCTTTTTGCCCGCTTTGAAAAATAATTTATGACATCTATAACAGGATAAACCTCAGCAATAATAGCCTCAAGATAGGGCTTTCCATTCTCTCTTGATATGAATCTTGCTATCTCTTCGTAGTGATCAAGCAAATATTCAACAAGCTTTTTAAAGTATGGCTTTCTTCCATCAAAGCCCAATGCATCCCATGATTTCTGAGCTTCTTTTGCCCTTTTAACGATGCTGAATAATTCCTGTTGCCCTGTTACATTGACAGAGCCAATGGGCTTCAGGGTTGAAGGCTCAATGGACACAATCTGTTCTGTCATGAAACCTCCGATTATTTATTTTAATTTTTAAGATTGTTATCTTTATTGAATAAAATGTCAATAAAGTGTAAAAGTCTATAATATATTTGAATAAGATGTTTTATTATCTACCAACTTTTTATCTAATTTTTACAGTACATTGAGCACAATCCTTGATATAACAAATCTACTTGATCTTTTGCGCATTATGGAGGATATAATAAATGAGAGGTAATACTATGTTAAAAAAGATTGAGGCTATAATAAAACCATTCAAACTTGACGAGGTAAAGGATGCACTGGGAGAGATTGGCATTCAGGGCTTAACTGTTACAGAGGTAAAAGGGTTTGGCAGACAGAAGGGACACACTGATCTTTATAGAGGTGCGGAGTACGTGGTAGACTTTTTGCCAAAGATAAAATTAGAGGTTGTTGTGCCTGAAGAACTCGTGAATAAGGTGGTTGATGCTATTAAACAAAGTGCTAAAACTGGAAAGATCGGGGACGGAAAGATCTTTGTTACCCCTGTAGACGAGGCTGTTAGAATAAGAACCGGCGAAACAGGCGAAAATGCCATATAGCATTACAGTGTTTTCAACAATTCTATGTATAGGTTCTGGCTGATAATAATTCTATTTTGCTTTCTTGTTCCAGCTGCTGGATATGGAAGGGCCACAAAACATTCAACAAAGGAACCTATTAAAAGGCAATTAAATGAGATAAAAAAACAGATAAAAGAAAAGAAGGAAGAGATCAGGATCTCCCAGAAAAGAGCAAAACAGATACTCGATGATATAGATAAATTGGATAAACAAACAAATGATATCAACAACAAAATTGATGCTCTCAACAAGGAAAAAACAGCCCTCATAAAAGAGATCGACAACACACAGAAGGAAATTGCATCCCTTAACGAGGCTATAGATAAAAAAAAAGATGTTATAACAAAGCGGCTCATCGCAGATTTTAAACTGCACCAAACAGGTTATCTTCAGCTTTTGCTTGCCTCTGAATCGCCTGTTGATATGGAGAAGCGATATACACTATTGAACTATATAATTAAACATGATGAACAGGAGCAAAGAGATTACATAAAGATGCAGAATGCTTTATTAAGAGAACAACAAAAATATACGCAGCAAAAAGCACAACTTGATACAATAACTGACAGCTTGAATAAACAGATGTCCGAGCTTGTTACAGCAAAACAACAGAAAGAAAAGATCCTTGCAAGTATAAGATTTAGCACAGAGGCAACAAGAAGGGTGTTAATGGAATTGCAGAACTCAGAGGAAAAACTACAGGACACATTAAAATCACTTGAATCTTCATCAGGCTCTCAAATTGGCTTTGCATCAATGGAAGGGAAGCTTCCTTCTCCTGTGCAGGGTGAGATGGAAAAAATATTTGGTAAAACAACAAACAACATCATTAAATCAAACGGTGTTTTGTTTAGAGCGAAATTGAACGCACCGATCAGAGCAGTGTATCCCGGGATCGTTGTCTGGTCAGAATGGTTAAAGGGATACGGTAATACAATTATACTGGATCATGGAGAAAGATATTTTACCATATACGCTCATCTCAGCAGCATAGATGTAAAAGTTGGTGATCATGTAAAAGCTGATGAGATCATAGGGAAATTAGGCAATGCAGGTGTTGGTAGTGATACAACACTGTATTTTGAAATACGACATGGTGAAAAACCATTAAACCCTGAAATCTGGTTGAGTAAAAAATGAATAATCCGTATACCTACGCATTAATCTCATTCAGCGCACTGGCACACAATTTAAATGTAATAAAACATAAAATCCCAGCTACCACAGGGATTATGGCTATTGTAAAATCTGATGCTTACGGACACGGTTTAGTACCGATCTCAAAAGAACTTGAAAGGATGGGTGTTAATGCATTTGGTGTGGCATTCGTCCAGGAAGGTTTGGTATTACGAGAACACGGGATTACTTCACCAATATATGTACTTTCAGGTTTTCAGAGAGGTGAAGAAGAAACCATTATAAACAACGATCTAATACCTTTGGTTTACAATACGAAACAGATCGAATGGCTTGATACAGCAGCAAGAGGAAAAAGGTCTGCAGTAAACATACATATCAAGATTGATACTGGCATGGGTAGATTGGGGGTATTATACGATGATAAAAATTCCATTCTTAAGATGTTGAACCATGCTGAGCATCTAAACATCCATGGGCTTGCCACACATATCTCTGATGCACATGATTCTGCTTCTTTTACAGGATTGCAGATCAATAGATTTAAGCAAGTAAAGGCATTCATAGAATCAAAGCTCTCAAAGAAATTGGTTGCACATGTTGCCAATACAGATACATTTTTAAATTATCCTGAATCAGTATTTGATATGATAAGGGTTGGGATAAGCTTATATGGCTATGGGCACAAAGATTTAAAGCCTGTTATGAACGTTTTTTCAAGGTTGATCTCTGTAAAAACCCTTAAAAAAGGCTCATACATAAGTTATGGCAGGACATATAGATTAAAAAAAGATACAAAGGTGGGCGTTATACCTGTAGGTTATGCTGATGGATATTTTAGAACTTTGTCAAACAAGGGTTTTGTTGGCATTAAAGGTAAAAGGGTATACATTATAGGAAGGGTTACAATGAACCACACAATGCTGGATGTTGATAGATCAAATGCACAGGTTGGTGATAAGGTATTAATAATAGGGCAGGATAAAAAAATGTGTATAGGTGCGGATCACATTGCAAGGCTTGCCTCAACGATAAGTTATGAACTGTTGTGCAGTATGGGCTCGAATATTAAACGTATTTACGAATAATATGAAACTGAATCCAATAAAGATTTTTGAATATATAGGGGAAGGCTTTACCTCTTTCCTTGAAGAGCTTGGCGGCATATTTGTAACATTTGTACAGTCAACTGTTCTGTTGTTTGTACCACCATTCAGACTCAAATTATTTTTGAAGCAGATGGAGTTTATTGGTGTAGAATCAAGTTTTATTGTATTACTTACAGGGGCATTTACAGGTATGGTGTTTGCATTGCAGACATCGTATGCGTTCAGACTGTTTGGGGCAGAAAATTTAATAGGTCCATCCGTGGCGCTTTCTCTGGCAAGGGAACTCGGGCCTGTGCTTACAGGACTTATGGTAACAGGAAGGGTGGGGTCTGCAATGGCTGCAGAGCTTGGAACAATGAGGGTTACAGAACAAATTGACGCCCTATTCACGATGAGTATAAATCCTATTCAGTATCTGGTAACACCACGGGTTTTTTCCTCTATACTTATGGTTCCTATGTTGACGGTATTATTTGATTTTATTGGTATAGTTGGAAGCTATTTTATGGCTGTGTTCCTTCTCGGATTGAATGGACAAAGGTTTATAAATGATACAATATACATGGTTGATCTGAAGGATGTGTACATAGGACTTCTGAAAGCCGCGGTTTTTGGAGCAATTATTGCAGTGGTAGGATGTTATAAAGGTTATTCTGCGCAAAAGGGTGCAGAAGGGGTTGGAAAGGCAGCAACCCAGGCAGTTGTTATCTCTTCTGTTTCAATACTGGTTGCAGATTACTTCTTAACAGCATTATTATTCTGATTATGCAGATAACTATTAAGGGTTTAAAAAAATCATTTGGTAACAATCTGGTGCTGGATGGCGTAGATCTCAATATAGAAAGTGGAAAGACCACTGTGATCATTGGTCAAACAGGCTGTGGTAAAAGTGTACTTATCAAACATATAATAGGTTTACTTAAACCTGATGCAGGCGAAGTGCTCGTTAACGGTGTTGACATAACAAAATTAAAACGTAGAGATTTTGCCAGTATTCTAAGAAATTTTGGCGTTTTGTTTCAAAGTTCTGCTTTATTTGATTCTATGACTGTTGGTGAAAACGTTGCATTCCCATTGATAGAACATACGAATCTACCACAATCAAAGATAATGGAGATCGTTAAAGAAAAGCTCGCGATCGTTGGGCTCAAAGGTGTAGAGCATCTCTATCCAGCAGAATTGAGTGGTGGTATGAAAAAGCGTGTTGGACTTGCAAGGGCAATAGCCCTTGATCCAAAGGTCCTCATATTTGACGAACCAACCACCGGGCTTGATCCTGTTATGAGTGATACGATAGACAATCTCATAATAAACACACAGAAACATTTAGGTGTAACAAGCATAGTGATAAGCCATGATATACCAGGCACATTTAAGATAGCCCACTGGATTGCAATGCTTTACAAAGGTAAGGTTGTTTTGTATGGTAGTCCTGATGACTTTAAAAATACCAAAGACCCGATTGTTAGACAATTTCTCGAAAGAAGGGCAGAAGGACCTTTGCAGGTAGAGGCATAAAATGAATAAAGGTATCTCAACAAATGCAAAGGTTGGTATATTTATAGTAGCTGTACTTTTACTTCTGTTCTGGATCACCTTCAAAATAAGCAGTGGCACTATCTTTGGAAAGCTGAAAGGCTACAAATTAACTGCAGTGTTTGACAGTGCACAGGGGCTTAATACGAAAACAAGGGTTTACCTTGCTGGTATACAGATAGGGTATGTTGAAGATATAAAACTACAGGATGATAAAGCCCTGGTTGTTTTAAGGATCATGCCGGATGTTAAGATAGAAGAGAACGCAAAGGCTGTTATAAGAACAAAAGGACTACTCGGTGAAAAATACATTGAGATCGTACCAGGAAAACAGGAGGCTGAAGTGATCCCACCGGGTGGACAGATTACATTTACAGAATCTCCACCTGATTTTGAAGAGCTTATGAACAAACTAAATAGCATTGCCTCTGATGTTAAATCTGTAACCCAGAGCTTAAATGAAGTTTTCGGAGGTTCACAGGGAGAAAGAAATATAAAGGATATGGTTGATAATCTCAACAGAACCATCGTTCATATGGATCGGCTTATAACAACTACAAATTCAAACCTCAATAAAACATTTGATTCAGTTGATGTGTTCGCACAGGCTCTAAGAGAAAACGGACCTGACATCCTTGCGAATTTAGCCAGGATTTCCGAGGAACTTCATGAGATCATTGCTGAGAACAAAAAATCAGTGTCTCAGACTATGGAGAATATAGATAAGGCAAGCAAAAAATTGGATGAAACACTTGCAAACCTTCAGGTAATAACAAACAATCTTAAAGAAGGTAAAGGAACCATAGGTAAACTTCTTTCAGATAAGAAGACAGAGGAACAGGTTACAAAAACAATAAGCGGTTTAAGCACAATGGTCGGTGGAACATCCAGATTCAGAACTATTATAAATTATCGTGGGGAGTACCAGTTTCTCTATCATAATGTAAAAAGCTATCTTGATCTGAGACTTCAACCTACATGGGATAAATACTTTTTACTTGGTATTGTTGATGATCCAGGTGGATACTCTTCAACCTCCACTACGTACACAATGGTCAAGGATCTTAACACCGGGACAGTCCAGCAGACACAAACCATCAATCACAATATATCTAACCAGCTTAAAATAAACGCTGAGATCGCAAAACGTATATCCTATTTTACATTTCGTGGAGGTATCATAGAATCAACAGGTGGCATAGGTGTTGACATACATTCACCCAATGATCTGGCAGAGCTAAGCCTTGAGATGTTTAATTTTAATGAAAAGCCATACCCTGAGCTTAAGGCAATGCTCAGCATCTCTATATTAAGATACTTTTTACTCTCAGGTGGTATGACAGACATTGCAAATGCAAATGCAAGAACATGGTTTACAGGGCTTGGAATAAGGTTTGATGATGAGGATCTGAAGAATATTTTCGGACTTGCTGCAAGTACAACATACGTAAACACTAAATAGAATATTACAAAGAAACTCTGTTCAAAGATATACTATAAAAAGGAGGTTTTTATGTTAAAAATAGAAGACATACTGGCATTGGAGATACTGGATTCAAGGGGTAATCCTACAGTGGAGGTAACTGTAAAGCTTGACAATGGCACATTTGCAACAGCAAAAGTTCCATCCGGAGCTTCAACAGGAGAAAGAGAGGCAATAGAATTAAGGGATGGTGATAAAAAGCGATATCAGGGCAAAGGCGTTTTAAAGGTAATAAATAACATCCTGAAATTGATAAAACCAGCTCTAAAGGGTATGGAGCCATTTGATCAAATGGCAATAGACAAAAGGCTTATAGAGCTTGATGGAACAGAAACAAAGTCTAAATTGGGCGCTAATGCCATACTCGCTGTTTCTCTGGCTGTGGCGCATGCAGGCGCAAAAGCACTGAATATGCCACTGTACAAATACATAGGTGGTGTTGATACACCAGTACTTCCAGTACCCATGTTAAACGTATTAAATGGTGGTAAGCACGCTGATACAAACGTAGATTTTCAAGAATATATGATAGTGCCTGCTGGTTTAAAATCCTTTAAAGAGGCATTAAGAGCATCTGTAGAGGTTTATCACACCTTGAAATCTATTTTAAAAGAGAAATCACTTGTAAGCTCTATTGGTGATGAGGGTGGTTTTGCTCCTAACCTGAAAAACAATGAGGAACCTCTTCAATTCCTGTTCAAGGCTATAGAGAAAGCAGGGTACAAACCCGGTAAAGACATCTACCTTGCCATGGACCCTGCTTCAAGCGAATTCTACAGCAATGGAAAATATAATCTAAAAGATGAAGGCAGAAAACTCAGTTCAGAGCAGATGGTGGATCTGTATGAGAAACTTGTAAATGCCTATCCACTTATAAGTATTGAAGATGGGCTTGCTGAAGATGATTGGGATGGATGGGTGATATTGAAGAAAAGACTTGGCTCAAAGATCCAGCTTGTTGCAGACGATCTTACTGTAACAAACACAAAGTATATAAAAAAGGCTATTGATATGGATGCTGCAAACTCTGTGCTGATCAAACTCAATCAAATCGGTACGCTTACAGAAACTATGGAAGCTATAAGGATGGTAAAATCGCATGGTTGGACCGCGGTTGTATCGCATCGTTCCGGAGAAACAGATGATACAACCATATCAGACCTTACTGTGGCTGCAAACACTGGTTTTATAAAAACAGGTGCCCCTGCAAGAGGGGAACGTGTGGCAAAGTACAACCGTTTGCTCGAGATTGAATATGAACTTGGTTCAAGGGCTATATACCCTGGCATGCAGGCTTTTACAAGTATAGAGAGATGAACCGTTACTTCATAGGTTTTCACCACTAAAAATGTACATAAGGAAGGATGGGTATTATAAGCTCGCAAAACAGCATGGATACAGATCCAGGGCTTCTTTTAAGCTCATTCAGCTGAATAACTCTTACCACCTTATCCGTAGAGGTGATACAGTGCTGGATATAGGCGCCTCGCCAGGCGGATGGATGCAGGTGGCTATTGAACTTGTTGGCAATAAGGGAAAGGTTATTGGGATTGACGTTCTTGATATACCTAATTTTAATTGTCCGAATGCTGTCCCTGTAAAGGGAGATATAAACGAGCCATTGGTTAGAAGATACGCTTTAGAGCTCAACAAGGGTAAATTTGATACAGTAATGTCAGATGTCTCAATTAATATCACAGGGAATGTTTTTTATGATACAAGCAAAAACCTGGAGATGGCTACACTGATACTATCGTATCTGCCAGAGCTTTTAAAAGACAATGGTAATTTTCTCATCAAGTTATTTTACAGTAATGAGCTTAAATCTTTTCTTGATAAAGCCTGTGTGTGTTTTAAGAACACATATACAACCAAACCCAGGGCATCAAGGAGTTCTTCATCAGAACTTTATATGATTGGTAAGGGATTCCTCACTTCAAAGTGCAAATGATCGGGTTAACCTGAAAAATGCAATAGGAAAGTTTGCTCATTCGTTCGGGGTACCCCATCACTCATTACACAAACTTCCCTATTTTGCAAACGCGTTTTTCGGGTTAATTGTTTGCTATGTAAAGATTCCCGTTACCATCAAACACAATCCCAACAGGTGTTACAATATTGGTTGAAGCATAACCTGACACACTGCCTGCTGGTGTAACCTTATAGATTGTATTGTTACCATAACAAGCCACATAGATGTTGCCTGATGTATCAACTGTAACACCGTATGGATTGACAAAACCAGATGCAAGAACACTCCATGAACCTGTTGCTGGTGATAATCTATTTAATGTACCAGCAGTAGCATCAGCAACATAAAGATAACCATCCACTGGATTATAGACTATGCCTGTTGGGTTTGTGAAACCAGTAGCAAGTGTTGTGAGTGAGCTGCTGGCTATATTTATCTTTGATATTGTGCCTGTCCAGTTTGCCACATAAAGATAGCCATTGGCATAAGTCATACCCTGAGGATAGCTGAGCCCTGACGATAAAAATGTTGTTATATTACCGCTTGTGTCTATCTTTGCAATACCTCCAGGGTTTGCATTGTTAGCCACATAAAGATTGCCGGATGCATCATAAGCCATGCCAGTAGGGGTCATAAACAAACTTGACGTGTATGCAATGCTAACAGTGCCTGTAAGGCTTATCCTGTCTATAAGATTATATGCACTGTTTGATGTGTATAGATATCCACCAGGATTGTATACAATGCCCCATGGTTTTCCTAATCCAGATGCAAGGGTTGAGGTGTTAAGAGCAGTATCCACTCTTGTTATTGTTCCATGCAGGTTTGTTGTTATGGGTGCATTAACAACAGCATAAACTGCTACGATTGCCCAGAAATTTATACCATTGGGGTCATTAAATGTTAATGTAACAGGTCTTGACTCGTAATGAAAATCTATATTCCCGATATTCCAGTACCAGCTTCCAGGGCCGCTTCCACCGGATGGATTTGCCACTGAAACATTACTTGAAGACATACTACCAACAACCATCTCAACACCTGTCCAGTTGTTCTGGGTATTATTGGTAAGGATTATCTGACCTGATACCACGCCAGCCGAGAAGGTTGGTGTACCATAGTTATACCCATTCACCCACACTGTATTATCTGTTGATGCTGTACCTGAAAAATCAGCATAGATCTTATTCCACAAAAATGGATAGGGAGAACCGCTGGGTGTTGGTGCTCCATTGTCATATCCTAATGCCCACATGCCAATACCCTTTATACCATCATTAATTGCAAGCTGATACTTATCAGATAATGTTGTAGAAATGTCATACCATGCCTGATGAGGTGTTGTTGTACAATTGTACAGAGAATACGCTGAATCCTCTGTTGTAGGCTGATAGATGCCAGAGGTATAGCTTGTATTATTGTAATCGTTGTAACACGTTGGATAGTAGATGATAGCTGTCCCATTGCTTGATTTAGCAGCACCAAAACTGCATGAAGCAGATGGCCAATCATAACCATAATACGGAACACCAAGTATCAATCTTCTTGGATCAGCACCGCTGTTTAAATATGTATTAAGCGTGTTTGTTACATTGTAGTTTGGGTCAAGAGAACCACCTGCAAGCGGTGCAACAGGTCCAGGATTACCACCTGAGTAATGATAGTCATAACCCATGATGAATTCATCCGCATATTGTGAGATCGCCCTGTAATCAAATGTATTTACCCAATCAACTGCAGGTGTGGCAATGGCAACAATAGAGCCAGGAAGATTTTTTGAAAATGTGTTGTAGAGTATCTGCATAAGTGTTGTTAGATTTGCTTTCTGGGTATTATCAGGCCACCCTTCAAAATCAATGGCTACTCCATCACCGCCCATTTGTTGAACAAGGTTTAAGGCGTTGTTTGCAAGTGCTGTTTTGTAGCTCTGAAGAACACTGTAAAATGTTGAAGAGTTGAAGCTTGTTATGGTCATTATTACCTTGACTCCATGCTGATGTGCTGTTGCTATCCAGTTTGCTGTTGTTGGTGAGTTCCATGCAGGGTTGTTAGTATCTGACAATGTCCCATCTGAATTCAGTCCAACTGAAAAATATGCAACTGTTGTCAGGAGCTCCCAGTGCATATCTGCAAGCGTGGTGGAGTTTTCCTCCCAGTATGGTAGAAATCCAAAAATCTCTTTGTTAACAAGTGGTGTGCTCTGTGGTACGGTTAGGGCAAGTGGTTTTAATAATGATCTGCTGGGCCACAAAGGCGCAGTCTCTGTTGGCGTATAACCGATATGTTGTTCATACTGTAACTGGTGTATGGACACCGCGGGTAAAGGTCCGATACTCTCACTCAAAAGTTGCATGTTGGGCCTGGGAATAATAGCCTGTTCATTCAACGGAATGGGCCCATTGGGTTCTATCTTGAAAATACCTTTTGATGGGTCTGCATAAAGTCTTAAACTTCCCAGATAAACCCTGTTACCTTTATTATAGGTTGGGGTAACATCTTTTTTGCTACATGCTTCAAGGAATACAATAAAGAGGATAAGGAATAATAACAGCATCCTGTTGTGTTTTATTTTAGGACCATTCATTGTTTGTTTTCCCTCCTTCCCGGTTTAAAAGGATTTTATCACTGTCAACCAAAAATGCAATGGGAAAGTTTGCTCATTCGTTCGGGGTACCCCATCACTCATTACACAAACTTCCCTATTTCGCAAACGCATTTTTCGGGTTAATGTTTGTTGTAAATAGTACATGTTTAAGATATAAAAGTAATGGTTGGAGTATGCGAAATTTGCTAATAGCATTGGGTTTTGTAATGATATTGTCTTGCGCAAGGCTTGTACCTTATAAACAGGTGGATATTGTTTTTATAGCCTATAGCAATGGAACAGGTGGTATTTATGGCGCGAACCTGTCCACCGGTAAAATATTTCCGCTTTATAAAGGTTCTCAAAAGGTTATTCCAATGTCGCCTTCACTCAACGCATTGCATAACATGCTTTTATTCATATCAAATCAGGGGACATATTATAATATTTATATGTTGAATCTAAATTCAGAAAGTCTTAATAGATTAACACCTGATGATACAAACTATGGCGCACCCACATTTTGTTTTAACAAAAAGATTGTTTATGTTACATACAGATCAGGTAACCTGCCGCAGATATATCAGATGAACATGGATGGCACATCCCCAGGGCTCATAATATCCGAACCAGATGGTGCTACGGATCCGGTATGCAATGATAATGAAATAGCTTATATATCGGATCCACTCGGCAGTGCAGAATTGAAGATTTACAATATTGTAACAGGTGTTAGTGTAACAACAGGGGTGCAGGGGGTTAGTTCAAGACCTGCTTTTTCACCTGATGGTACAGGGATTGTTTATTCCAGGTTAAACCACAATGGTTATCAGGCTCTTTATATACTCAACCTCTCTACCATGAGCTCAACATCCTTATTATCCGCTGATTATGATGCCTATGAGCCATCCTGGGGAATGAATAATAAAATTGCATTTACAACAACAAAGGATGGACAATTAACACCGGATATTTATCAGATAAACCCTGATGGAACAGGGTTGAAAAGGCTGATCAATTATGGTGATGCTGATGGTAATCCTTCATGGTAATGGCCATGTAAAGCGTTTTGTTATCTTACTATAAAGTGATACCAGTTATGCGCAATATTATTACCGTTTGCATCTGTTACATCCATATAAAGGGTGTAATGCTGATCAGATGTACATGTACCTGATGGCGTAAAAGTGATCGTTGTTATAAGATTCGCGCTATCATCGGGTATGGTAACAGGTATCTGGTTTTGTACGAGCGTTGAGAGCGTAACCTGAGTACCAATGGTCACTGTTGTAAGCACAGGCATGTTTTGTTGAAGTTGTTGCAAAGTATCCTTGCTGATATAACCATCATTCAGCCCACTGGCATCCCCGGTTATATAGGTTGAATCTGTCTGCTGAGCAAGATGGTATGAAAGTGTTCCATCTATATTTTTATAGAGATCGTTTACAATGAATACTGGCAGAGTGATGGTCTCACCACATGTGTATATATTGTATCCGTGTTTAACTGCAACCATGATGGGTTGATCAACCATGGAGATCCAGTTGTATGCAATAAGCGGTGTTCTATTCCAGTCTACAATACCCCATGCCATTGAGGGCCACCAATCATTAAGCATGAAATTGAATTCAGAGTATGTTGGATTATACTTATGGATCCTTGTACTCTCGATAATCTCTTTACTGACGACGGCCTGGTAAAGCTGACTTGCATAAGCCCAGGCAGTAAAATCAGGGTAAGAGGACGGTTTACCAATGTAAAGGCTTTCAACAGGCAACTGCAGATCATGGTACTGCCATCTGTATGTTGTTTGACTGGTTTGATCAGCAGGCCAGTAGTTTGAACCAAGCTCCTGTTCCATGATAGGCTGGATAGCATAAGGCACTGCCTCTGCACCAAATTCTATAGGGAACGGTATTGGATGTGTATCTATGTCAAAGGCGTTGGATGTGTACCAGCCATAGTATGTAGTTGAATTATCTCCAATATTTCCACTCTCATGTATAACAATATTATGGGTTATACCAGTGGCTACTGGATAGATGGAATCGTCAAGAACCTTATTAAAACTATGATCAAGGAAATTCTGTTCAGGGGCTGATCCAAAGGGTATAGGTGTTGGAGGACAGCTATTGGTACTGTTTATGGAACCTACAAAGCTATAGAAGGGTTCGTCGTGCAATGTCCACATAAGCACTGATGGATGATTGTAGGTAAGATAAAGGGCTGATGCAAGCATCCTTTTAATAACCTCAATATTATTCGTTAAATTCGGATCACCATCAGGTCTTTCAAAATCACACACACTGTACTCCCAGATAAGACTGAAGTTGTAAAAAACACCCATACCATCTTTATCTGCCGTATCAAGCAGTAATGCAGGTTCAATATGATCGTGTATATCAAATGCATCCATACCAGCGTCTTTCATAAGCGATATATCCTGCTCATACATGCCCTGCGTAATATGAGACATCCACTCTGTAGGGATATATGTTGTGCCTCTTAAAAAGATCCTCCTGCCATTCAGTGAGAAATACTGATTACCATTGGTATCTGTATTTAAGGTGAATACCCTTATACCAAACGTTTCATCCTTTATGTCCTGAATTTGATCGTTTGTTGATACCACAAAACTTGCTCTATAAACATTGGGCTTTCCGAGTTCAGGATGATCATATAACCACCAGAGTGCTGGTTTATTTATCGTAAACATTAACGTGAAGTGATTGGTACCAGGCTCCAGCCATACCACACTATCAAATGATGTGTTGTAGCTTGTTCCAGGCAGGTCAACGTATGTTTGAACAGTGGTTTTTAATACCCGTCCACTTGAGTTTGTGAGAAAATAATCTATGTAGATATCAGCGGATGAGTAATCCCTGTTTGGCACAGGTGTTATAAAAACATCATCCCATCTTACATCGTTGTATTCGTATACATAAACAGGTAGATATATTCCACCTGTACCCATTGATTGTGAGTCCTGTGGTGTTAAGGAATCCCCGGGTCTTGTATCATGGAAATCAAGTATCCCTTTGATCCAGATTTTCTCTGCAAACTGGGTAATACCCGTGTTGTTGTAAGCCACCTGAAAGGATGGATCGTCTGGATTTAAAACTCTTACAACAAGAACATTGTCTCCTGGTTTTACAATATTGGAAACATCAAACATAATAGGATCAAAATAGCCCTCATGCTCACCAAGAAGTGTTCCATTAAGCCATACCTTTGCAAAATAGTCTACACCATCAAATATTAGAATATTGTGTTGCTGTGCCTGGGTTGTAGTTAATGTAAAATGTGTTCTGTACCACACGGGTCCAAAATAATTCTCAAGTCCTGGAACATCCACCTGATAATTATCCGGCACATTAACTGTTAGCCATTGTGTATCATTGTATGCTGGTGAATAAAATGGTGTTGCCTGTGACTCGCCAGTATCATTGGTATCTATGGTGAATTTATACAGCCCGGTCAGCATGATCTTCTGACTGGTATTTTCTGAAACATATGAGCCATTGCTGTTTATACTTATTGAGTCTACGCTGATAGTTTTAGCATCAATAAGCGGAGCGAATTTAGAATTGGGCATAACCGGAAAAGATGTGTTTATAGCAGGAGGGACACTTTTGATAGAAGGATTTTTACTGCACGTCAAAATAAAAAATGGTAATAAAAACAAAACATACAACAGTTTTTTATAAGACATAAAATACAGGTAGATCGGTTAAAAAAATATTGCAAGAAAATTATTGGCACATTCCCGGGTCAGTACCCTTATGCTCTTAACAATTTGTTGACTGATTAAAAAATAGGATATAAGTTTTACATATGCAAAGATATAATGTTCACAGTGTGGATCAAACAGGTAGTTCAAAGATAACAACATTGATATGGCTGCTTATACTCGCAGGTATTGTTTATATGGGAGTTAAAATTGTGCCGGTTTATATACGCAATTATCAAATACAGAATCTGTTTGAGGTCAATGCCAATAGAATACAGACAACACCATTGAGTGATATAAAAGCAGATATATCTTCAAAACTTACAAATATGCATGCACCCATTACAATGGATGATGTTAATATTACTGATAATGGTTCACATGGAATAATCATATCAGCACAGTATTCTGTAGTTGTTAAAATTGTTGACGATTGGAAAATAACGTTTAATTTTAATCCAAAAGCAGAAACAAATGTACAATAATGATGCTTCCTTTAAGTTAATCCTGAGAGGTTAACAAGGATGAGCTGGAAAGTGGTTAAGCAGTTTTTAAACAGCCTTCCTTAGTAAAGGAAGGCTGTTTTTTTATTAGGTATAGGAGAGGCTAACATGAAGAATAAAATCATGGATGCTGTGGGTATAGAAAGGGCTTTGAAGCGCATTGCCCATGAAATTATAGAAAGGCATGTTTCTGTTCCTGTAAGGCTTGTTGGTATAAGGACAGCTGGTGTGTTTATAGCCTCACGCCTTGCAGGTTACATAAAAGAGTATGGTAAACTGCCAGTAGAAACAGGAGCACTGGATATAACCCTTTACAGGGATGATGTTGCCATGAAGATAGGGAAGGCTATTGTTAGATCAACAGAGATAGACTTCCCTGTAGAAGGAGCATACATAATCCTTGTTGACGATGTCCTCTTCACGGGTCGCACGATCAGGGCTGCAATGGATGCAATAATAGACCTTGGTAGACCGAAGGTTATTCAGCTTGCAGTACTTGTGGATAGAGGGCATAGAGAATTTCCTATAAAGGCAGACTTTATAGGTAAAAATGTGCCAACAGCAGAGGATGATCAGATAAAGGTTGTGTTAAAAGAAGGTGATAGTAATGAGGACGCAGTGTTTTTAATAAAGAAAGGAGGTTAGACATGGAATTTGAAAAGGGTATCATAGGATTAAAATATCTGAGTAAAAGTCAGATAGAACGGATTGTTGAAACAGCCTTTTCCATGAGGGATATATCAAAAAGACCTATTAAAAAGGTCCCGACTTTGAGAGGTAAGACGGTTGTAAATCTGTTTTTTGAATCAAGCACAAGAACGAAAACATCCTTTGAGATAGCAGCAAAAAGGCTATCTGCTGATGTGGTAAATTTCTCGTATACATCAAGCAGCATTTCCAAGGGAGAGACAACCATAGACACAGCAAAAAATATTGAGGCTATGAACCCGGACGTATTTGTTATAAGGCATTCTTCTTCAGGTGTTATGGAATTATTATCAAGGCACCTTAAAACACCCATAATCAATGCAGGTGATGGCACAAATGAGCATCCAACTCAGGGCTTGCTGGACATTATGACTATCATGGAAGAGAAGAAACATATAGATGGGTTAAAGATTGTTATTGCTGGTGATATTTATCATTCAAGGGTTGCACGTTCAGATATCTATGGCATGGGTAAGCTTGGGGCAAAGATTTATTTTTTCTCGCCGCCAACACTGATCACACAGGATTATGCAAGCCTTGGTGCAAGTGTTACGTATGATTTTAAAGAGGCATTTACTGATGCTGATGTGATCATCATGCTCAGGATCCAGCTTGAAAGACAGACCACAGGGCTTTTCCCATCAACAAGAGAATACTCACGTATATTTGGGTTGAATGAACAGAAATTAAGGCTTGCAAAGCCTGATGTCATTGTTATGCACCCGGGTCCTATAAACAGGGGGCTTGAGCTTTCAAGCAGTGTTGCAAATAGTGAAGAACATTCAAGGATATTAAAACAGGTTGAAAATGGCGTTGCCATTAGAATGTCTGCAATATTTCATACAATAGGAGAGGGACATGAATATACTGATAATTAACGGATTAATAATTGATCCATCTCAGGATATTGAACGGATTGGTTCTTTAGTAATAGAGGATGGAATTGTAAAGGGTTTTGCAGAGCCAGGCTCTTATACTGTAAATGGTAATACAGCAACGATAAAGGATAGGACATACACAGTGATAGATGCAAAAGACAGGTGGGTTGTGCCAGGGCTGATCGATATGCATGTTCACCTTAGGGATCCGGGGTATGAGTACAAGGAGGATATTATAACAGGTACAAGGGCAGCCATGATTGGCGGATTTACATCTGTATGTGCCATGCCAAATACCAGACCTGTAAATGACAATAAGGCAATAACACACTACATGATCTCAAAGGCAAAAGAAAATGGATATGCAAACCTGTTCCCCATTGGTGCTGTTTCAAAAGGAAGTGAAGGTGTAGAACTTGCTGAGATCTACGATCTTGTGGAAGCAGGTGCTGTTGCCATCTCGGATGATGGTATGCCGGTTGCAACAGCAGGGCTGTTAAGAAAGGCGCTGTTGTATGTGAAGCCCATAGGTATACCTGTTATAGATCATCCTGAGGAATTATCATTGAGTAAAACCGGTTATATGAACGAAGGTATTACATCAGTAAAGCTTGGTATCAATGGAATTCCACAGAGTGCAGAGAGTGTTGCGGTTGCAAGGGATATCATAATTGCCGGTGAAACAGGCTCAAGGCTCCATCTTGCTCATATAAGTACAGGGTATTCTGTGGAGCTCGTAAGATGGGCAAAAAGGATGGGCATACCAATAACATGTGAGGTTACAACCCATCACTTCTCTTTAAATGAGGAGGCTGTTAATGGTTATAATACGGATGCAAAATTGAACCCTCCACTTAGATCTGAAAAGGATAGGCAGGCAATACTTGAGGCTATTGCAGACGGGACAGTGGATTGTATTGTTACTGATCACGCACCACACAGCTATGATGAAAAAGAGATAGAGTTTGATAAAGCGTTAAATGGGATTTCCGGGCTTGAAACATCTTTAGGACTTTCATTGAAGCTTGTTCATGATAAGGTGATTGATAAAAAACAACTTGTTAATCTTATGTCATGTAATCCAGCCAGGATATTAAACCTTAAAAATAAAGGGACGTTAAAGCCAGGTACAGATGCAGACATTACGATCATTGATCCAGAGGTGAAATGGGTTGTTGATAAAAACAGTTTCGTTTCAAAGGGTAAAAACACTCCATACCACGGAAAAGAACTAAGGGGTAGGGCAGTGATGACAATTTTAGGAGGAAAAATACATGGCAACACTCGTGCTTGAAGATGGTACAGTATTCAGGGGTAGATCATTTGGATATAGAGGGGTTGCAGTTGGTGAGGTTGTGTTTAATACATCCATGACAGGTTATCAGGAAGAGCTAACAGATCCCTCTTATTATGGACAGATACTTGTCTCCACATATACACAGATTGGCAATGTTGGCGCAAATCCACAGGATTACGAATCTGATAAAACCTATGTTGGTGGTTTTATTGTAAAAGAATACATGGATCGCCCATCAAATTTCAGATCCACAGAAACGCTGGATAGCTTTATGATCAGACACCAGCTGGTTGGTATGTATGATATTGATACAAGGATGCTTGTTAGAAAGATAAGAATAAAAGGCGCTATGATGGGTATATTATCCTCTTTTGACGAACCTGTTGATCAGCTTAAAGAGCAACTCAGGAAGCACCCGGGACTTGTTGGCAGAGACCTTGTTACAGAGATTACAGCGAAAGAACCTTATGATTTTAGAGAATCACTCTGGTCATTAAAAAATGGTTATGTGGAACTGTACGATAAGAACTTTCCAATGGTGGCTGTGTATGATTTTGGAGTAAAGAAGAATATCCTGCGTTCACTTGTTTCAGCAGGATTAAGGGTAAGGGTATTTCCATGCACAACACCTGTGGATGAATTACTGAAAGACGAGTATAAGGGGGTTGTACTGTCAAATGGACCCGGTGATCCATCTGCATTGACTTATATTGTAGAGAACGCAAAAGAGCTTATAAAAAGTAATAAGCCTGTACTTGGTATATGCCTTGGCCATCAAATATTAGGGCTTGCATTGGGAGGGAAGGCTATCAAGTTAAAGTTTGGTCATCATGGTGCGAATCAATCTGTTCTGAATATGAAAACAAAGGGAGTGGAGATAACGGTTCAGAATCATGGTTTTGCCATTGAACCAGACTCCATCAGTGATAAGGCTTATATTACTCACATAAATCTGAACGATAGAACACTTGAAGGTTTTGTTCACAGGGATAAACCCATTATCTCAACCCAGCATCATCCAGAAGCTTCGCCAGGTCCAAGAGAATCCGGTTATATATTCAAAGAGTTTTCGAGGCTTGTGTATGGAAATAACTGATCAATTAATCAGACAGAGTTTGTTAAGGCTTTCTCAATTTGCATCAGAGAGGTTTAATCATGCAATGATAGAGGCAAGAAGGTCTTTTGATACACTTATTCCCATACCTCCTGCAGATGATACAGAGATGCGCACAAGGCTTATAATGTTTACCCATTGGTTTCTTATGGACAATAATGTTGAGTCAGGAGCCACTCCAGCGGATATCTTTTTTAAAGAGAACCTTTTGAAACTATCCTATCAGGAAGAGGCAATATACAGGGCTTTGCGCATAAGTAGAGTAAGTATATACTCTGTTTCAAAAAAGCAAAACCAATATACAGCAATAGATCTATCTGATGGCGAACACTTTAGATTTAAAATGGATGAGGAATTTAGGTTGCCATCAGAGAATGAGGTTATGACAATGCGATTCATAAATGTAGGGCAGGAGGCATTTTTATCAGGAATTTATGCAACACATCATTACAGTACAAGGTCATTTATACAAACCCAGCTTATCAGGGTTAACCCCTTTGATAGGATAGCATTTTCCAGAAAGGTGTTTGAGTTAACTGCACTCAGTATAAAGAGTAAGAAATACAACTGGGTAGAACCAATAAAGATTTATGAGGGTGTAACAAAATTATGATAATGGAATGGCAGCAAAGCATTGAACGCCCTACAACATACCCTTCATATATAAGGTTACTCCATAATGGCGAGTTGTTGAGGCGTATTGAGGCATCCAGAAAATACCTGTCTCCATGCACTGTTTGTCCAAGGAATTGCAGAGCCAACAGACTTGAAGGTCAAAAAGGTATATGCCTTGCAGGTAGGGATGTAAGGGTTTCAAGCTATAATCTTCACTTTGGTGAGGAGCCACCAATATCCGGAATAAATGGTTCTGGCACCATATTTTTTACAGGATGCAGTCTGAAGTGCAGATTCTGTCAGAATTATCCCATCAGCCAGCTTAATCATGGTAATAGTTACACAACAGCACAGCTCGCTGGAATGATGCTGGAGCTACAAACACAGGGGGCTCATAATATCAACCTTGTTACACCAACCCACTTTGTTCCACATATCATAGAGGCTGTTTATATAGCAGCTCAAAAAGGACTTAACATACCACTGGTTTACAATACTGGAGGCTATGATTCAATCGACATGTTAAAGCTACTGGATGGTATTATTGATATCTATATGCCGGATATAAAGTATGCTTCCAATGAACATGCATTTAAATACTCTACTGTAAGAAATTATGTAGAGATAAACAGGCAGGCTCTTTTAGAGATGCACAGGCAGGTTGGAGAGCTTACGTTTGATAACAATGGTATTGCGATCAGGGGGCTTATTGTGAGACATCTTATACTTCCACACGATATAGCTCAGACCTGTGAAGCAATGTCGTTTATAGCTAAAGATTTGTCATCAAAAACTTATATAAGTCTGATGAGTCAATACTTTCCCGCACATAATGCGTATAAATTCAAGGAGTTATCCAGGCGAATAACAAAGGCAGAGTACAACAGAGCAATAGAGTGTCTTAAGATAAACGGATTGGAGAATGGATGGATACAGGAATGGGACTGAAGGTAAACTTGAAAGATTTTAACAACTAACATGAACACGAACAAAAAAAATTTTAATATAAAAGAGTATATCGAGAGCTTAATAAACCATATTATTCAAGGCGATTCTATAGAAGTAATGAAAAAGATTCCAGATAACAGTGTTGATGTAACCTTTGCTGATCCTCCGTTTAATTTAAAGAAAAAATATAACAGTTACAAAGATAAATACGCAGTAGAAGATTATCTCTTGTGGTGTAAACAGTGGCTGCATGAAATGGTTCGTATCACAAAGCCTACAGGAGCAATCTTTGTTCACAATATTCCTAAATGGCTTATCCATTTTGGTTCTTATTTAAATGAGGTGGCAATCTTTCGTCATTGGATTGCATGGGATGCAATGGGATCGCCGCCTGGTAAAACGCTTCTACCAAATCATTACGGGATCCTATACTATGTGAAATCTGATAAGTTCAAGTTTTATGACATCAGAATGATGCATAAACGCTGTAGAAAGTGTCATTACATCTTACAGGACTATGGTGGCAAGAAGAACCAGTTACACCCGTTTGGACCACTTATATCAGATGTCTGGACAGATATTCATAGAATAAGGCACAAAAAGAGGAGAGATGAGCATCCGTGTCAATTGCCCATACATTTACTTGAGAGGTTATTGCTTATGACGACTGATGAGGGGGATATTGTGCTTGATCCCTTTATTGGTACAGGAACCACAGCAATTGCAGCAAAAAGACTTGGGAGAAAATTTATAGGTATTGATATTGATCCAAAGTATGTTGAAATAACACAAAAAAAATTAGAAACAGAAGAACCAACCATTATAAATGGATGCTATGTTAGCATGTTTCTTGATAATGTTATCACTATACGGGATAAAGACTGGGAACAAATAAAGGGTGCTTACTTTATACCTGAAGAGCCAAAAGAATTGGAAAGGGAAGGAATTGTTTTGTTACAAAAAAAGAAAAAAACAAACAATTACACATCTTACAATAGTGTTCAACACGACTTATTCATGCTTTTTGATAAGAAAAAAGGATACAGAATGGGGGGATAATGCCCAGAAGAAAAGATATTAAAAAGGTAATGTTAATAGGCTCAGGTCCTATTATTATAGGCCAGGCATCGGAATTTGATTATTCTGGTACACAATCGTGCAAGGCTTTAAAAGCAGAAGGTATTGAGGTTGTGCTGGTGAACAGTAATCCTGCTACAATCATGACAGACCCTGAATTTGCAGACAAAACATACATAGAGCCTATCAATCCGGACATATTGGAAAAGATCATCAAAATAGAGATGCCTGACGCACTTCTGCCTACAATGGGTGGACAGACAGCTTTGAACATGGCTGTGGCTCTCTCTGATAGTGGTGTGTTAAAACGATATGGCGTTGAACTTATAGGTGCAAGGCTTGATACAATAAAGAAGGCTGAAGATAGAGAATTATTCAAAGCCTCAATGCTAAAGATTGGTCTGGATGTTCCTTTCAGCAAGTATACCCATTCAAAAGAAGAGGCTATGAAATTTGTCAGAGAGATAGGCTTTCCTGTTATCATAAGACCATCTTTTACATTGGGTGGTACTGGTGCAAGTGTTGCATACAACATAGAAGAGTTTGAAAACAAGGTGGAGTATGGACTCAACATAAGCCCTTCACACGAAGTGTTACTTGAAGAATCTGTACTTGGCTGGAAAGAGTTTGAGCTTGAAATGATGAGGGATAAAAATGATAACTGCATTGTAGTTTGTTCAATAGAAAATTTGGATCCAATGGGTATACATACAGGTGATAGCATTACTGTTGCACCAGCGCAAACACTCACAGATAAAGAATACCAGAACATGCGGGATGCAGCCATAAAGATCATGAGGGAGATCGGTATAGAAAGTGGAGGCTCAAACATCCAGTTTGCTGTAAATCCGGTCAATGGAGAAATGGTTGTAATAGAGATGAATCCAAGGGTCTCAAGGAGTTCAGCACTTGCATCCAAGGCAACCGGGTATCCGATCGCAAAGGTTGCAACAAAACTTGCCATTGGCTACACACTTGATGAGATTACAAATGATATAACCAAAAACACAAAAGCCTCTTTTGAACCAACAATAGATTATGTTGTAACAAAGATACCGAAATTCGCATTTGAGAAATTCCCTCAGGCAGATGATACCCTGACAACACAGATGAAATCCGTAGGCGAGGTTATGGCAATAGGTAGAACATTCAAAGAATCATTTCAGAAGGCAATCCGTTCCCTTGAATCCGGTGTTTATGGATTGGTTCAAAGGATCAAAGATGAGGATCTGTACACTGATAAAGCAAAAGAGAAGGTCATAAATGAATTGAAAAGGCCATCACCGGATCGGATCTTTTATATTGGTGATGCATTGAGGATGGGCTTTACTGTTGATGAGATACACAGGTATACATCCATTGATCCATGGTTTTTAAACAATATAAAAGAGATTATAGAATTTGAAAAAAGGATAAAATCATTAAAAGGTTATGCCCTGTCAACGGATGAGGCAAAGGGTATTATAATTTATGCAAAGAAGATGGGATTTTCAGACAGGTATATGGCAGAGCTGCTTGGGGTTACAGAATCTATAATAAGAAAGATAAGAACGGATGATGATTTGAAACCAGTGTATAAGGTTGTTGATACATGTGGTGCTGAGTTTGAAGCATATACCCCATACCTCTATTCTACGTATGAACAGGAGAATGAATCATCTGTTTCAGGGAGAAAAAAGGTTGTTATTCTTGGTAGCGGACCTAACAGAATAGGTCAGGGTATTGAGTTTGATTACTGCTGTGTGCATGCAAGCTTTGCTTTGAGGGAGGAAGGTTATGAGTCTATAATGATCAATTCTAATCCAGAAACAGTGAGCACTGATTACGATACATCAGACAAACTTTATTTTGAACCAGTAACCTATGAGGATGTTATGAACGTAATTGAGCAGGAGAAACCCGATGGCGTGATTGTTCAGTTCGGTGGGCAAACACCTCTGAAACTTGCAAAGAGGCTTGAAGCAGCCGGGGTACGCGTACTTGGAACTTCACCAGAGAGTATAGATATAGCAGAGGACAGGAAGCGATTCAGAGAACTTTTAGAACAGCTTGGATTAAAACAACCAACAAGCCTCACAGCAACCTCTGTGGAAGAGGCTATAAGGATCGGCAATACTATTGGTTTTCCCCTGATTCTAAGGCCATCCTACGTTCTTGGCGGCAGGGCAATGGAGATAGTGTATGATAATGAGAGCCTGGTGGAGTATATGACTAAAGCAGTGAATGTGAGTGAGGATAAACCAGTACTGGTTGATAAATTCTTAGAAAATGCAACAGAGATCGATGTTGATGCAATATCTGATGGGGATACCGTAGTTATAGGTGGCATAATGGAGCACATCGAGGAGGCTGGTATACATTCAGGGGATAGTGCATGTTCCCTTCCTCCATTTTCACTTTCCAGGGATCTTATAAATGAGATAGAGAGGCAGACAAAGCTTCTTGCAAGGGCACTTGAGGTTGTAGGGCTCATCAATATCCAGTATGCTGTAAAGGACAATGAGATATATATAATAGAGGCAAATCCAAGGGCGAGCAGAACAATACCATTTGTATCCAAATCTATAGGGGTACCACTAGCTAAATTGGCTACAAAGTTAATGGTTGGTAAAAAATTAAAGGATGTGGGCTTTACAAAAGAGGTATGGACTGATTATATTACTGTAAAAGAAGCAGTGCTTCCTTTTATGAAATTACCCGGTGTGGATACAATACTGGGCCCTGAGATGAAATCCACAGGTGAGGTTATGGGAATAGATAAGACCTTTGCACTTGCATTTGCAAAATCGCAGATAGCTTCAAATACAGTATTACCGTTGAGTGGTAATGTGTTTATCAGTGTAAAGGATAGCGATAAGATGCTTATAGTACCTATTGCTAAAAAGTTGAAAGAACTGGGATTCAATATAATAGCTACACGTGGAACCGCTCAGGTTCTGAAGGCGAGTGGTATAGACGTAAAGGTTGTAAATAAGGTGCAGGAAGGCAGACCGCATATTGTTGATCTCATAAAAAATGGAGAGATTGCCCTGCTTATAAACACAACATTCGGGAAAAAATCAATCAATGATTCTTATTCCATAAGAAGGTCAGCCATTGTGTACAATGTGCCTTACTATACAACTATAGAAGGTGCAGAGGCTGCTTATAAGGCGATAGTGGCTTTGAAGAATGGTAATATTTCTGTTACACCTTTACAGCAATTATATAAATCTTATATATCTTAAGGAGTTTATATGCGAAAGTTTCCAATGACAAAATCAGGCTATGAAGCTTTAAAAGAGAAATTAAGAATATTACAGCAGGTGGAAAGACCAAAGGTCTTATCCGCACTTGCAGAGGCAAGGAGCCACGGTGATCTTAGTGAGAACGCGGAGTATGAAAGTGCCAAGGAAAAACAGGCATATATAGACGCAAAAATAAGAGAGATAGAAGAAAAACTTGCTAACGCAGAGATAATAGAAATAGACAAGAGCAAGATAAATACAGAGCAGGTAGCTTTTGGTGCCTTTGTATCATTAAAGGATATAAATACGGATCAGGTTGTAAGTTACTTAATCGTCGGAGAAGATGAAGCTGATTATAAGAATGGGAGTATTTCTATAAATTCACCACTTGCAAGGGAACTCATTGGTTGTAGAAAAGGTGATGTGATAGAGATTCAGACATCAAAGGCAATAAAGGAGTACGAGGTAATAGAGATATCGTATGATAAAATATAAGCGTTTATTTAGCAGATTGTTACAGAGTGAACACATGTTAAAAATTCTTACAAATTATTGACTAATAACTTATTGGGTATATAATATTTTTTTAATTCTATAAAGGAAGGGAGGGAAGGATATTAATGACGAGCGTAATAGTAAGAGAAGGCGAGAATTTTGAGCAGGCATTGAGAAGATTTAAAAAACTCGTTGAGAGAGCAGGTATTCAAACAGAGCTCAGGAAGAGAGAATACTATGAGAAGCCCAGTGTTGAAAGAAAAAGAAAAGAGATAGCAGCAAAGAAACGCGTGTACAAGAAGTTGAAAAAATTATCTTATCTGTAGATTTTGTATTGATAGGATATAATTAATGGGCAGCTGGGAAAATCAAATTAAAGAGATAAAAGAGCGAGTAAACATAGTTGACATAATATCAAACTATGTAAATTTAAAAAAGAGTGGTGAGAATTTTGTTGGCTTGTGCCCGTTTCACAATGAAAAAACACCTTCTTTTACAGTGAGTGAAAAGAAAGGTGTTTTTCATTGTTTTGGGTGCGGAGTCGGTGGAGATGTAATAAGCTTTTTGACACGTATCAGAAATGAAAGCTTTAATGATACAATAAGGTACCTTGCTAATATCGCTGGTGTTCAGCTTGATGAAACAACATCTGATAAGAAGAAAGCTAATTATTATTCTATAAACGAATTACTTGCCAATCACTATCACAGTCTCCTGTTTTCCGATCCTGCAGGAAAGAAAGCATTCAATTATCTTACAGTGGAAAGAGGATTGAGTACAAAAACAATAAACGATTATATGATAGGATATGCACCCAACAAATGGGATCAAGTTGAGACGTTCTTACGGGCGCATAATATCCCTTTGAGCATGGCATCAGATATAGGTTTGATCGTAAAAAAACAGAACAGCAATGAGTACTTTGATAGGTTTAGAGGCAGAATAATGTTTCCTATTAAAGATTACAGGGGTAAGGTCATTGCTTTTGGTGGAAGACAATTTGATGGTGAACAACCCAAGTATATGAACTCACCGGATTCTGATATTTACAAAAAAGGGATGACCCTTTATGGAATTGATGTGGCAAAACAGAATATGGATAAAAAGGGCTTTGCCATATTCGTGGAGGGGTATATGGATGTGCTGTTGTTGCATCAGCATGGATTTAAAAACGCTGTTGCAACAACAGGTACAGCAGTTAGCCTTTATCATGTTAATACAGTTTCAAGGTATACTGATAGTGTTGTATTCATATTCGATGGGGATGAGGCAGGAGAAAAGGCTGCATTGAGGACGCTTGAGGTTATAATAGAAGCTGATATAGATGCAAGGTTTGCTTTACTGCCGCGTGGTTATGACCCGGATACATTTATCATCAAATATGGTGTTGATGCTTTGAACAAGCTTATAGCTGATGCCCAGCCCTTGTTTGACTATTATGTAAAAAGCCTTATAAAGGATAAAGAAAATAGTGTTACAGGCAGATTAAAGGCAATAAACAATATTATCTTATTGTTAAAAAAGATACAGAGTTCACCGATAAAACAAGAATTATACATAAAAAGGCTATCAGAACTAACAGGCATCTCAAACCTATCAATAAAAAAGGCATTGAACAGTAGGAATACATCACAGTATAAGTCCATTACACACACCAGCTCCTTTAATAAAGGGGATCAGGATAAGACAGAACTGATTGTTTTAACAATAATTATTGACCATCCTGAAAAAATGCATATTCTATTAGATGAACATGGATTAGATTGGTTTGAAAACAAGGATATAGTTGCAATTATAAAACGTATTAAAGAGTTAAACGAAGCAGGTATAAGGGACGTTAAAGATGTGATATTTCAACATATAAGTGATGAGAGGGAAAAAGCAATTCTCTCTGCAGCTATGCTTAATGACCTTTCAGGCGAAAATATTGACATGTTGTATGATTATACAATTAATAAGTTAAAGAAGTCGTACTACGTTAAGGAACAAAGAAGATTATCAGCGGAGATTGAGGAACTTAAAACAAGTGGAGAGGAAGAAAAGGCATATACTTTATTAAAAAAGAAAAAGGAGATCGCTGTTTTTCATAAGCAATAAATATATGACAAGAAAAAAACGAACATCAAGTATGCGAAACAAACGCAATCCATCAACAAAGAAACGAGAAATAAAACCTCTAAATGAAAATTTAAACGACAGTGTGGAAAAACTGATCAACCTTGGCAAGGACAAGGGTTTCTTAACCTTTGAGGAGGTTAACAACCTCTTACCTGCTGATATTGTCTCTCCGGATCAGATAAACGAGGTTATGAACATGTTTGGAGAGCTTGATATAGAGGTTGTTGATTCAAATAAGAACATAAAGGTTCAACAAAGTTATAAGGTACAGGAAGAAGAGGAAGAGGAAGAAGCCAAATCTTATGAAAGGCTTAATGACCCTATAAAGCTCTATCTAAGAGAGATGGGCAATATGCCTCTTCTAACACGAGAGTGGGAGGTTGGTATAGCTAAAGCCATTGAAGAGGGAAGAAAAAAGGTTTTTAATGCATTGCTTTCCTCCCCGGTAACCATGAAGGAGATTAAAGAGGTACAGGATAAACTACTTAACAATGCAATAAAGATAAAAGACGTCATAAGGGAAATAGATGAGGACTTCACACCTGAGGAAGAGGAAGAGACCATTCAGAAAACATTGTCCATTATCAAAAAGATGATAGCCCTTGAAGAGGAGAGGAAAACCTATAGAGAAATTCTTAGGAAGAATAAGAATTCCAGGCATGCTAAAGAAGAGATGGATAAACTGAACGAGAAGATCGCCAATCTCCTTATAGGGCTTTCTCCAAACGAAAAGTTTATAATGCAGATAACAGAAAAACTTAGAACACTTGTTGATAGGATTGACTCAGCAGAAGCAGAACTAAGGAACTGTTCCAGAGAGACAAACATTCCCATAGAGACATTTAAAACCTATCTACCTGCAATTAACAGATCAGCAAAAGAGGCAAGAAGTATAGCCAATAAGTACAAAATAGAATATGACAAATTCAAAGAGATCGTCAGAAGGATTAAAAACGCATTAAATCAAATCAAATCAGTTGAGAGTGAAGCAGAGTCAGACAGTGCAACACTCAGAAAAACCTTAAATGAGGTTTTAATAGGTGAGGAAGAAACAAAAAAGGCAAAAGAAAAGCTGATATTAGCCAATTTGAGGCTCGTGGTTAGTATAGCCAAAAAATACACGAACAGAGGACTCAGCCTTGCTGATCTGATTCAGGAGGGTAATATAGGATTGATGAAAGCCGTTGATAAATTTGAGTATCAGCGCGGTTATAAGTTCAGTACATATGCTACATGGTGGGTAAGACAGGCTATAACACGCGCTATTGCAGATCAGGCGAGAACCATAAGAATACCTGTCCATATGATAGAGACAATTAATAAGTTGATAAGAACATCAAGGTACCTTGTTCAGGAGATAGGCAGGGAGCCCCTTCCTGAAGAGATTGCAGAAAAGATGGAACTTCCTGTTGACAAAGTAAGAAAAGTATTGAAAATAGCTAAAGAACCTATTTCTCTTGAAACCCCTATCGGGGAAGAGGAAGATAGCCATTTGATAGATTTTATAGAGGATAAATCTTTTGCAGGACCTCATGAAGTTATTACGAATGAGAATTTACAATATTTTACAAGGAGTGCTTTGAGTACCCTTACACCTCGAGAAGAAAAGGTGTTGAGATTGAGGTTTGGCATAGGAGAGAAGTCAGACCACACGCTTGAAGAGGTTGGAAAGGACTTTGAAGTTACAAGAGAAAGAATAAGACAGATAGAGGCAAAGGCATTAAGGAAGTTAAGACACCCAAGCCGTAGCAAATATTTGAAGACGTTCATAAGTGATTAGGGCCCATAGCTCAGCTGGTAGAGCTACCGGCTCATAACCGGTTGGTCCCTGGTTCGAGTCCAGGTGGGCCCATTTTAAAATAAAAGAAACAATAGAAAGGAGGCACCAGAAGTTGGATATAGAACAGCTTAAGCTACTTCAAAGTGTAGATATACAGATTTCTGATATTTATCATGAAAAGAATGAATTGGAAGAAACCTTAAGGAAAGACGAAGAAGAATATAAAGATAGGGAAAATCGGATAGCGGAACTTAACAAGCAGTACGAACAACTTGAGTCAGAGAAGAAAACAAAGGAGGCGGAGATTCAGCAAACTAACGAGATGATCAAGAGATGGGATGCACGGCTTAAAGAGGCAAAATCAGGAAGAGAATATCAGGCTTTCATGCGTGAAATAAGTAGTGCAAAAAGGGATATAGATGAAATGGAAAATGTTGTGCTCAAAATAATGGAAGACCTTGAGAAGATTGATAAGTCGAGAGAAGAAGAAAAAACCAGGATTACAGAGATAGAAAAAAGGTTAAACGAAACATCACAGCAAAAAAAAGATAGGATTTCCACTTTAGAGGATAAACTCAAAGAACTTGAATTACAGAAACAGGATATTGCAAAGCACATAACACCATCAGTATTAAGCCTGTATGAGCAAATAAAAAAACACAGAGATGTAGCAATTGTAGAAGTAAAAAAGGGTATCTGTCAGGGCTGTCATATGAATATACCACCACAACTTTTTAATGAAGTTATAATGAATAATAGAATTATTCTTTGTCCACATTGCCAGAGGATACTCTACTATAATAGTGTGGAAGAGAATCAACTTGAGGAACACAAAGCCAAAAGAAGTAAAAAATCCTTGAGCCTTTGAACTTAGAAAATTATATAACATACCATACAAAACAGTTGAACGACATCCTTGATGAGGTTTTACCAAAAGAAAATGTTCCACCTGAGACTATCCATAGGGCTATGCGATATAGTGTTTTCAATGGTGGCAAAAGATTAAGACCTATCATAACAATAGCGACTGCTGATTACATTGGTATTAAAATAGACAGGCTCGTCTACTATATTGGGGCTATGATAGAACTTGTACATGCATATTCCCTTGTTCACGATGATCTTCCTTCAATGGATAACGATGATCTCCGAAGAGGGAAACCAACTGTTCATAAGATGTTTAACGAGGCAATTGCCATTCTAACCGGGGATGCCCTATTGACACAAGCCTTTGAGGTTATGGGTATGATGGGGGTCTACAAAAAAAACGGGGATGTAGTATCATTACTCACAGAATTTACTGCAGCAATAGGTTCGAAGGGGCTGGTTGGGGGACAGGTTATGGATCTTGAGAAAAAAAACAAACCTCTGAGTAAAGAAGAATTAAATTTCATACATAAGAATAAAACTTCGGCTTTGATAACATTTTCATCCATAGCTGTGCCGGTTTTTTTTAAGAAACAGGCTTATATATCTGATATGAGAAATTATGGGACATCACTTGGAATGGCATTTCAGATAGGAGATGATATAGTGGATTATAAAAAGGATAGCCAGGAACCATCCATTCTGAAGGTAATGGAGGTTGATGAGGCGAAAAAGCTGTTTTATGAGTACATTGACAAAGCTAAAAATGTAATAAAGTATAAAAAAGAGGGCAGGTATCTTATCGCTATCTGTGATTGGATAAAAGGAGCATTCAATTTATGATTCTGGAAAGGATAAATTATCCATCAGATATAAAAAATCTCACAATAAAAGAGCTTTATACACTTGCAGATGAAATAAGAGAGACAATAATAGATGCAGTATCCGTTAATGGGGGGCATTTAGCCTCAAGTCTTGGAGTTGTAGAACTAACAATAGCATTACATTATGTTTTTGATGCTCCAAAGGATAAAATTGTCTGGGATGTTGGACATCAGGCGTATGCTCATAAAATACTCACAGGAAGAAAAGAGCGGATCAATACATTAAGACAGCTGGACGGAATAAGTGGTTTTCTGAGAAGGGATGAGAGTGAATACGATGTGTTTGGTGCAGGTCATTCAAGTACTTCCATCTCTGCAGCTCTTGGTATAGAGGAAGCCCTGAGAATACACGGTGATAACAACTCAAAGGTTATAGCAGTCATAGGGGATGGTTCTCTTACAGCGGGTTTAGCCTTTGAAGGGCTTGATCAGGCAGGTCATCTGCGCAGGAATCTGATCGTTGTTGTTAATGATAATGGAATGAGTATCTATCCAAATGTAGGGGCAATTTCTAACTTCCTGAGCAGGAAACTGACAAGTTCAAGATTTGCAAGGATGAGGAAAAGAATAAAGGATTTCATCCTATCTTTACCAAAAAGGTTCAGCGATCCATTGTATAAGGTGGCTCAGCGTACAGAGGTCTCATTCAAAAGCTTTGTAACGCCTGGTGTTCTATTTGAAGGGCTTGGTTTTCAATACATAGGGCCCATAAAGGGGCATAATCTTGAAGAGCTCATAGAAACATTCAACAATATAAAAAATTGGGATGGAGCTGTTCTTGTTCATGTAAAGACCCAGAAGGGCAGGGGTTATGAATATGCAGAGAAAAACCCGGTTTTCTGGCACGGTGTGAGTCCGTTTGATAAGAAAACAGGCAAGATACTCAACAGTAATAATACTGCACCAACTTACACAAAGGTTTTTAGCAATGCTGTGATCGAACTTGCAGAGATGGATGAACGTATTGTAGCGATAACAGCTGCAATGCCTGATGGCACAGGGCTGGAGGAATTCGCTAAAAGATTTCCTGACAGATTTTATGATGTTGGTATAGCAGAACAGCATGGGATCACCTTTGCTGCTGGTCTTGCAACACAGGGGTTAAAACCTATAGCAGCAATATACTCCACCTTTTTGCAACGGGCTTTTGATCAGGTTATACACGATGTTTGTTTACAGAACCTTGGTGTAACAATTGCAATGGATAGAGCTGGTATTGTGGGACAGGATGGGCCAACCCATCATGGTGTTTTTGATATATCATATTTAAGATTGATACCGAATATAACCTTAATGGCTCCAAAGGACGAAGATGAGTTAAGACATATGTTATTTACAGCAGTGAATTTAGGCACACCATGTGCAATCAGATATCCAAGAGGGGCAAGCGTGGGCGTGAAACTATCAGATACGTTTAATGCTTTATCTGTTGGCAGAGCAGAGATCCTTGAGTATGGCAATGATATTCTTATTATCGCTATTGGTGATATGGTTGTACCGTCTTTGAAGGCAAGGGATATATTACTGTCAAATGGAATTGGAGCTACAGTGGTCAATGCCAGATTTATAAAACCACTTGATGAACGATTGATAACTGAACTGGCTTCAAGATTTGAGATAATTGTAACAGTGGAGAACAACGTTATTGCAGGAGGATTTGGAAGCGCGATAATGGAACTGTTGAATAGCAAGCAATCAAATAAGAATAGATTTATAACAATAGGCATACCTGATACATTTGTATCACACGGAGATCAAAACAGATTAAAAGAACTTTATGACCTTTATCCAGAAGGCATAGCAAAAAGAGTACTGATGAATATACACAAAGTATGAGAATTATAATGTTTTAATCAGAGCATGCATATCAGTAATTTTAAAAAGGAGGTAATATGTCAGGACATTCAAAATGGGCAACAATAAAACATAAGAAGGGCAAGGAAGATGCAAGGAGGGGTAAGATATTTACCAAACTGATAAGAGAAATTATAACTGCTGCAAGAATAGGTGGTGGTAATATAGAAACCAATCCAAGACTTAGAGCAGCTGTGATGGCTGCAAAACAGGAGAACATGCCCAAGACCAACATAGAGAATGCCATTAAAAAAGGAACAGGCGAGATAGAGGGTGAGGTCTACGAAGAGCTTATGTATGAAGGGTATGGACCCGGGGGAGTTGCTGTGCTTGTGAAGGTAATGACTGATAACAAGAATCGTTCTGCTGCAGAGATCAGGCATATCTTCTCAAGGTATGGAGGAAATCTTGGCGAGGCAGGATGTGTTAGCTGGATGTTTAAGCAAAAGGGGCAGTTTTTGATACCTGACAATGTGATCACAGAGGATAAACTGCTTGAGCTTTCAATGAATTTTGATGTTGAAGATATAAACCATGATGAAGAGGGCAAGATGTTTGAGGTAATTGTTCCTCCATCTGCCTTTGAAGGGGTAAAGGCAGCATATGATAAAGAGGGTATAAAATACACATTTGCAGAGGTTACCCTTGTACCACAAACGTATGTTCCACTTGCTGGTAAAGATGCAGAACAGATGCTCAGGTTGATGGAGGCGCTTGATGATCATGATGATGTTCAGAAGGTTTATGCAAACTTTGATATCTCAGAGAAAGATATGGAGGCAATTGAACAATGAGGATACTGGGTATAGACCCAGGATCCCATACAATGGGATGGGCTGTTGTTGAGTCTGAGCAAAACAAGTATAAACACATTGGTTCAGGTGTTATTAATACACAGGGCATATCAGATATTGCCAGACGATTAAGGCTTATCTTTGACGAAGTAACAAAGATCATAGATACGTATGAACCAGATGCCTTAGCCATAGAAACGGTATTCTTTTCAAAGAACCAGAAGAGTTCATTTGTTCTGGTTCAAAGTGCCACTTCAGCCATGCTTGCTGCTGTTAATCATGGTTTATCAGTAAATGAGTACCAACCAATGATGATAAAAAAGGCATTAACAGGTTATGGCAGGGCTGATAAGGAGCAGGTTCAATTCATGGTAAAGAAGCTTTTAAATATTAATACCAGGATGATAATGGATAGGTCTGACGCAATAGCTGTTGCACTATGTCATATTAATTCCATCCAGCTAAAGAACAGGGTTCTGAATCATGCTTTATCATATTAAAGGTACACTGGTTGAAAAGAAGCAGGACAGCGTTGTTATAGACGTTGATGGTATAGGGTTTGAGGTTTATGTATCATCAACAACATACCTTGCCCTTCCGGAGGAAGGGAATGAGGTTATGCTTTATATCCATACTTATATAAGAGAAGACAGTATCACCCTTTACGGATTTTATACAATAACTGAAAGATTGCTATTTAAATTACTTATATCAGTGCAGGGTATTGGACCAAAGGTTGCAAGAAATATACTTTCAAATATCCATATGGATGATTTCGTAGCAGCCATTGTTACAAAGGATCTGGCGAGGTTGTCCACTGTGCCAGGGCTTGGTAAAAAAACTGCTGAAAAGCTTGTTCTTGAGTTAAGGGAAAAAATGGGTAATATTCAATTCTCAACAAATGCATCAACCAGCAAGCATGTGCTTTTATCAGATGCTGTTTCAGCACTGGTTAACTTAGGATACAAACAACAACAATCAAAAGATATAGTGGAACAGGTTCTGAAAGACAATCCAGCTCTTAACAGCATAGAGGATGTTATAAAGCTATCCCTGAGACGGTTAATTAAATGAGCAGGCAAAAGAACATAGAACAATTTGATCCAAGAAAGCTGAAAGAAGATGAACTATACGAACAAAAGATAAGACCCAACAGGTTTTCAGAATACATCGGTCAGGAGAAGATCGTTTCCAATCTAAAGGTTTTCATTCAGGCAGCAAAGGAGAGAGGCGAGGCACTTGATCATATCCTGCTGTATGGTCCACCCGGACTTGGCAAGACAACACTTGCGTATATAGTTTCATCTGAGCTGGGTGTTGGGCTTAAAACAACATCAGGTCCTATACTTGAGAAAACCGGAGATATAGCAGCCATACTGACAAACCTGAATGAAAGGGATGTGCTTTTTATTGATGAGATCCACAGGATCAATGCCTCTGTTGGTGAGGTGCTTTATCCTGCAATGGAAGATTTCAAGCTTGATATTATTATTGGACAGGGACCTTCTGCAAAGGCTATAAGACTTGATCTTCCAAAATTTACTCTGGTTGGTGCAACAACAAGAACAGGATTGCTATCAGCACCTCTGCGGGATAGGTTTGGTTTTGTAGCAGGGCTTGAGTACTACTCTGTAGACGAGTTAAAAAGGATCATAGAGCGTTCAGCAAAGATTATGGGTATACCCGTTACAGAGGAAGGAAGTTATGAGATAGCAAAGCGTGCGCGTGGCACACCCAGGGTTGCCATACGGCTTATAAGGCGCATAAGGGACTACGCACAGGTAGAAGGTAATGGGGCAATAGATGTAGATATAACTAAAAAGGCTTTATCAATGCTTGATATAGATCATCTCGGCTTTGACAGAATGGATATAAAGATCCTTAAAACAATAATAGAGAAGTTTAATGGTGGGCCTGTTGGTATTGATACAATAGCCGTGGCTATTGGAGAGGAAAGCGACACCATAGAAGAGGTATATGAACCTTATCTGATTCAATGTGGGATGATTGAAAGAACATCAAGGGGAAGGGTTGCCACTGAGTTAGCATACAGGCATCTTGGTTTACAGGATAGAAGGATCAAGCAGGTTGATCTTTTTAGAGACAGGTAACCCGAAAAATGCGTTTATGAAATAGGGAAGTTTGTATAATGAGTGATGGGGTACCCCGAACGAAAGAGCAAACTTTCCTATTGCAATTTTTGGGTCAAGCGAATTTTATTTTCCAAACAAGGGTTTTTATGTATAATGCGTCACATGAGAGGTTTTAAATCTACACTTATAAAAACATTTGCCTTACCGCTGGTTATTATAACTTTATTTTTTACAAACAATATTGTTTACGCAGATAGTTGTAAGTTTACAAGAACATTTGATCCTGTTATAATTGAAGGAGCAAAACTCTCTCCATTTTTAGGAGAGGATATAAACAATCTCAGGCTTTACAGTGTTAATAAAAAAGGCAAAAGCATAGAGGTTCACCCCATACCTTTTCAAATTGATGAGCTAGATGAAAAAGGAGATTGGATTTTTAATTTTGATAAACACGGTAACCCTTTACCATTAAAGAGAACCTCATTAGCACCACAGGATCAGCTTGTGTTCATGGCAAAGGATGCTGGTATAAAAACAGAAATAGATCAGCATGGGTTTAAGGGGGCAAAAGCCATAGAAATAGAGCTTACAGATCCTTTGAATAATACCCATGCTTATGTATATCTCTTGTACTTTAAGAGTGATCCTCCACCTCTTTCGCCGGTGCACTATGTTAAGTACGATCCCACAAAAGATATGGTAACTGCAGGATTATACGTGATGGGTTTCTCAAAAACATCACCTATATCTTATGACTACTATGCTGTTCCTAAATCTGCAGGTGGTGAAGGAATAAACATATTTGATAGATTTAAAATGAGGCTTGATATAGACACCTCATTGCTTAATATACACAGAGACGAAAGCCAGTTCAAGTCAAGGCTCGTTGGATACATTCAGGGACCTGTACGCGTTATAAGGAGGGTTGCAAATTCCATGTACATTGCTCTGGGTTTTCAATCACCGGCAGTTCTATCAGATAGTCTGTATTATTATGATTTTTTTCAGTTTCCAACAGTCGTTGATATTCCAATTGATCTCCAGAAACTATACATAATAAAAAAGGCTCGTCTTATTACTTCAACTGATTTCAATCATAATGCAATTGGTATGTATTTTTATAATTCAACCAATCCAGGAGGACTTAAAATTACAGGTACAATGAGTAAAGCACAGGAAGGATTGGATAGATCACCTTATGATTGGGCTGTTGTTTCTGGCCCACAAGGGGCATGGATGAACAGGGTTGTTATGGGTAAAGAAGTGCCATTTACAAAAAGGCTTTATTTTGTTGATGATAAAAACAAACTTGATCCACCGGAGAACGAACCAGGTCAGATAGCTAATACCGGTTATGATTTTGGTAATCTTATGAGAGCAAAAAAGGGCGTATACACCTTTACATCGTATATATATGTTCCTGTAGGTTACAAACCAGGTGATGAAAAACCATGGCTGAATATTATTGACCATCCTGTTAATTATGTGATTTATTATAATGGTAAACAGGTTAGAACTGGCGAATTACAATAAAAATATTTAATTTGGGAGGATGTATGAAAAGAGGTATAACAGGTTTAATTGTTTTATTGTTTGGTATAAGTGCTGTGGTGTCGTGTTCAAGTAGTAAGAGTAGTACAAAGACATTTCCAAAAGGCTTTTTATGGGGCGTCTCAACCGCAGCAGAGCAGAGTGAAGGCGGCATCACAAATAATGACTGGTACATCTGGGAACAGATGGGTAAGACACCACCTGTTGGGCTTGCTGATAATTTTTATAATCTTTATGCAAAGGATTTTGACAATGCCCAGGCAATGCACCTCAATGCATTCAGGCTTACATTTGAGTGGTCAAGGATCGTACCGAACAAGCCTGCGAATATATATGCACCGTTAACGCCCAACGATGTGGATATGACAGAGGTTCAGCACTATAAGGATGTAATAGCCTCGCTGGAGAGTCATGGATTAACACCTGTTGTTACATTGATCCATTATACAATGCCGATATGGGCTGATAATCCAGCTGCTGCTTATGATCAAACCTCACAAACCTTTACAGATGGTTCACTCGGAGGGTGGACAAACACAGCTACTGCTTATGCATTTGCAAATTACGCAGGCTTTATGGCTCAACAATTTTCCACAACAGTTAAATACTGGCTTACTGAAAACGAGCCTATTCCAGACACCCTGAGTGGATATGTGGTAGGAGTGTTCCCTCCTGGCTTTTCAAATCTTGGCTACCTTACTGCGACAACAATGCCGTTCTCTGCAAGTGTTGTTAGTGTTATAAAAAACATGATTATGGCTCATGCCCTTGCTTATCATGCTATACATGCGGCTGATCCGGATGCAATGGTGAGTATTGCCAAAAATTCCATTTTTTCAACCCCAATACCAGGAAATGCACGCTCTGAACAGGCTGCAAAAGCCTTTGATCATGCATATAATCTAACATTCCTTGATGCTATTACAAGTGGTATGTTTGACAATGGTCTTACAGGCACAACAAACACGCAGTATTATCCTGAATGGGCACATACACTTGATTATATAGGTGTGAATTATTATAGCAATGATTATATCGTTCCTGCCCCTCCAGGTATATTGGTACCAATAAATGCGATACCATGTGATCCAACAATTGGTGCCTTTATCCTCTTAAGTGCACTTGGCTGCCCTGCACAAAACCCCTCTGAAACACAGGGCTTGACGAATATACTGGTTGAGTATGCACAGAGATATCATCTGCCCATGCTCATAACAGAAAACGGCTATGGCGGTGCAGACCCCATTGAAAAAACAAAATACATTGTGCAGAATATCCTTGCGGTAAAAAACGCCATCAACCAGGGTGCGGATATGCTGGGCTATATGTACTGGACAATGGACTATGATTATGAGTGGACATCTGGCTATGCTCAGAATTTCGGGTTGTTTTATGTAGACCATTTTACAAGTTGTACAAAACCATCCTGTGGTTTGACCCCGACCACTACAACAGATTTCACGCGCACTCCTGTACAACCAGCTGTTGAAGTTTATTCAGCAATAGCAGCTGCCAATGATGTGACCCAGACAATCATTGATCAATATGGACATTAATATGAAGTTAAAATTAAGTATAAACAGGTTAATGATAACTATTCGTAACCAGTTCAATGTAAAAAAGGCAGTCTATTTTTTGATGATGCTTATTACAATTACACTATGTTTGCCGATTAATACCTTTGCAGTACCAATAGGATCAATGTCTGTTGGTCAGAAAACCGGAGATTTTTCTTTGGGATTTGGTGTTGATTATAGGATGCGCAGGGTAACGTCCTCAGATAACCCAGACACAGATATGTCTTCGAAGGGCTTTTCCATCGTAGCAAGGTACAATATTGTGAGTTTCTTAAGCATATATCTTGATGGTGGTTTTGATGATATATGGCTTGCAACTCCTGATTTTAAGGGGTACCTTGGGGGGTCTTATGGTGGTGGAGTCAGGTTTTCACTTCCAGATCCTCACAGAAGCAGGTTTACAATTAATATTGCCGGAGACTTTAATAACACACAGAGTGGTAATGGAATAAGAGATGCAAGGGATTTTGAATACACAGGTGCTTTATACGTGGCTTTCAAAAATCTGAACACTATTACTTATGGAGGTATTGAGGCTTCAAATATTGATCTTTCCTTTACAAATCCAAATGTCAACTATAGTTCCAGGTACAACATAGGTGCAGTTTTTGGATTGGATCAGGTTATTATACCATCTCTATTTTTTAATTTTGAGATCCATGTGTTTGATGTACAATCAGTGGAAGGTGGGATTGGATATACATTCTTTTAAAGGAGAAGCAAATGAAGATCTTTCTTGATACTGCAAACATACAGGAAATAAAAAGGGCTGTTGAACTTGGCTTAATAGATGGGGTTACCACAAATCCAACTTTGTTATCAAAAGAGGGTAAAGAACCCATCTCTCAATTAAAAGAGATCGTTAAGCTTGTGCATGGTCCAATAAGTGCTGAGGTTGTTTCTCAGGATGCTGAAGGCATGATTAAAGAAGCCAAATCTCTATCAAGGTTGGGTAAAAATATAGTAATAAAGATCCCCATGTGTGAGCAGGGGTTGATAGCTGTGAGGAGACTTGCACAGCAGGGGATAAAAACGAATGTAACTCTGGTATTTTCTCCGTCACAGGCATTGCTTGCTGCAAAGGCTGGAGCAAGTTATGTAAGTCCATTTGTGGGCAGGATAGATGATATATCAGGCAATGGTATGGAACTTATTGAACAGATTGTTACGATCTTTGATAACTACCTTTTTAAAACAGAGATCATTGTGGCAAGCATAAGGCACCCGGTCCATTTCGTTCAATCTGCATTGATTGGAGCTCACGTTGCCACAGTGCCATTCAATGTGCTTGAACGACTGCTAAAACATCCGTTAACAGATAAGGGTATTGATGCCTTTAAAAAGGATTGGGAAAAGCTAAAAAGTGTAATAAAGAAGACATAAAGAATAAGTGTTAGCTAAAATTTTAAGGTGCATCCGACTTCTTAATGGGTATATACAAGATATAGTGGTTTATGTGTAATATAAAATTATGGGTGAGAAAACTTTTTGGCTCTTCGGGCTTTTATGTGGATAGGTTAAAATGTGGCAAGATACTTTTCCCCTTTGAAAAAGGATGTCTGACAATTGCTTTTTATATTCCTCCCTTGACCCGAAAAATGCATTTGCGAAATAGGGAAGTTTGTGTAATGAGTGATAACCCCGCGTCAAATATAGGTATTCTTCG
>JBMFUY010000004.1:0-36105 GCA_049966275.1 bacterium
AAAAGTCTTTGTATCTTAGGTGGATCGTGGGGTTGAACGAATGAGCAAACTTTCCTATTGCATTTTTCGGGTTAATCCCTTGTTTGACTTGTTGGTTTCAAACAAGTATATCATTGTTAAAAAGGATAAACGCTCGGGAATAAAATGATCAATAAGGAAATATCACACATATTTAATAGCATAGCAGATATACTTGAACTGAAAAATGACAATCCATTCAGGATACGTGCGTATAGAAAGGCCGCTCTTGTTCTTGATGAGCTTACAGAAGATGTCACAGAACTTATCGCCTCTGGAAGGCTCAAGGATATGCCTGGTATAGGTAAGGATCTTTACTCTAAAATAGAGGAATATATAAACACGGGTAAGATAGGAACATACGAAGAATTAAAAAAGGAGTTTCCTCAGGGATTGATTGATATTCTTTATATTCCAGGGGTAGGTCCCAAAACTGCAAAACTGCTTTTTGATAAATACAGAATAGATTCAGTTGAAAAGCTTGAAGAGTATGCGTCCACCGGTAAATTGAAGGATATTAAAGGAATAAAAGACAAGACCATATCCAATATACTTAAAGGTATTGCTCTAAGAAAAAGCATTCAAGGACGGTTTCCTCTGGGAACCGCTTTACCGCTTGGAGAGATGATCGTAAATGAGTTGAGACATGTAAAGGGGGTAAGCAACATTGAACTTGCAGGCAGTATACGAAGAAAAAAAGAAACCGTGGGTGATATTGATATACTTGTTATATCAAATGAGCCGGATCTCCTAATGGATAAATTCGTGGCATTAAAAGAGATAGAAAGGGTTCTTTCAAAGGGAACAACCAGATCATCAGCTATCCTGAAGGATACACATATACAGGTTGATATCAGGGTTGTCGAAAAGGATAGCTTTGGCGCTGCTCTTGCGTACTTTACAGGTTCAAAAGCACACAATATAAAGCTCAGGGAGATAGCTATAAAAAAGGGATACAAACTGAATGAATATGGTGTGTTTGATCTGAAGAACGATAAGAAGATCGCAGGGGCTACAGAGCAGGATATTTACAACATACTCGGTTTACAATTCGTTCCTCCTGAGATCAGAGAAGATCAGGGAGAGGTGGAGCTTGCACTTGAGCACAAATTACCTGAATTGATTGTGGAGCAGGATATACGCGGGGATGTGCACATGCATACAATCTATAGTGATGGTAATAGTACAATAGAAAAGATGGCTGAGCATGCAAGGTCCATGGGTTACGAATATATAGCTATAACGGATCATTCTCAATCACTTGGTGTTGCACGAGGCCTTGATCCCGGAAGGCTGGAATCACAGATAAAAGAGATCGATGCATTCAATGCAAAAACACATGGTATAAAAGTGCTTAAGGGAATGGAGGTTGACATACTGAGCGATGGTAGTCTTGATATGGATGGTGCACTGCTTGATAAACTGGACATTGTTATAGGCTCAATACACTCAGGATTCAAGCAATCAAAAGAGCAGATAACAAAACGTATGATAAAGGCAATTGAGACCGGCCTTGTAGATTTGATCGGCCATCCTTCTGGCAGGCTTATTGGTGAAAGGGATGCATACGAAGTTGACTGGGATGCTGTGTTTTCCGCTGCCAATAAATACAAAGTTGCAATGGAAATAAACTCCTATCCTTTGAGATTGGATTTAACTGACACTATGATAAAGAGAGCGCGTTCAAAAGGCATAAAGTTTATGATCACAACAGATAGTCATGATCCTCAACAGATGAGGTACATGTCTTATGGTGTATCTGTTGCACGAAGAGGCTGGCTTGAAAAGGCTGATGTTCTGAACACAAAAGATCATACAAGCTTTGTAAAATGGCTTAAGGGAAACAGATGAAAAACAATGGTATTGTAAGATTTGGTGATTACGTTTTCAGACACAGGGATATACTTCCGGTTCCTTTTATTTTTATTGCCATACTGATACTCATATTCACAAAACCTACGTTTACAACCATGCATGCCAGAATAATCCTGTTTGTTTTTGGAGGTGCTGTTATACTGCTGGGTGAGGCAATAAGGATCTGGGCAGTGGGTTACTCAGGAGGAACTACCCGTTCTAAAAAGCTTATTGCAGACAGACTTGTAAAAGAAGGACCTTATTCTATCATTAGAAACCCATTGTATGCTGGCAACTTTTTGATAGCATTAGGTTTTTCATTTACTGCAAATGCCGTGTCAGTAATACCCATTGTTATCCTTTACTTTGTTATAGAATACTACCCTATTGTAAGAAGAGAAGAGTCTTTTTTATTAGAAAAATTCGGTCTTGAATATGAGCAATATCTTAAGGAGGTACCACGTTTCTTCCCAAAAGGTTTAAGTATAAAAAGATCCCATTATGAGCCCTCTGCTTTGAAGGGTGAAACATGGACAATACTTGGTATTGTATTAATGTTCATATTAATGATCATCATAGACCTCATACGTGTAAGGCTTTGATGCATGCTCAATCACGGTTTATCTATTCCGCTTTACACCTATCTTCATACAGTACATAGATACAGGACATACAGAACACCTTGGTGATACTGGATGACAGATTGCCTGACCAAGTGCCACAAGAAGATCGTTGTATATAATCCAATATGTTTCTGGCAATTTACGTCTTAATGCCATTTCTGTTTCAAGCGGATTCTTTGTTTTTACATAACCAAATCTATTTGAAATCCTGTGAACATGGGTATCAACACAGATCGCTGGCTTATTGTATCCAAGCCCAACAACCAGGTTTGCGGTCTTTCTCCCAACACCTGGAAGTTTAATGAGTTCTTCAATTGTGTCAGGTACAATACCATTATATTTGTGAATAATCGCTTTTGAAACAACCCTGATACGCTTTGCCTTTACCCTGTAAAAACCAACAGGATAGATAATACGCTGAAGTTTTTGTTCTGAAAGTCTTGCCATTTTATCAGGTGTTGGTGCTATATTGAAGAGTTTTTCTGCTGCTATACCTGTAACAGCATCCTTTGTCCTCTGACTGAGTATTGTAGCTATAAGTATCTTGAATGGATCATGGCTCCTGTTGCTTATCAATGTTACTATAGGCACATTCCATGTTTTATAAATTGCCTTAAGTTTCTCAATGATCCTTACAATATCTGGTTCTGAATTGTTCATAGAAATATACTAACATACACAAACAGTGCAACATAATCAATCTAAAGATATTAAAAGGGCATGAGGAATTCATGCCCTTTTAAATTGAATCAAGCAATATATCTTTATGGTTGAGCAGGGGTACATGGCTGGCATCCCATCATTCTGCCAGGTCCCATGCCTCTCATTCCCTGCATTCTACCATTACCCATAATACCCGGTCCCATACCAAACCATGCTCCGATCTCTTTATCAAGCCCATACTTTTTTGCTGCATCAAGTATCTGTGTTCTCAGATCAATGATCTCCTTTTGTATTGCAGCTATCTTATCATAGTTGATCTCTTTTTCTGCATACGCCTTAGCCAATTCAATCCGTTTAAGAATAAGCTCATTACGCGCAGAAGATGTATCTTTCAGAAAATGTTTTACCGAATCAATATTCAGGTTTGCCACTGTTGTAAATTCCATGCCATGCCAACCACCAGGGCCCATTGCATAAGCTCCCATAGCCATTGTTAGTCCTATAAGGACCGCAGCCGTAGAAATTATTATTTTTTTCATACCCTACCTCCTTGTTATATTAAACGCAGAATTAATAAAAAGGTTCCTTAACCCGAAAAATGCAATAGGAAAGTTTGCTCATTCGTTCAACCCTGCGATCCACCTAAGATACAAAGACTTTTTGCTGTAAAGGAGGTTTAAGTCCTTTGTATGTTTATATGCAATCACATTCCGTTTCTTTTTTTCTAATATTCGAAGAATACCTATATTTGACGCGGGGTTATCACTCATTACACAAACTTCCCTATTTCGCAAATGCATTTTTCGGGTTAAAAATATATAAGTTTTATCACAGGTTTTGTATCTGGTATTTATTTTTAAAATAGCCTGTTAATATTGTCTAAATCTATATCTTTGCACACATTATCTGTTATGCGATCCTTTTGTTTATAAAAACTGGATATCTCCTCAGAGTTGAGAACTATATCAACAAGCTCTGGATCAAAATATTTGTTTGATAATTGCTTTATCACTTTTATTGCAACATCAATGGAATATGCAGGTTTGTATGGCATGCTGTTCGTCATTGTATCAAACGATTCTGAAAGGAATAATATTCTACCATAAATGCTTATCTGTTTAGCCTTCAAACCCAATGGATAACCGCTCCCATCAAAAGCCTCATGATGCTGCATAACTCCTTTTGCAATATCATCTGGAAAGTTATAACAATTCAGTATCTTTGTTCCAATAGCCGGGTGCAATTTAATATATTCATACTCATCTGATGTAAGGCTTGTGTTCTTATCAAGAATACGATCATTCATTGCAGAAAAACCTATATCGTGCAACATTCCTGCAATGCGTAAATACTTTATCTGTTTTTTTGACATGCCCAGTGCACTGGCAATGATCTCTGAATATTTACTTACCCTTATACAATGGCTATAACGTACCGGTGATCTGAGTGACATTAACAAATTGAATAATTTTTCTAAAGATTTTAACTTTAATGGGTTCTCCATACTGTTTGTGTACAACGTGTAATCTATCATCCAATCCTCCTTCTAAAGGGCTAACACCTTCTTATAAGCCCTTTTGTTGGTAAATTTACACAATCAAAAAGATAAATTTTACATGCTCTTATTTGTTTTGAGGTATCAAAAATTACAACATGTAATAGATAATAAGATATATCAGGACCATCCTGATCATCGATTAAATCATTATCAGGATTATTTTTATCACACCTTATATAGCTTGTTTTTTCTGAACAGGATTGTAATACGTGTTTTGTTCTTAAATATTTACCAGAATACCTGATTTTATGAGTGGTTGATGCAGCAGAATGGTATATATGTACCTTACCACCTGTAAACAAAAATTTGCTTAACAGTAGCGAGCAAATAACAATGATTATTGTAAGAAGTCCTTTACGCATAGGAACTTTACAGGTGAAATATCTGTAATGTTCGTTTGTGTCAAGAACTTCTTACATCTTTGTTGCTTTTTGTATGTTCTACTGTGTTATTTATTTTTCTTTTTTAGAATTTGATACAAGAAAGTCTATTATCTTCTGGGCATCCTTATCACTTATGAAGTTAGGCCTTTTTTGTTGCATACGCTTTACTGTTTCTTCCCATGCCTTGCGATCTTTTTTCATATGTAAAGGTATCTCATCAGAATGACACGCAGAACATTTTGTTTTAAAAAGCTGCTCATCGCCATTTTGTTCTCCTGCCTTTACCGCAACTATACCAAACATCAGCATCAGCACCACGATCAAACTAACTGTAAAATTTTTCATATTTACCTCCAGACTTTTTACTTAACCGGAAAAATGTAATAGGGAAGTTTGCTCATTCGCTCGGGGGTACCCATGCAGAGCATGGGTCGTGCGATCCACCTGTAACCCCCCTACCCCCCTTTTAGCAAAGGGGGGTAGGGGGGATTTGTTGTAAAGGAAGCTTAAGTCCTTTGTATGTTTATATGCAGTCACATTCCGTTTCTTTTTTTCTAATATTCGAAGAATACCTATATTTGACGCAGGCTTTTCACTCATTACACAAACTCCCCTATTTCGCAAACACATTTTTTTTGGGTTAAGATTGGGTTTGTTTGTCTGCATTCCGTTTGCTTTCTTTCAATGCCTCACGTAAAGACAATCTTATTCGTCCTTCTTTATCTATATCTAAGACCTTGACCGGTATCTCTTCACCTTCTCTGACTATGTCTTCTACCCGCTTAACCTTGCGATCCGCAAGTTGAGATATATGAACAAGCCCTTCTGTGCCCGGGAAAATCTCTACAAATGCACCAAAATCCGTTATCTTCTTCACCTTTCCTCTATAAATCTTCCCTATTTCTGCTTCCTGAGTTAAGGACTTTATCATCTGCAGTGCCTGTGTCATGAGCTCTGTATTGATTGATGCAACCCTTACCTTACCAGAATCATCCACGTCTATCTTCACGCCTGTTTTGTCTATTATATTTTTTATATTCTTTCCACCAGGTCCTATCAGATCCTTTATTTTATTTGTGTTTATACTCATATTTACAATCCTTGGTGCATATTCAGATATATCTGCCCTTGGGAGTGGCAATGTTTTGAGCATCACATCAAGAATATGGAGACGCGCTACCTTTGCCTGTTGAAGTGCATCGCGCATAATGTGTTCAGTAACCCCGGAGATCTTTATATCCATCTGTATGGAAGTAACGCCATCCTTTGTCCCGGCGACTTTAAAATCCATATCCCCAAGATGATCCTCATCACCGAGTATATCTGTTAGAATAAAGTATTTGTCCTGTTCTTTGATCAACCCCATTGCAACACCTGCAACAGGTGCTTTTATAGGTACACCAGCATCCATCAATGATAGCGTGGCTCCACACACAGTTGCCATTGATGAGGAACCATTGCTCTCAAGTATATCTGAAACAACCCTGATTGTATAGGGGAATTCGCTCTCCTCTGGTATAACAGGCAATATGGCTCTTTCTGCAAGCGCACCATGACCTATCTCTCTTCTGCCAGGACCTCTGAGCTGTTTTACCTCACCCACTGAAAATGGAGGGAAGTTATAGTGTAACATAAATCTCTTTTTATTCTCACCAATAATCTCATCTATAAACTGTACATCATCAAACGTTCCTATGGTCGTTACAACAAGTGCCTGGGTTTCACCTCTTGTAAATAGAGCAGACCCATGTGTTCTTGGCAACAAACCAACCTCGCATGTTATATTCCTTACCTCGTTTAGCTTCCTTCCATCTATACGTCTCTGTTCGTCTGTTATCATTTTGCGAGCTATTTCAGCCTGTAAACGTTCCAGAGCTATCTCTATGTCTTCTTCAGAATACTTCTCATCAGCTCCAAGTTCTTCTACTGCCTGTTTGAACAATTGTCTTGTTTTCGCCTGACGTTCCTGTTTTACCTTTGTAGTAAGTATATCATTTAACAAGGCAGTGTATCTTTCCTTAACAAGATTATAAACCTCTTCATTCACAGGATTTTCATTGTATGGTCTTTTTGTTATATTCAATTCTCTTGCTATGGATCCCTGCAGCTCTATAAGGGGCTGCATCATCTTATGACCAAAGAATATTGCCTCCTGTATCTCCTCTTCCGGCACAATTTTTGCCCCACCTTCAACCATCACCACAGCGTCCTTACTTCCAGCCACTATGATATCAATATCGCTCTGATTGAGCTGTTCTGTTGTTGGATTAATGATCAACTTCCCATCTATCCTTCCAACCTCTACTGCTGCTATTGGACCTGCAAATGGTATATCCGAAAACATCAAAGCTGCTGAGCTTGCTGTTATGGCTATTATATCTGGATCATTTTTTTGATCCGCTGATATTACAGAAGAGATCAATTGAATTTCATAGTTAAATCCCTTTGGAATAAGTGGCCTTATGGGCCTATCTATCAATCTGGACGATAAAATCTCTTTTTCTGATGGTTTACCCTCCCTTCTAAAATAGCCCCCTGGTATCCTTCCTGCTGAATAAAATCTTTCCTGATACTCCACTGTCAAAGGAACAAAGTCCTGTTTCTCTACAGGTTCAAACCCTGCCACAGCTGTTGTTAAAACACCTGTATCTGCATAACTTGCGTAGACAGCACCATGCGCCTGTTTTGCCATCTTTCCAATTTCTATGGTGAACTCCCGTTCACCTATCTGTACCGACCTTTTTATTATCATTTTACTTCCTTAATCCTAATTTATCTATCAATGTATTGTACCTTTCTTTTGAACTCTTTTTTAAATAGTTGAGTAATCTTCTCCTCTGACTTACAAGCTTCAGCAATCCCTGTCTTGAATGGTGATCCTTTTTGTGCACCTTAAAGTGCTCCTCAAGCATGTTGATCCTCTGCGTAAGCAGAGAAATTTGAACCTCTGGTGAACCTGTATCCTTCTCATGTAAGCCATAAGTTCTTATTAACTCTGACTTTTTTTCTTTTGTCAATGCCATTTTTACCTCCTAAATTTGTATTCCATGCATCCTGTCTAAAAGTGCATCTTTATCTATTAATATGTTATCCAAATCATTTTTTTTCTCAAGCCTTGCCTTTAATTCTTCTATTTTTATAGCCTGTTCTACCTTAAACTCACCAACACTTAAACGCCTGATTGCTGTAACATGGGCTGCGCTTGATAGTTTTTCACCTATCAACCTGGCAAGGGACCGTATATACGTGCCTGATGTTACCTCAGCTGTAAGCGTGGCAAAAGGTAATGCAAATTCATCCAGTGATATGCTTAATATATTTACCATTTTGGGTTTTATTTCTACACTCTCACCCTTCCTTGCATACATGTATAAAGGCTTTCCTTTATGTTTGACTGCTGAATAAATGGGTGGATACTGAGCCATTGGCCCGTGCAATGCATTTAGCACATCTTTTAATCTCTCCACATCAATAAAAGTATAATCGCATCTTTTAACAACCCTGCCAGTGCTATCCATTGTATCAGTTTCTTCTCCAAATTTCATCGTAAACCTATAAACCTTATTTAATCCTATAAAATAATGTGCAAGTTTTGTTGCAGTCCCAATTAAAAGGATCATCAAGCCTGTTGCCAATGGATCCAGTGTGCCTGTATGCCCAATCTTTTTCGCTGGCAGAAAAGCCTTTATCTTTCTTATAACATCATAGGATGTTATAAATGCTGGTTTATCGATCAATATTGCACCGGATATGTCCATCCTTATTTTAGCCTTTCCACAATCTTTGTAAAAACCTTATTCTTTACATCAAACAATCGCCCCTCAATAGTGCACCCTGCTGCGTTTTTATGGCCACCACCACCCAGTGCTTCTGCCACGCATGATACATCAACATCATTTTTTGATCTCAGGCTTACCTTGTATTTATTGTCATCAACCTCTCTGAAAAGCACTGCCACATCAACCCCTTTTATGGATTTGGGATAATCTATCAGGCCCTCTGCCTCCTCCTTTGTTGTACCTGTTGCCTGATACATACCCCTTGTAACCTCCACAGAAGCTATCCTTCCATCAGAGGAAAGTTCCAATGTCTTGAGTACCATTTCTAAAAGCTTCAATTTGCCCAGTGGCAGGGTTTCATACAGATTTTCACTTATATCTCCAATATTCGCCCCTAATCTTATCAGTTCTGATGCTACCCTGAGTGTTTTATATGTGGTATTTCTATACTTAAACGAGCCAGTATCATACACAATACCAGCAAGTAATAAACCTGCCATTGTCTGATCTATTATAATACCTGCCTTTTTAAAAAGTACGTACATAAGCTCACATGTAGCAGAGGCACATGGATCAACGATATTTAAATCACCATACATGGCATTTGTTTTATGATGATCTATGTTAACGATAAAATCCCTATGTATGGTGTTAAATCTTTCACCAAGCATATCCATACTTCCTGCATCCATGCAAATAACTACTTCAAAACGTCTGTTTGGTATGATGGTTTTTATCGCTTCAGTATGCGGCATAAACTTTAGAAAGTTCGGGACCCCATCTTCGTTGTACACGCTAACATCCTTCTTAATACCCTTTAAATAATGGTACAGGGCAAGGGCTGAACCAATGGTATCTGGTTCTGGATTAATATGGGTTAGAAGTAAAAAGCTTTTATACTTTTTAAATACACCCTTTAGATTTTTTACTGTTTCTGTGCGGATCATATCCCTTTTATCTTTTTAAGCATAGCATCTATCTTCTCACCGTAATCAAGTGAGGTGTCATACTTGAAGAAAAGATGCGGAAGGGTCTTTATGTTAAGATGGCTCATTTTTAATTCGTGCCTTATAAAGCCAGACATGCCTTCAAGGGCTTCAGATGTTTGCTGTTTTTGTTCTTCGCTACCAATAACCGTATAATAAATAATAGCAGTTTTAAAATCAGGTTTAACTTCTACCTCATTAATCGTAATAAACCCTATTCTTGGATCCCGTACCTTTCTCAATATTATAGCTGTTATCTCTTCTTTTAACAATGTTCCAAATCGCTGTGTCCTGTTGGGTATCATACTTAACTTGCAGTGCCCTCTTTCACAATTCTATAAACTTCCAATTCATCGTTCTTCTTTATATCATTAAACTTTTCTATACCAATTCCACATTCAAACCCTTTATCCACCTCTTTAACATCATCCTTAAAACGCCTCAATGAACCAATCTTACTATCGTACACAACCACCCCATCCCTGATCACCCTGACATTTGCCCCTCTTTCAACCTTTCCATCAAGCACAATGGAGCCCGCAATTACTCCAACCTTGCTGATCTTGAATGTCTCAAGTACCTTTGCCCTACCAATGACCAGTTCCTTTGTTACTGGTTTTAACAATCCGGATAGTGCCTTCTTTACATCGTCTATAAGATCGTATATTATATTGTAGGTTTTTATCTGAACATTGTGTGTGTTTGCAAGCTGAGTGGCTCTTGTATCTGGCCTAACATTAAAACCGATTATAATACTGTTTGATGCAATCGCAAGCATTACATCATTTTCTGTAATACCACCTATACCTGCATGAATAATGTTTATCTTTACCTCTTCTCCTGAAAGGTTTTCCAAAGCATCCTTAATTGCCCCTAAAGAGCCCATCACATCACACTTTAAAAGTATGGGTAGTTCTTTTATACTTCCCTCTTCTATCTTCCTGTATATATCCTCCAGTGAAATTTTGGCTTTTTTAACAGGCTCAGATACCTGCTGGCGAGCGCGCCTCTGTTCAATGATCTTCATTGCAGTATCCTCATCGTTAACAGCAAGTATTACATCTCCAACCTCTGGTATGGATTCAAAGCCTATAATTTCCACCGGGATTGATGGTCCTGCGCTCTGTATAACATTTCCATTGTCATCAAGCAGTGTTTTTACTTTGTTGTAATTCGTACCATAAACTATATAATCCCCTCTTTTAAGGGTACCCTCTTTTACGATCGCTGTGGCAACCACACCAAACCCTTTTTTCATGCTTGTTTCTATAATAGTGGCTTTTGCATTCTTATCCGGATTTGCCTTTAATTCTAACATTTCTGCCTGCAAAAGGATCAGTTCTAACAATTCATTGATACCTGTTTTCTTTTTCGCAGAAATTTGCGCATACAATGTGTTACCACCCCATTGCTCTGGTACAAGCCCATAATCAGAAAGTTGTTGCATTACCCTCTGTGGCTGTGCCTCTGGTTTATCTATCTTATTAATTGCAACCACTATTGGCACACCCGCGGCTTTTGCATGGTCTATTGCTTCAATTGTTTGTGGCATAACACCATCATCCGCAGCAACAACAAGTACCACAATGTCTGTCACCTTTGCGCCCCTTGCCCTCATTGCTGTAAAAGCCTCGTGACCCGGTGTATCAAGGAATACAACCACCCTGTTATCTATGGTTATCTTGTATGCACCAATATGCTGTGTTATACCACCTGCCTCACCCTCTGCAACCTTGGTTGCCCTTATTGCATCAAGCAACGTTGTCTTGCCATGATCAACATGTCCCATAACTGTTATTACAGGTGGCCTTGGTTTTAATTTTTCAGGTGGATCAACCTCTTTTTCAATCCTTTCCTCTATGGACTCTTCCTGTTTTACTGTAACATCAAACCCTATATCCTTTATTACCAGAGAGGCTGTATCAGCATCTATCACATCATTCATGCCTGCCATAATACCCAATGTTATAAGCCTTTTAATAATTTCAGATGCTTTTACCCCTGCAAGCTGCGAAAGCTTTGATACTGTTATTTTGTCTTCTATTCTGATCGTCTTTTTTTGCTGTACAACCTGAGGCTTGAAGTCCTTTTGTGCTGGTTTGTCATGCCTTTGCTTGTGTGGGGGTTGTGCCTTCTTTCTATAGTATTCAATGTTTTCAACAACGGGTTCTTCTTCCGCACTATCATGCAACAGGTCTATCTCCTCTGCTATATTGGTTTTCATTTTTGAAAGGAACTTTCTCTTTATAAAAGCACCGCCCTTTTCTGACTTAATCTTGCCCTTTCCCTTTTCTGGTGGAATTAGTTCTATAGGCGGTCTGAGTGCTTTTTTAGCCTGTTTGTCCTCCTGCTCTTCTTTTACAGGTTGCATCTCCTGCTTTTCAGGTGTTTGAGTTTGCCGGGTCTCTAAAGATATGCCTGACTCCTCACCTTGAACAACTGTTGGTATGGGTTCCTGTTTAGGTTGCTGCGCACCTATACCCTCCTCTCTATGTGTCTGCTCAATTTCTATAGCTCTGGCATGTGTTTCTTCCTCTGTCACTATTGCTTTTTCCTCTGGTGATGGGCTAATAGTAGCTGTTGGCTGATTATCAGGCGTAGCTGGTGATTCTGTTACCTGCTCATGCGTGGATATTTGTTCCTTTTGTTCTTTTTTTTCTTCAGAAGGTTGCTTTGTCTCTTCAATAATCTGCACTGGCTGGGGAGGTGCCTGCGCAACCGGGGTTTCTACGGTAGTCTCTTTTCTTTTTCTAAGAATGGTTTTAGGCTTTACTGCTGTTTTTGATCTTTCCTTTTCCAGTAGTTGTTTTAAAGCCTCAACATCCTTTTCCTCAACTGCACTGTTATGGCTTTTTACAGTTACACCAATCTCTTCAAATTTTTTTATCAGATCCTTATACTGAAGATTAAATTCTTTTGCTATTTCATAAACCCTTTTTTTCATCTCATCCCTTTTTATTTACCCTGAGCATTGGTACTCTGTTCTGTTGACTGCGTGATAGAAGCTGTACTGTTACCACTATTCTTCAATGCTTCTAAAGCGCGTTCTTTAAGTTGTTTTGCAGTGTTCTCGTCAAATCCGGGAATCTTTGTTAAGGCATCAATCTGCGCATCTGCTAACTCTTTAATGGATTTTATGCCATAACCGTACAGGAGTTCTGCTATCTTTACTGTTATTGCATTAAACCCTGAAAATGCCTCCTTTGCCTTTTCTTTAATCTCCTTTATGTTTGTTTCACTTTTTATATCTATTTTCCATCCAGAAAGCTGGGCTGCCAATCGCACATTTATTCCCTTTCTTCCTATTGCAAGGGACAACTGATCATCCGGCACTATAACCTCTATGTATTTTTCAGCTTCGTCAACAGAAACTTCTGTTATCTTTGCAGGTGCAAGGGCTGATATTATATACTTTGCATGATCCTCTGACCATGGAATGATATCTATCTTTTCACCGCTCAACTCCTGTACTATATTTTGAACCCTTGCCCCACGCATGCCCACACATGCACCTACAGCATCAACATCTTTATCTTTAGAATAAACTGCTATCTTCGCCTTTACCCCTGGCTCCCTTGCAACAGCCTTTACCTCAACAATCCCCTCTGCTATCTCCGGGACCTCCAGTGAAAATAACCTTACAAGGAACTGATTGTTTGTCCTTGAAAGAACGATCTTGGGTCCTTTATTGGTCATCCTTATTTCCTGGACATAAACCTTTATTTTGTCACCCACTCTAAAATTTTCTTTTGGAAGCTGCTCTGTAGGAGGTAGCACACCCTCTGTCTTACCAAGATCAACTATAATAGTCCTACCTTCAAACCTTCTAATTACTCCATTGACAACCTCTCCCTTTTTTGTTTTAAACTCTTTGTACACAACCTCCTTTTCTGCATCATTTATCTTCTGCCAGATAACCTGTTTTGCAGCCTGAGCTGATATCCTGCCAAATTTTTGAGGATCTATCTTTATGCCTATGCTGTCTCCTATTTGAGCCTCTGGATCGAGGGCTTTTGCCTGTTCAAGGGTTAACTGGGCATCCGGGTTGGTTATTGTTTCCACCACCTCTTTAAACTCAAATACCTCTACCTCGCCAAGTTCTTCATTAAACTTTGCCTCTATATCAGCATTATACCTTATTGTTTTTTTTGCTGCGCTTATCATGGCAGCTTCCAGAGCATTCAATATTATCATCCTGTCTATGCTTTTTTCTCGCTCAAGCTGTTCTATAATCTTTGTTAATTCAGACAACATCTTGCCCCCTATAATTTAAACGTTAAATTAGCCTTTTTTATAATGCTATAGGGAATCTCTGTCTCTATGCCATCATTATCAATGATCACATTATCATCCCTCATCCCTCTTAGCGTTCCCTCAACTACAACCTTATTAAGGATAGGCTCACGTGTTATTATCCTGATATCCCTTCCGCTAAATCTAATGTATTCCTCCTTTCTTTTTAATTCCCTTGTAAGTCCAGGCGATGAGACCTCAAGGGTATAGGAAAAATGTATGGGAACGTTTACATCTATAACATCACTCAATACACGCGTAGCCTTTTCACAATCCTCTGCAGTAACCTTACCCTTTTTATCAATAAACACCCTGAGCACATTACCGTGTTTTTCTCTACGGTATTCAACATCTATAACCTCATAGCCTAACCGTGTAAGGCTATATGCGGCTATGTTGTAAACCTTTTCAGCTATATTTTTTTGCTTATCCATATCAAATCTCCAATATGCAAATAAAAAAGTGGGCACAAACCCACTTTTTATCCTATTTTTAAAGATAAACACAAACTATTTAAAATTTCAAGTCTTTTCTTGATCTTTATTTAAAATTATTGTTGTTGTTAAAACTTCTTGACTTTTACGAGTCAAACCCTTAATGAATTGCTGAAAGGGGGTGAAAAATATGAAAGTGTTAAAAGTAGCTACTGTTGTGTTTGGTATGTTGTTGTTAGCATCTTGCTACGGCGGTATGCTGATGGGTAGAACACCCATGGGCTTGTTATACGCTAACGAGTTCGGACCCATTAGCAAGGATCAGGGCGGACAGGTTATCCATGGCAACCAGGTTCAGGGTAAATCCTGTGCAAGTTCAATATTGGGTTTGATAGCAACTGGTGATGCGAGTATACTGGCTGCTGAACAGGACGCGCTTTCAAAGGCACCTGGTTCTACAAAGCTTACCAATACCACTATTGATTTCAACTTCACAAACATCCTTGGTATTTACTCATCGTTCTGCACCATTGTAACCGGTGTACCGGTAAGATAGCATATTCACAGGCGTGTGTATGGCACGCCTATTTTTTATTTTGCCCCCTGAATAGAGCCTGTACCTTTTCTATGTGCTCTTTCCTGACAATGGCTATTACCTCGTCATTTTCTTTAAAGCTTGTTTCACCTTTAGGTATGATCGTTTTCTCATCCCTGTATATAGAGACTATGATAACACCCTCTGGAAGCCCGAGTTCTTTGATCTTTTTTCCAATGATCTGCGAGCCTTTTGGAACATCAACCTGAACAAGTTCAACATCACCACCTTTAAGAGGAAACAATGGTACAACCACATCCCCTGCCTGAACCTGTTCTTCTATAAGATAGTTCAGTATCCTTGTTGAATTTATGGTTGCATCCACGCCAATACTCTGAAATATCTCCTCGTTTGCTGGATCAGAAACCCTTGAAATGGTGCGTGGTGTTTTAAACATCAGTTTTGTGAGCTGACATACCACAAGGTTTGTTGCATCGTCTCCAGTGAGCGCAGCTACCACATCCGCTCTATTAGCACCAGCCTTTTTTAAAATAGATGCATTGGCACCATTACCAAACATTATCGCATCGCCAAATGTTTCGGATAATGTTGAAACCTGAGATTCACTCTGATCTATAATGGTTACCTCATGGCCCCCTGATAACAGGGTTTTTGCAAGGTTAACACCAGCCTTACTTGCCCCAACAATAATAATATACATACACTCCTCCTATGATAACCCTGGCATCTTGAGTAATGCCTCAATCGTAAGGCTTGTAGGACATAAAACCTCTATACCAAGCTCTGTGTAAACCGAAACCAGATTTTTATCGAACAACCTTATTATAACCCTGATTGTCTTGTCTATTATCTTTATCTTCTGCGCTATCATAATGTTTGTATAGTCGTTTCCTGTAACAACAAGTACTATGTCTGCTGGTTTTTTAAGTGCCTGCCTTAAGATCTTTTCATCAGTGCTATTACCAACAAGGAATTCTATGCGTTCTCTATCCTCAATGTATATAAACTTGCTCTCATTCTGATCAACAACCAATACACTATCCCCTCTTTTAGAAAATACATCTGCAAGGCTTGAACCAAGCCTTCCTGACCCTATTATAACAACGCGCATATCACGCCTCCTCAGCTGGTAATTTATCTATGATAACCTCACACGGTGCTTTACGTAAAACAATATCTGATGTCCTTCCAAGTATATTCTCCTTGAGCCCAACATGCTGTCTTATTCCCATAACAATAACATCTGCATTCTGTTCTTTTGCCAGTTTCACGATCTCCTCGCCTGCTGAACGGGACCTCACTATAAGTGATATGGTACGCATCCTGTGCAGGGTTGCAAGTTGTTCTGCCTGTTTTATTGCCTCCTGTGCCTTTTCATCCTCCTCACCCATTTCAGCATTCAATGGTAGTGTTCTTGGAACTTCGATAACATAAACCAGTATAATGGTTGCATTCTGTTCTGCACCGAGTCTGCATGCAACCTCAACCCCCCTCTCTGAGTAAGCCATACCCTGAGTGGGAACAAGCAACGTTTTTAACGCCTCAACCTCTCTATGCGCCTTTGCTGCTGCCTGAGGGATGATAGGTGGAACATGTAACATCCACCAGAGTAACGAGATTATTGAACTTAAAAATATTATTGTAATTACTACACCAAGCGATGACTGGATCATTGTCTGGACCTTATATATTTTACCACAAATCTGATTCTATAAATCCCAAACCCTATAAAACTTATGCCAACCAGTAAAGGAAACAGTGCATATAAATCTGTCATCAGATCAACAGTACGAATTACAATGATTACACCGATCACAATAAACAAACCACTATTCATTGCTTTTATCTTATCTGTCAGGCTTAACCTTTTCATCTTTTTTAAGCTTTTCATCTCGCTCCTTAAGGGCAAGTCTGTATTCCTCTGCAAGGTCGTATTCTTCTGCAGATGTAAGTACATCCAGCTGATGTGCCTCCCAATTACGTTCAATACTTTTTATAACAGGCATATTGTTATGTCTTCTGAAGTAAATGTAATAAAGAATACCTAACAAAACCCATGAGGGTCCTGCTATTCTACCTATCTTATGTGTTAAAATTACCTCAAACAGAACCATGCCTACCCCCAGAAATCCTAAAATACCAAGTACCGGGAAATCAACGATCCTATCCTTGTAAGATACCTTTATATTAAAGGGCATTTTATATGGCCTTGGTGTGTATGGATCCGAAAATCTCAGCTTGATCATAGAAACAAACACGATCATATAACCAAGTGTAGCTCCAAACGCATACATATTACCCAGTGTATCCATTGCCTCCGGGGTTAAAAAAGATAGAACCACCTCAAGCATACCTATACCAGAAAAAACTATAATCGTTCTTACAGGTGTTTTATACCTTGGGCTTACCTTATCAAACCATTTTGTTAAAAGGCTAAACTCGCTCATTGAATATGTTAATCGAGATGCACTCATAACCCCTGAATTGGCAGAGATCAAGAGTATTGTCGCTCCAAGTATGGCTGTTATAGGCCCTGCAAATAAGCCTATGTATGGTATGGCATGGGCAAGGGTTGCAATCGGATCTCCAACATGCTGCGCAAAGGTCTGCCATGGTAATACACCAAGGCTTAAGGTAGAAAATGCAGTTGCAAAAATAAACACTGTAAAGATCAGTGTGATGGATGTTCGCGGTATGATCGTTGCCGGTCTTTTGGTCTCCTGGGCTGCCTGAGAAATAGATTCAAGCCCTACAAATGATATTATACCAAGGGATGAACCGTACATGAACTGATGAAGGGTTGGAAAGGATGTCTGCCATTGTTGAATGAGTAGCTCTGGCTTCCATGCAAACAAGAAACCAAACACGATAACAGATGATTCTATAGTGATATCAAATGCCCCGATCAACTCATTAAACAACGAGGATTCCCTTATGCCTACAATATTGAGCCATATCAATAATACAATTAAGACCAAGGATTCTATAAGCCAGAGATAATCTATTTTAAATGATCCAAACATTAAAACAAAATGATCCGGATGAACACCAAAGTACGGTAGAAAGAAATTTACATAACCTGCTGATGCCACAGCAAACAGTGCAATATCTATTGTATAATCAAGCAGCAGAGCAACCCCTGCTACAAACCCCCAGAAATCTCCAAGCCCTCTTAATGCAAAGTAGTGTCCACCACCTGCAACAGGATAGGCTGATGCAAGCTCTGTATATGCAAATCCAATCATGATGTATACGATACCAGCCACTACAAAGGCAAGGCTTGCAGCACCCTGTGCAGCTGCAATCACAAGTCCAAGTGCTGCATAGATGTCTGCGCCAACATCCGCATACCCCCACATGTAAGAACCCCAAACAGTTATATCCCTTCTCAACTCATGATGAAGCTGTGTAGATGTAGTTTCGTTAGAGAGGTTGTTTTCCATAAGTTAAGCGCATCCCTTTTAAGACGATTAATAGGTGGTCTGGGTGAACCTGTTTACTATGGCACTGTTTTTCTCTATACGTGTTTTCTCTTCAACATGTTTTATCAATGTGTTGTATGCGTTCTGTGCTATGCTGTATCGTATTGCATCAATAATTTGTTCTTCATTCTGCTGTTCGTGTAATGATTGCCCTGCACTCAGAATCTTTATCTCCCCGGGGCTTAAAAATAGATTGTCATAAAAAAGCTTTTTTAACTTTAATATTAAAATCTCTTTACTAACATTGTTCTGGAAATCGTCCGGTGTTAGATTATTTTCTCTAAGTACTGCATAGTATATCCTTGGATCAAATCGATGATCCTTGTTAAGAAAGGCTGACATATGGCTTATCTGATCCGCGAGTTCCTGTTTTGTTACAATAAAACCTATGCTATGCGCCTCTTTTGTAGCTATCTCATCCTGTATAAGGCTATTTAATACTATATCAGGTAGATCAAGTTTGTTTAACATTTCCTGATCTTTTGTATTTCTCATGTATGCATTCAGTGCGTTTCTATAAGCCCTGGAAAAGTCATCCACGGATATGGCATTGCTTCCCACCACTGCAACAGTTCCCTCTGATAGCCCTGTACCACAACTCCTTAGCATACCAAATATACCACCAAAACCACCAAGGAATGTTAAGGCAATAAGAACATATAAAACCTTTAATCCCCAATTACCTGTATACTTTCTTATGTAATTCAGCATAGCTAAAAGTATATTGGCTGGGATTAAAAAATCAAGTTTTTTGTCAGAAATATTATATTTATTCCAAAAAATGCTTTTAAAAGTATGGTATAAGGCTTTTCTTGTATGTGTAAATGATATATAGTGTTATTTGTTATGGACGATCACATTGTATTTGGCGGGCACTCAACTGTATTTATTAAAATGGATAAGGCTATAATGCTCACGGACCCAAACTTAAGCCCATGGGTCTGGACATTAAAAAGGAAAACAAAGCCAGGCCTTAATCAAAAACAGCTTGAATCTGTAAACATGGTTCTGGTATCACATGGGCACTATGACCATCTTGACCTGCCAACAGTAAAAAGGCTTAATAGAGATGCAGTAATAATTGTACCAAAAGGGCTTGAAAGGTATTTTACCAGAAATGGATTCAAGGATGTAAGGACATTGACCTGGTGGGAGCAAACAACTGTTCATAATACAAGGATCATAGCAGTGCCTGCAAACCATTTTAAAGGCAGGCATCCCCTTGTAAGTAGTCTATATCAGGGATATGTAATAGATGGGAAATACCAGATATACTTTGCCGGTGATACAGGATGGTTTGATGGGTTAAGGGATATCGGAGATATATTCAGATTAAATATAGCCATGCTACCAATAGGTGCTTATAAACCATGGGCCATCCTTGGACATCACATGACACCTGAAGATTGTGTAAATGCAATGCAGGTAATCAAAGCACAGTATGTAATACCAATACACTGGGGGACATTTAAGCTGTCTTTTGAAAGAATGGATGAACCTGTTGAGAGACTGCTTTCAGCTGCAAAGCGTGCTGGTGTAGAAAGGTCCATACGCATACTCAAACCAGGCGATAAGATTGTAATACCAGAATTGGTTAACCCGAAAAATGCATTTGCGAAATAGGGAAGTTTGTGTAATGAGTGATAACCCCGCGTCAAATATAGGTATTCTTCGAATATTAGAAAAAAAGAAACTGAATGTGATTGCATATAAACATACAAAGGACTTAAGCCTCCTTTATAACAAATCCCCCCTACCCCCGGGGGTAGGGGGGTTACAGGTGGATCTCACGACCCATGCTCTGCATGGGTACCCCGAACGAATGAGCAAACTTTCCTATTGCATTTTTCGGGTTAAGCTGAACAATAAAAAAAACATAAGGGGAAAAGATATGAAAACACAGTTAAAGAGTATTATTTTTGTAATCCTGCTGTTTGCAGGAGGGTGTACATATAGCTGCGAAACAAATAAGGTTACAGACCAACCTCAAAATCAAAAGGGGTCTTATTCTTTAAAAAAAATGTCTGCAGATCTTTACGAGGCTTATAACAACAATAAAAATAAAAACGAAAAGATTGATGTAATTGTTAAAACAGTAACACCCATAACAGATGAACAGGTCAGGGAGCTAAAAAGAGCTTGTATAAATGTTCAAACAATCTCGGGTACTATATTCACAGCGAATCTACCATTAAAATCCATTCCGGTTCTCGTAAAAAAGCCTTATGTTGTGAATGTAGAGCTCTCAAGAAAGCTAAAATTACTCAATCAATAAAACTTATTCTGTCCCTCACAAAAAGGTTGGATTAGATTGCTATAATATTTTCTATCAGGCTTTTGGTTCCTCTTGTGTTGATTGTTTCTTTTCTTTCTTTTTTTTCTTTTCCTTTACTACCCTATCAACAAGTTCAATAAAAGCCAGATCAGCACCATCCCCTTTTCGGTTTCTAAACTTTATAATTCTTGTGTAACCACCATTACGTATTTTGTATCTATCCTGTAACACTGAAAATAGTTTTGCAACTGAGGACTCATGCCTTAAGGCTGCAAATGCCCTTCTACGAGATGCAATATCCCCTTTCTTACCAAGGGTTATCATGCGTTCAACTATTCTTCGAAGCTCTTTTGCTTTAGCAACAGTTGTTTCGATCCGTTCATTTAATATAAGGGATATTGCTAAATTCCTAAGTAATGCTTTTCTGTGGGAGGGTGTCCTTCTAAATTTTCTACCATCAACATTATGACGCATAAGTTTACACTACTCCTTTCTTACGTTCTCTCCATTTGTGTCAACTTCCAGAGGTTTCATTCCAAGGTGTAATCCCATACTGGCAAGTACTTCTTTTATTTCATTGAGTGACTTTCTTCCGAAATTCTTCATCTGTAAAATCTCTTGCTCTGTCTTTAAAACAAGTTCTCCAATGGTCTTTATATTTGCATTTTTAAGACAGTTAGTCGCCCTCACTGAAAATTCAAGTTCATCTATATTCTTGTTTAACAGTTCTGCAAGTTTATTATCCTCCTGAACCTTTTCAGTATGTATAACCTCAAGAGAACCGTGTTCTATTACATCTTCAGTAAACAATACCAGTTGTTCAGATAATATCCTGGCTGCAGTGATGAGTGCCTTTCTCGGTTCTATACTTCCATCTGTCCAGATCTCTATTATTAACTTATCGTAATCTATAATCCTTCCTACCCTTGAATTTCGTACCTGAAAATTCACTCTTAAAATTGGAGAAAAAATGGAATCTATTGGTATAACGCCTATAGGCATATTTTCATCTTTATTTTCTTCGGATGGTATATATCCCCTTCCTCTTTTTACAATCATATCAGCATTAAACACTGCATCTTTTTCAAGCCGTGCTATTCGGACATCAGGATTAAGTATAACCACTTTATCATCTGTAATTATATCCTTTGCTGTGACATCCATTTTTCCTTTTGCCCTTATTTTGATTTCTCTTTCCGGAACATCATCCAGCAGTTTAAATCTTATGGTTTTTAAATTTAGAATAATCTCCATTACATCTTCATAGACACCAGGTATGGTTGAAAATTCATTGGTTACACCTTCTATCTTTACAGATGTTATAGCAGCACCCTCTATAGAGGACAATAATATCCTCCTCAAAGCATTACCTATTGTTGCTCCATATCCTCGTTCCAGAGGCTCAATTGTAAACTTCCCATAAGTATCTGTAAGGGTATTGCTATCAACCACTACTCTTTTGGGCTTAACAATTGGTTGTAAATTCCTGTGAATCATTTATCCCTCCAATTTTTTAAGAATATTACTTGGAATACAACTCTACAACAAGCTGTTCCTGTACTGGCACGCTTATGTCTGCTTTTTCTGGTAAAGCCTTAACTGTTGCTTTCATGGTTGCAGGGTCAAATTCAAGCCATTTTGGTATACCTGTTTTTTCCCTGCTACTCAATGCAGACTGTACCTGTACATTATTTTTCATCTTATCTTTAAGTTCTATAACATTACCAACTCTTACAAGAAACGATGGTATATCTACCTTTTTACCATTTACGAGTATAAATCCATGGCTTACAAGTTGTCTTGCAGCTGCACGGGATGGGGCAAAACCAAGGTTGTACACTACATTATCAAGCCTTCTTTCAAGAAATGATAACAATGCATCTCCTGTCTTACCAACATGCCTTGTTGCATCATTAAAAATTCTTTCAAATTGCCTTTCTGTAAGTCCGTAGATTCTTCTAAGCTTTTGTTTCTCTCTTAACTGTACGCCATACTCTGTTAACTTTGTTCTGTTCTGCCCATGCGAACCAGGTGGATAATTTCTACGTTCTATTGCGCATTTCTCACCATAGCACCTTGTCCCTTTTAGAAAAAGTTTAATACCTTCTCTTCTGCAAAGTTTACATGCTGACTCTATATAACGTGACAACTCTGTCCTCCTTTAATTAAACTCTTCTCTTCTTAGGTGGTCTACACCCATTATGCGGTATTGGTGTAACATCCTTTATAGCTAAAATCTTTATCCCTGTGCCCTGTATAGCCCGTATTGCTGATTCCCTCCCTGCGCCTGGTCCCTTTACATATATTATTATACTTTTCATACCAAGATCCATAGCCTTCTTTGTAGCATCCTCTGCAGCGAGTTGAGCAGCAAAAGGTGTTCCTTTTTTAGAACCCTTAAACCCCTTTATACCTGCACTTGACCATACCAGCACATTGCCATCATTATCTGTAACCGTCACTATCGTATTGTTAAATGTGGACTGAATATGTATTATGCCAGTACTTACTGTCTTTTTAATTTTTTTCTTTGTCTTCCTTGGTGTTGCCAAGTTAAACCTCCTATTATTTCTTCAGCTCTTTCTTCTTCAAACCACCAACTGTCTGCCTGCGTGGCCCCTTCCTTGTTCTTGCATTGGTGTGAGTCCTCTGTCCTCTCACAGGTAAACCTTTTTTATGCCGTAACCCTCTATAGCTATTTATATCTATAAGACGTTTTATATTAGCTGTTTCTTCCTTTTTCAGATCACCACCGACCTTGTATTTGTTTTCTATAATCTTCCTTATAAGTGCAAGTTCCTCTTCCCTTAAATCATTTACCTTTCTGTTGTACTCTATGCCTGCTTCCTTTAGAATAGCAGATGATAAAGATTTACCTATACCATAGATATAGGTAAGAGCTATCCATATATTCTTATTCTTTGGTAGGTCTACACCAGCTATACGTGCCATAATGCCCCCTATCCCTGTCTTTGCTTATGCTTTGGATTTTCACAGATCACTCTTACTACTCCCTTTCTTCTTATTATCTTACATTTCACACATCTTTTTTTTACAGATGCCTGAACCTTCATATAGCCTCCGAAATCATTTCTTAACTCCTGTAAACTATCCTGCCCTTGGTTAAATCATAAGGGGATAATTCAACTGTAACCTTATCCCCTGCCAATATTTTTATATAATGCATGCGCATTTTTCCTGAAATATGAGCCAGTACTTTATGCCCATTCGCAAGCTGAACCCTGAACATTGCATTTGGCAATGTTTCCAGAACAGTTCCTTCTACAAGGATAGCATCTTCTTTGGGCATATTAATTCACCTTTGATAATATCTTACCTTCTTCATAATCAACAACTATTGTATGTTCAAAATGTGCAGACAGAGAACCGTCCAATGTTCTGGCTGTCCATCCATCAGGATCTATTTTTATTCTATAGTCACCTGCATTTATCATAGGCTCTATTGCAAAAACCATCCCCTTTTCCAATCTAATACCTTTTCCTCTCTGACCATAATTAGGGATCTGTGGCTCCTCGTGCAAAGACCTGCCTATACCATGTCCCACGAAATCCCTTACTACGGAGAAACCATTTTTCTCAGCATGCTCCTGAATAGCACTTGATATATCATACAATCTGTTGCCAACTTTAGCCTCTTTTATTCCAAGTAATAATGATTCTTTTGTAATTTTCAATAGGCGCTGAGCTATCTCACTCACACTGCCTATAGGAATGGTAATAGCAGCATCTCCAAAAAATCCATCCAGTTGCACACCAAAGTCAAGGCTTACAATGTCGCCTTCTTTAATGATCCTGTCCGGGGATGGAATGCCATGTACTATCTCATCATTTATGGACACACATATACTCGCAGGGTATCCCCTGTAACCCTTAAATGCTGGCTTAGCTTTATACTTAACCAGCATCTGTTCAGCCATAATGTTCACATCTTCTGTGCTCATACCTTCCCTAACATTAGCAGCAAGCGTTTCTAACACAATTGCCACTATCTTTGATGCCTCTCCAATCTTTTTAATCTCCTCATCTGTTTTTACACTAACCATGAAAGGTCTTCTCTATAATAGAAACAATACTCTTATTTATATCTTCAATGCTACCATCAGCGGATACTGTTTTCAGCATTCCCCTTTTAGCATAATAATCTATCAATGGAGCAGTCTTACTATTGTACACCCTGAAACGCTCCCTTATAGTAGATTCCTTATCATCATCCCTTTGATAAAGGCTTCCATTACACTCATCACACACATTGTCATTTTTAGGGGGCTCTGTAATTAAATTATATATTTTACCACAATTATTGCAAACACGCCTTGCAGATAACCTTTTAATAACACTCTCCTCATCCACCTTTAGCTCTATAACTGCAAAATCATTGATGTTTAGCTCTTTGAATTTCTCAGCAAGGGCATCTGCTTGAGCCACTGTTCGTGGAAAACCATCTAAAATGAAACCCTTACTTGCATCTTTTTCTTTTAATCGTTTTTCTAACATGCTTATGACAAGGGAATCAGGAACCAATTCTCCTTTGTCCATATACGCCTTTGCCTTTACACCTAACTCACTTTTCTTTTTTACCTCTTCCCTCAACATATCACCTGTAGCTATTTGAGGGATACCATATTTTTTACTTATTATTGTTGCCTGTGTTCCTTTCCCGGCACCGGGAGGACCAATTAATAATAATCTAACCATAATTACCACCTTCTTCCTTTCATTTTTACATTTTTCATTAAGCCTTCATAGTTACGCATAATAAGCTGAGATTCGATCTGAGATATTGTATCCAGAGCCACACCAATAACAATCAGAAGTGAAGTACCACCAAAATAGAACGGTACATTAAATCTACTGATAAGTATGGTTGGTAAAACACAAACTACTGCCAGGTATATAGCGCCACCTACTGTAATCCTTGTAAGGATTTTGTCAATATAATCAGCTGTACTTTTACCTGGTCTTATACCGGGCACGTATCCTCCATACTTTTTTAGATTGTCTGCAACATCAACAGGATTGAATGTCACAGCAGTATAAAAGAACGTAAAAAATATTATCAAAACTGCATAAAATATATCATACATATAGTTACCAGGCACAAGATAGGTACGCAAATAACTTAACCATGACACCTTTGCCATACTTGTAATAGTGGCTGGAACCATCAGAAGTGAAGAAGCAAAGATAGGTGGTATAACTCCAGATGTGTTAACCTTCAATGGAAGATAAGTTTCCTGGCCCCCGTATATTCTTCTTCCTACAACCCGTTGTGCGTATTGAACAGGTATTTTTCTCTGCCCCAATTCTACGAATATTATAAAAGCCACAACAACAAGCATTAAAACTATTAGAAACAATAATACTACAATGTTCATTTCTCCACTTCTTACAAGTCTGAATGTGTTAAATATTGCTGATGGCATTCTGGCTACTATACCTGCGTATATAATAAGTGAAATACCATTACCTATACCCCTTTCTGTTATCTCCTCTCCAAGCCACATCAATAAAACAGTGCCGGTTGTAAGTGTAATCGCACTCATCAATCTAAAAGAAAAACCTGGATTGATTACTACAGACATACCACCTGGCGCACGCATACTTTCCAATCCATAACTTATAACAAATCCCTGTACAAGACTTATAAGCACTGTTCCGTATCTTGTATATTGAACGATCTTTTTTCTACCAAGTTCTCCTTCTTTCTTAAGCTTCTCCAGATAGGGGAATACCGCTGTTAAAAGATCTATAATAATTGCAGCAGAAATATAGGGCATTATTCCAAGGGTTAATATTGAAAAGTGTTCAAATGCACCACCTGTAAAAAGATTAAACAAACCAAACAATGTGCCTGTATGCTGACTGAAAAATGCTGCAAGCGCGTGTGCATTAACACCAGGTGTGGGAATAGCTACACCTAACCTGTACACGGTAAGGATAAAAATAGTAATTAGTAACCTTTTGCGAAGCTCCGGTATTTTAGGTATATTCACTACATTATCTAACAACTGAAACCACCTTTGCTTTTCCACCTACTAATTCTATTTTATGCTTTGCTTCTTTTGAAAAACGATGGGCATATACCACTAACTTCTTATCAATATTACCACTGGCAAGCACTACCACTGGTTTATTCTTTTTTACAATTCCTTTTTCTATCATCTTTTCAATGGTAATCTCTTCATTTTCTGGAAAATCATTCAATGTTTTAATATTAACAACCTGATATTTTATATGATTCGGGTTTACAAACCCATATTTTGGTATACGCCTTTTCAAAGGCATCTGACCACCCTCAAAACCAGGTTTTACTCCGCCACCTGATCTTGCATTATGTCCTTTGTGTCCTCTTCCGGATGTCTTACCTAAACCCGATCCTGGCCCTCTTCCTACTCTCTTCCTTTTAGTTATCATCTCTTCTGGCTTTTTTAATGTTGAAAGATCCATATCTACCTCATAATAATTACTGTTTACTGTTTTCATTCTCAACAGTTACACTTGCCGTATTCTTCTGCAGGGGTGTTTCGTTCTCCAATGCCGGTAATTTCATAAGAGCATCCATAGTAGCCTTCAATACATTATGCGGATTGTGTGAACCAAATATCTTTGCGACAACATCCTTGTAACCTGCAAGCTCTAGCACTGCACGTACAGCACCACCTGCTATGATACCAGCTCCTGTAAGGGCTGGCTTTAAATAAACCATCCCTGCACCGAATTTGCCTATAACATCATGAGGAATTGTACCTTTCTTAATAGGCACAGAAATCAGATTTTTCTTGGCTTTCTCTATACCCTTTCTAATAGAATCAGGTACTTCATTTGCTTTTCCCAAGCCATATCCAACGAGCCCATTGTGATTACCAACAACTATCAGGGTGCTAAAACTAAATCTCTTCCCCCCTTTAACAACTTTAGCTACTCTATTGATCTTTATTATACTTTCTTTGAATTCTACATTGTCATTTGTGTCAACCAAGTGCATACCTCCTAAAATATAAGCCCTTTGCTACGAGCTGTATCAGCAAAAATTTTAATCTTCCCATGGTATTTATAACCATTCCTATCAAACACAACCTGTTTTATGCCTTTTTCCAATGATTTCTCAGCTATCTTTTCACCGATTCTCTCTGCAGCCTGCTTATTCTTCTTACTCTTTAAATCTCCAAAATATTCTTTGTTCAGTGTTGATAAAGACAACACTGTATGCTGTTTCTCATCATCTATCAATTGTACATATATATGTTTAAGGCTTTTAAATATAACCATCCTTGGTCTGATTGCAGTGCCAAAGACCTTACCCTTACTTCTCTTTTTTCTTAACATTCTGATCTTGTTTCTACTTAATACCTTTATCATAACAACCCTTTATCCATTTTATTTTCCACCTGCCCCGGCAGATGTAGCACCAGCAGCAGACTTTCCAGGCTTGAGTTTCAATACCTCATCAACAAACTTTATTCCCTTGCCCTTGTATGCATCTGGCGGTCTTATATTCCTTATTTTCATGGCATATAACCCAACCTTATCCTTGTCCATACCAGTCAAAACAAGCCTTGTTTGTTTTTCTTCTACCTTTATGCTTAAATCAGGTGGTATAACCACTGTTACTGGATTTGTATAACCAACGTTCAGAATAAGATTGTTATTCTTAATATCTGCTTTATACCCCACACCCACTAATTCCAATTCCTTTTTGAATCCCTCTGTTACACCTTTGATCATATTATTTATCAAAGAGGTATAAGTCCCCTGTAACATCCTGACAGGCTTTTCATCATTCTTTCTTTTTACCAGTATACCTTCAGCAGTAATATTAATCTCAAGCTCCTTAGGAATGTCTCTCTGTAGCATTCCTTTAGGTCCCTGAATCTTAATAACATTGGATTCTAATTTTGCTGTTACCTTTGGAGGTAATTTCAATGGTTTTCGCGCCAGCTTAGACATTCTATCACCTCACCATACTTCACAAATTATTTCTCCACCAACCTTAAGGTTTCTTGCCTCTTTGTTAGAGATTACACCTTTAGGAGTGGTCAATACAGTGATACCATAATCATTCTTTCTCTTTGTTATTTCCCTGTACCCACTATACTTTCTTAAACTTGGCTTACTTATCCTTTTTATGTTTCTGATGTAGGGCTTACCATCTTTTCTGTAAATTAATTTTATAACAATCTTTGGTTTACCACCTTCTGTAACCTGATCATAATCACCAATAAAACCTTCCTGTTTTAATACTCTCAAAATATCATTGTTCATATTAGAAAAGGGCACAAAAACCTCTTTCTTTCTCCTCATTTGAGCATTTTTAATAGCAACCAACAAATCTGATATAGAATCTGTAGTCTTCATATAAATTCCTTACCAGCTCGCCTTTATAACACCAGGGATATCCCCTTTTAATGCCAGTTTCCTAAAGCATATTCTACACATTTTAAACTTTCCCATATACCCACGTGATCTACCACATATTGGACATCTATTATACTCCCTTACCTTGAACTTTTTAGGTTTTTTAGCCTTTACTATTAATGATATTTTTGCCACCCACTTACCTCCAGTTTGTTATTTATTAAAAGGTAATCCAAGCCACTCTAACATTGCTTTAGCTTCTCTGTCTGTTTTAGCTGTTGTAACAAAAGTAATATTCATTCCCTTTATCTTATCAATTTTATCATAACTGATCTCTGGAAACACTATGTGTTCGGTTAATCCCATTGTGTAATTCCCTCTACCATCGAACCCTTTTGCTGATATACCCTTGAAGTCTCTGACCCTTGGAAGGGCTATATTAACAAGCCTATCAACAAACTCATACATTATGTCATTTCTCAATGTTACCTTCACACCTATTGGCATACCTTCCCTCAACTTAAAGGTTGAAATAGACTTTCTTGCCTTTCGTATTATGGGCTTTTGCCCTGTTATCTGTCCAAGTTCAACAACAGCTGTATCTATAAGTTTTGGGTTTTCTTTTGCTGCACCAAGTCCCATATTAATTACAACCTTGACCAATTTCGGCACTTGATACACATTTTTATAACCAAATTCTTCCATCATCTTTTTTATTATTGTTTTTTTATAAAGCTCTTTTAATCTTGCCATCTTGCCACCATCATTCAATAATCTCATTACATTTTTTACAGTATCTAACCTTGGTTCCGTCCTCCATAAATCTAAAACCTACCCTCACAGCCTTATTACAATTCTTACAAAACAATAACACATTAGAAATAGCTATAGGCAAGGTCTTCTCAATAACACCACCCGTGGGGTTTGTATTTGAAGGCTTGGTATGTTTTTTTACAACATGCACCTTTTCCACCACTACCTTACCTTTCTCAACATCCACACTGATAACTTTGCCCGTTTTACCTCTATCATTGCCCGCGATTACTTTTACAGTATCACCTTTTTTTATATATAATTTCATATATTCCTCACAAAACCTCTGGAGCTAAGGATATGATCTTCATAAATTTCTTTGCTCTTAACTCTCTTGCCACAGGACCAAATATCCTTGTGCCTATTGGTTCAAGTTGGGGATTTAACAAAACAACAGAGTTTGTGTCAAAACGTATATAACTACCATCGCTCCTTTTTACCTCTTTCTTTGTTCTTACTATTACTGCCTTAAGAACATCACCCTTTTTTACTTTTGCTGTAGGTGTAGCTTCTTTTACTGATACAACAATCACATCCCCTATGGTGGCGTATCTCCGTCTTGTACCACCAAGCACTTTAATACATGCAACTGTTTTAGCTCCGGTATTATCAGCTACTGTAAGTCTTGTACTCTCCTGAATCATGCCATTTCTCCTTTATCAAGGTTTGGCTGTGCTTTTTCTATCACCTTTGTTATTCGCCATCTTTTTTCTCTGCTCATAGGCCTTGATAAGGCTATCTCAACTTTATCTCCAACATGCGTTTGATTGTTATCATCGTGAGCTTTATACTTTATTTTTTTTCTAATTGGTTTTCCATACTTTGGATGCTTTAGCATCTTTTCCACCACTATTACCCTGGTTTTATCCATTCTGTCACTGGCAACAAAACCTATCATAGAAAAAGGCTTTGTTTTATTACTGTTTTGCATTTAACCCTTTCTCCTTTTCTGCCAGTATAGTTAGATGCCTTGCCAAATCTCTTTTCATAAATCTGTAACTCCTGAAATCTGCAAGCTGGCCTGTCTTAACCTTTAATTTTAGATTAAATAGCTCTTTCCTCATATCATTTATCTTTATTCTCAATTCATCAACAGATAATGTTCTGATTTCAGAAGGTTTCATTTTACTGTCTCTCTCTCTACTATTCTGGTTGCAAATGGCAATTTGTAACTTGCGCTCGTTAATGCTTTGTATGCAACCTCACGCTCCATACCTTCCATTTCATAGAGAATCCTGCCCGGTTTGACCACTGTTACCCATTCCACTGGATCACCTTTTCCTTTTCCCATTCTTGTCTCTGCTGGTTTCTTTGTATAAGGCTTATCCGGGAAAACTCTTATCCATACTCTGCCTGTCTTTTTTATAAATCTTGTAATAGCTATCCTTGCTGCTTCAATCTGCTTTGAGGTCATATAACCTCTACCCAAAGCCTGCAAGCCAATATCTCCAAAGGCTAATGTATTTCCTGCCTTTGAAAGCCCTTTCATTCTTCCTCTCTGTTGTTTTCTATATTTAACCTTGCTTGGCATTAACATAAAGATACTCCTCTTTTGTTAACTAACTGCATTGCTCTGCGGCTCCTGCCCTTCCTGGTTATCAAGGATCTCTCCTTTAAATATCCATACCTTAATACCTATAACCCCATAGGTTGTATAAGCCTCTGCAAATCCGTAGTCTATATCAGCCCTTAATGTCTGAAGTGGCACCCTTCCTTCTCTATACCATTCAGTTCTGGCAATTTCAGCGCCAGCAAGCCTGCCTGCTATCATAACCTTTATTCCCTTTGCCCCAAACTTAAGTGCTGAACTTATCGCCTTTTTCATAGCTCGTCTGTAAGATATTCTTCGCATTATCTGTAATGCAATATTTTCTGCAACAAGCTGTGCATCAAGTTCGGGTTTTCTTATCTCAAATATGTTTATTGCTACCTCTCTACCTGAGAGCATCTTTGAGAGTTCTGCCTTCAAAGCCTCTATTTCAGCGCCCTTTTTACCAATGATCAAGCCTACCCTTGCACTATGTATATTAATCTTTATTCTGTTAACAGCTCGCTCTATTATTATATTTGAAACAGCAGCATGATATAATTTCTTCTTTAAGAATTCCCTTATTTTATAGTCTTCATGTAATGCAGCAGCATAATCCCGCTCTGCAAACCAGCGAGAGTTCCAACTTTTAATTATACCTATTCTAAAACCTATTGGATTTGTTTTTTGTCCCAAAATTTCTCTCCTTTACTTTTCATCTAAAATTAAATCTATATGACAAATCCTTTTCCTAACTCTTAATGCCCTACCCATAGGAGCCGGTCTTATTCGCTTCATTGTGGGCCCGGTAGATACTGCTATAAACTTAATATACAGATTATCAACATCCACTGTCCCCTTGGCTTCTGCATTTGCCACTGCAGACCTTATAAGTTTTGCTATATGGGTAGATGCAGATTTGTTAACAAACTTCAAGAGTCCCAGGGCTGTATTTACATCCTTCCCTCTTACTAAATCCGCAACCAGTTTTGCCTTTCTTGGCGCAAGCCTTAAAAATCTTAATGATGACTTTATTTCCATATCCTATCCACCATAATCAAATTATTCTTTTTTAGTCTGTTCTGCTTTCCCGGCTTTCCTATCTCCAGAATGCATTATGAATGTTCTTGTTGGTGCAAACTCTCCAAGTTTATGACCAACCATATTCTCGGTAATGTACACAGGTATAAATTTTCTTCCATTATGAACTGCAATGGTAAACCCTACCATCTCTGGCGATACCATGGACCTTCTTGACCAGGTTTTAATCAACCTTTTTTCTCGTTTCTCTGTCATCTGCCTTATCTTTTTAAGCAATGACTCTTCAATAAATGGACCCTTTTTTAATGACCTTGACATTGTTATCCTCTACTTTTGATTTCTTCTCTTAACAATAAATTTGTCTGAATACTTTGGTTTTCTTGTTTTGAATCCCTTTGCAGGCACACCTGTTGGAGAAACAGGGTGAGGATTACCCTGTCCGGATTTACCTTCTCCTCCACCATGCGGATGATCTACTGGATTCATCGACACACCTCTGTTATGTGGTCTTCGTCCCATCCATCTCATTCTACCTGCTTTTCCAATTGATATATTAATATTGTCTATATTACTAACCTGACCTATTGTAGCCATACAATTTAAATTTATAAGCCTGACCTCTCCTGATGGAAGCTTCACATGAGCGTATTCACCCTCTTTTGCCATTAACTGGGCTGATGTACCGGCACTTCTAACAATCTTTCCTCCTTCACCTGGCTTCAGTTCTATATTATGGATTTCCGTACCGGTGGGTATAAATCTTAAAGGCATTGCGTAACCTTTTAATATGTCCAGTTCTTTTGTTCTACTTGAAATAACCGTATCGTTTACCTTCAAACCAGATGGAGCAATTATATATCTTTTTTCACCATCAGCATATTTTAGAAGTGCTATAAAGGCGGTTCTTACAGGATCATATTCAATGGACGCTACACGCGCCTGTACATCATACTTGTCTCGTTTAAAGTCTATGATCCTGTACATCTGTTTATGTCCACCGCCTCTAAATCTGGCAGTGGTTCTACCAGCATTGTTTCTACCTCCACTACTCTTCAAAGGCATCAGAAGAGACTTTTCTGGTTTCTTTTTTGTCAATTCACTAAAATCCAATACCTGCATGAAGCGGCGTGCTGGTGAAGTAGGTTTATAATATTTTATTCCCATTTTTTTCTTATACCCCTTGGAAGAATTCTATTTTATCACCCTGTTTTAATCTTATTATAGCTTTTTTATAACCACTTCTTAAACCTTTATGGATACCTCTGATTGTTCTCATTTTACCTGGCATGTTTATGGTTCTTACACCCAACACAGTAACTTTAAAGATCTTTTCTACTGCTTCTTTGATCTCCTTTTTATTTGCTATTCTGTTTACCACAAATTCTATCTCGTTGCTTTTTTCTTTTGCAATGGTACTCTTTTCAGTAATAATGGGCTCTATTATAACATCATAAATGGATTTCATTTACTCAAAGCCTCCTGCAACTTTAGGGCTGATTTTTCTGTTAACACAAGCTGTTTATATTTCATGAGATCATAAACATTGATCGTATCATTTCTGATAACCTTTATTTTCTCTATATTCCTTGTCGACAGCTGGAAGTTTGGATTAGCACTATCCAGAACTATTAAAGCATTATTTATACCCAACTTTTTAAGAATTTCATTTGCTATCTTTGTTTTTATACTATCAAGGTTGAAACCATCTACAACAATAAGCAATTTATCTTTATATTTACTGCTCAATACAGAACGAATGGCAAGCCTTATTACCTTTTTATTAACCTTTAATTCTCTTCCACCTGGTTGTGGGCCAAATACTGTTCCCCCACCTCTCCATAGAGGGGATCTAATTGAACCTGCCCTTGCCCTTCCTGTTCCTTTCTGTCTCCATGGCTTTTTACCACCACCGCTAACCTCTCCCTTAGTCTTCGTAGCCCTATGCCATTCTCTTTGATTGTGAAGATACTGTCTTACAGCAAGGTACACAGCAACCTCGTGTACATTGCTGTTAAAAACCACATCATCAAGTGTAAGCTCTTTTAACTTATTACCATTTTGATCTACTACATCTACAATAGCCATATCTCACCTACGAGGAAGTCCTTTTATATAAAGAATAGAATTTATACTGCCAGGCACTGCCCCTTTCAAAAACATTATATTTTTTTCTGGTATAAGTTTAACAATCTCTAAATGTTTCACTGTAACCCTTTCATTCCCCATTCTACCTGCCAGTTTTTTATTTTTAATTACCCTGCCAGGAAATGTGTTAGAACCTATAGAACCAGGGGCTCTATGAAACATAGAACCATGGCTTTCAGGTCCACCTTTAAACCCGTGTCGCTTAACAACGCCCTGAAAACCTTTACCTTTACTCTTACCAGTTACATCTACCAGGTCCCCAACCTTAAAAGCCTCTACAGTAACAAGCTCATTGGGTTTAACATCCTTTACATCTTCTGCCCTGAATTCCTTTAGATATTTATAAAAGTCTACACCTAATTTTTTGTAATAACCTGCTGTAGGCTTATTCAATTTATTCTCTGGCACTAAATTGTAGCCTAACTGTACTGCATTGTACCCGTCTTTCTCTAAAGTCCTTATATTGACGATCCTGCAAGGACCTGCTTCAATCACTGTAACAGGTATCATTTCATCCTTTTCGAATATCCTTGTACATCCCAACTTTCTACCCATTATAGCGTTGAACATTTGAGTTATTTACCTCCAAAACTTTTTATCTCTACATCAACACCAGCTGAAAGATCTATTTTCATAAGGGCATCCACTGTTTGCTGAGTAGGTTCTATAATATCTATCAATCTCATACTCGTTCTTATTTCAAATTGTTCTCTTGATTTTTTATCAACATGCGGTGAACGAAGCACAGTATATCTCTGTATAATAGTAGGAAGTGGAATGGGCCCTTTTATAATGGCACCAGTCCGCTTTGCTGTATCTACTATTTCTTTCACAGATTGATCTAACAATCTGTGATCATAAGCTTTTAATTTTATTCTTAAATTCTGTGTTTCTGCCATATCTTTACTCTATAATCTCCGTGACAACACCCGCACCAACTGTCTTACCACCTTCCCTGATGGCAAACCTCAGCCCTTTCTCCATTGCTATCGGCACTATCAAATCCCCTTCAAGCGTAACGTTGTCACCAGGCATAACCATCTCTACACCCTGCGGTAATTTCACCACCCCTGTAACATCCGTCGTCCTGAAGTAAAACTGTGGCCTGTATCCACTGAAAAATGGCGTGTGCCTGCCACCCTCCTCCTTCGTTAATACGTAAAGCTCCCCCTTGAACTTCGTGTGCGGTGTTATACTACCTGGCTTCGCTACTACCTGCCCCCTCTCTACCTCCTCCTTCTTCGTTCCCCTTAACAGTATACCTATGTTGTCTCCTGCCCTGCCCTCATCCAGTACCT
>JBMFUY010000005.1:0-33497 GCA_049966275.1 bacterium
CAACAAAAAGTCTTTGTATCTTAGGTGGATCGTGGGGTTGAACGAATGAGCAAACTTTCCTATTGCATTTTTCGGGATAATAAGGATTATAAAAAAAACCCACCCGTACGGGTGGGTTTTAATAGGCTCTGGCACTTTATTTCTAAATTATAGGAATAGAGGTGCCATAACAAGGGTTACAGTTGCCAGCAATTTTATAAGAACGTGAATGGAAGGACCCGCAGTATCTTTGAATGGATCTCCCACTGTATCACCAACCACAGCTGCTTTGTGTGCATCCGAGCCTTTTCCACCAAGTGCACCGGTCTCTACATACTTCTTTGCATTGTCCCATGCACCGCCGCCGTTGTTCATAAGCACAGCAAGCAGTATACCGCTTATAGTACCTACCATAAGGAATGCTGCTACAGCCTGTGCCCCAACTCCCCAGGCTTTAAAGATTAGCCCAACAACTATAGGGGATAAAACCGGAAGCACACCCGGAAGCACCATTTTCTTAAGAGCAGTCTTTGTGACAATATCAACTGTTCGACCATAGTTTGGCTTTGATGTTCCTTTCATAATCCCCGGGTTTTCTTTAAATTGTGCCCGGACATCGCTTATAACTGAGTAAGCAGCCTTTCCAACTGCAGCAATTGCCAGTGATGCAAAGATGAACACAAGCATGGCACCAAGCATTGCAGCTACAAACACATAAATGTCAGCAAGGTTAATGGTGTGTGCAAATTTCTCAATCTCCTGTACAAGAGGGTTTGACATTGGTTGTCCAAGCAGTCCCTTAGCCTTGATCATCAATTCTCCTACATCATCAAGATACGCATTGAAGAGCAAAAATGCTGCGAGTGCTGCACTACCAATCGCATATCCTTTTGTTAATGCCTTTGTTGTATTACCCACGGCATCAAGTCTATCAGTCTTTTTCCTGATCTCTTCAGGCTGCTGAGACATCTCAATGATACCACCGGCATTGTCTGTTATAGGACCAAAGGTATCCATTGCAAGTATGTAAGCCGAGGTTGATAACATACCCATTGTTGCTATTGCAGTACCAAAGAAACCACCACCTTCTATAGCACCGGCTGCTGCATTCTTTGCCATTTCCACCTCACTCCCTTTTAACCCAAAGTAGTATGCTGAGAGTAGAGCAATGGATATGACTATTACAGGTAGGACTGTGTTCTCAAGAGCCACTGCAAAGCCTGTAATAATGACTGTTGCAGGACCAGTTTTTGCAGATTCAGCTATTGATTTAACAGGCCTATATTTGTACTCTGTGTAATACTGTGTGATGTAAACAAATAGTATACTTGTTACAATACCAACAAGCCCGGCATAGAAGAACCAGATGTTACCATGCAGTAATAGATCCGTTGCAATGTAAAAGCCTATTGCTGCCAGTATACTTGTAAGATAGTATCCTTTGTTAAGGGCTTGCATTGGATCCCCATCCTCTTTTGTTCTTACAATGAGTACACCAAACATTGCTGCAATAAGACCAAATGCCCTTGCAAGCAATGGGAAGAGGATACCCTTTAATCCGAAATGAGAATAAAGTGCTATACCAAGGATCATTGCACCAATGTTCTCAGCAGCGGTAGACTCAAACAGGTCAGCACCCCTTCCTGCACAGTCACCTACGTTATCACCAACAAGGTCTGCTATAACAGCAGGATTTCTTGGGTCATCCTCTGGTATACCTGCCTCAACCTTACCTACAAGGTCAGCACCGACATCCGCTGCCTTGGTGTAAATACCACCACCTAACTGGGCAAAAAGAGCGACAAAGCTTGCTCCAAACCCATATCCAACAATCATATAAGGTACATGGGTTGGATTTGCCAGTCCACCGTATATAAGAAACAACAGGGATATACCAAGTAAACTCATAGCAACGATGGTAATACCTGAAACAGCACCTCCACGAAGCGATACCTTCAGAGCTTCGTCAAGGCTACGGGTAGAAGCTGCCGCGGTTCTTACATTTGATCTGATCGCTATATGCATACCTACATACCCTGCGATCGCAGATGAGAAAGAACCAAATATAAACGCAATGCCTGTTTTCCATGCAAGACTCATGTCATGCTGTACACCCACGTATATACCGAAGATGATAATAGCAGTGAGTATGGCGAGTGAGATGATTGTTTTGTACTGTCTGTTCAAAAATGCCACTGCACCTTCTTTGATCGCATTGCTGATCTCCTGCATCCTCGGTGTTCCCATATCCTTTTTCAGCACATAGCTTGCTAACCAGCCAGCGTATCCCAATGATACGAGACTGACAATAATGATAAACGTCAAAATCCACGCTTCCTGTGTCATATTTCCTCCTTTTTATGTTTTTATATATTTTTTGTAAGTGCTAACAAAACTACCTACAGCATCTATTCCTTTTATTCTAAAGAGTATTAATGTTAACTCTATAATTGCCCAGCCAAAAAAAATGTATGTTACAATTTCTCTTGTCCATGGCATAAAAAATTGTATACACCATACAATAAACATACTACTTGCTTCATATAAACTGAACTTCATGTCAATCAAAAGTAATATTGTTGTACTACACTGGGCAACTGTAAGAAGAAGTTCAGCTTTCTGGTGCGGATCAAAACTGATAGGTGTAATGCCGTGCGAAGCAATTGAATAAATAAGTGGAAGTAGAGCCGGTAATAAGGTGAACTGATTTATTGTTGAAGACACGATGTTCATCAACCCCATGGTTGCCCCCCTTTTCTTTTTAGCCCAGTAGAATGCACTGAGTTTTTCCGGAAACTCAGATAAAAACGGAGAAACCCATTGAATGAATATAAACTCTGATATCCCAATAGAAACAGCCAGGCTTTTCATACTTTCTATAAATGGATCTACAACAAATATTAAACCCAATCCGCCTATAATAAAAAGTGTAATGATCATGAATGTTCTATAGTTAGGTTTCAGCCTGATTATCTTTGCAGGTACATATTCTAACTGTGTTTGTTCTTCTTTTTCTCTTGATGGTAGTTTTGTAAGCAGGAATAAATAAACAAGATATACAGCGAGCATTACAATGCCATCAATGATGGTCAGGCTGCCCTTTATGTAAACAAAGAGGAGATATAACAAACCTGTTACGAAAGCCAAAATCTCTATTGAATGAGCAGTTTCTATATGGATTGTTGAACCATTCTTATGTTTTCTATTGTAAAAATAAGAGACGAAGAACACAAGCGGTAATCCAACCCCTGTGAGCAGTCTCAAAGAACCTGTAAGGTTTGCAAGCATTAGATGAACTTCTTTATGCCATGCAAGATCAGCTTCAACCATAAATTCCGGTGCTGTTTGAAACCATGCCAGCAATGCAAGTGCGAGCCCCTGAGATATAAAGTATTGGGCTGATTCAGCTGCCCATGCTATTAACAGAGCAAGTAGTACAATAGATGGAAAGGTCCACAGTGCATGCACAGCACCGACACCTGCCCTGTCAACTAAAAAGGGTATAATGGTAGAAAACCAATGCATAAAAAATCGCTAACTTTAAATAAAAGTAAAGTCAAGAAGAAACAAGGTGATGTTATTAAAACCTGAAGAACCTACCAATATAAACGTTATGGATTGGTTTAACCCAAAAAATGCAATAGGAAAGTTTGCTCATTCGTTCGGGGTACCCATGCAGAGCATGGGTCGTGCGATCCACCTAAGATACAAAGACTTTTTGTTGTAAAGGAGGCTTAAGTCCTTTGTATGTTTATATGCAATCACATTCCGTTTCTTTTTTTCTAATATTCGAAGAATACCTATATTTGACGCGGGGTTATCACTCATTACACAAACTTCCCTATTTCGCAAATGCATTTTTTGGTTTAACAGAGAAATTTGCTAGTAGAAATGTATCTCCCTTCGGTCACCCCTTTTATCAAAAGAAAATTATATGGAACTCCCTCTGTTCCTCTTTATCAAAGAGAGGGATGACGCTGATGCCAAATCACTCTGTCTCTTTTTGCTAAAGTGATAAACGAAAATCCCCCTCTTTATTTAAAGAGTGGAGTTCAAAGATCCGCTCTTCTTTGCTTTATGTCATTCTGAAGGAGTGAGAGCGACTGAAGAATCTTATGGAAGTAGATTCTTCGCCGTGGGCTCAGAATGACACGTATGAAGTAGATTCTTCGGCTGTGCATCAGAAAGACAATTATCGGATAGCCCTATAATAAGGGTGGACTGCGGAAGGCAGGACCGGGTATTAAATTCTCAAAGAGGTGGACTGTTAAAGCTAATGAGGGATTAATTAAGTGCGTTTTTCAATTTTAAATGACAGAATCCTGCAAGTGCTTGACTTCTTATTTTTAAATTGTATATTGTTATTTTCTGTATATATGATGTAAAAATTACCAATGTTAGAGGAAGGCATATGAAAACATTTATGGCAAAAAAAGAACAAATAAAAAGAACATGGAGATTGATAGATGCAGATGGAGCTGTACTGGGAAGACTGGCTACAAAGATAGCTACCCTTTTAAGGGGTAAGGATAAGCCGGTTTACACTCCACACGTTGATACCGGAGAATTCATTGTTGTAGTAAACGCTGCAAAAATAAAACTGACAGGGAACAAATTGAAACAGAAAAAGTATTATCATCATACCTTCTATCCTGGTGGGTTAAAGAGTGAATCAGCTCAATCATTGCTTAATCGAAAACCTGAGAAGCTGATAATACATGCAGTAAAAGGTATGCTGCCCAAAAATCGTCTTTCTGATAGATTACTGACAAAATTGAAAGTCTATCCAGGACCAGAGCATCCTCATACAGCTCAACTTCATTCTAAAGAAAAGGTTAAATCGGAGGTAAATAATGCCTGAGTTACTTTTTCATGGTGTAGGAAAAAGAAAAACAGCAACAGCACGGGTGTGGCTTAAACCTGGTAGTGGTGAGATCATTGTAAACAATAAACCATTGGATAACTATTTCACTATAATGGGTGCAAAGGAACAGATCCTGAAGCCATTTAAATTGACCAATACTGAGGGTAAATTTGATGTGGTAGCAAATATTACCGGTGGAGGATGGTCATCTCAGGTTCAAGCATTTGCACATGGCATTACAAAGGCACTTATTGCATTTAATGGGGATTTACGTGCTGAACTAAAGAAGGAAGGGCTTATAACAAGAGACCCTCGTATGAAAGAGCGTAAGAAATACGGTAGAAAGGCAGCCAGAAAGCGCTTCCAGTATTCAAAGAGATAATGCATGAAAAGGGTAGCCGTATTAGGAGCAACGGGTTACTCTGGTATAGAATTACTGCGTATATTGAGCCAGCACAAACATGTTATTGTCGAGGCTATAAGTGCTGATAAGAACGCAGGCTTGAAAATAGGTGGTGTTGTTCCATCACTGAGAAACATCTATAATCTTACGTGTCAGACCATTGATCAATTAAAAGGAAGAAGTTTTGATGTTGTTTTTTTAGCACTTCCACCAGAACAATCTGTTTCTGTATGTGAAAGTTTCTTAAGGTCAGGAGCAATCGTGATAGACATCAGCGCAGCATTTAGATTGAAGGATCCCGGCGTGTTTAAAAAATGGTATGGTTTTGAAACAGTACCTGATCTTTTAAAGATATCAGAGTATGGCTTACCCGAGATCAACAGAGAAAGATTAAAACATGCAAAACTTATAGCAAACCCTGGGTGCTATCCTACAGGAGCAGTTATTCCACTTATACCGTTTTTAAAGAAGGGTGTTATAAAACACAGGGGGATTATCATAGATGCTAAAAGTGGTGTAACAGGAGCTGGTAGATCACCCTCACAGGAGTTACACTTTTCAGAGGTAAATGAGGGATTTAGAGCATATAAGCCTGTATCGCATCGTCATATCCCGGAGATAGAGCAGGCTTTGTCAGATGTAGTTAACGGCATAAGTATTGTGTTTGTTCCACATCTTATTCCAACGAATAGAGGTATTTTTACAACTATTTATGCAGTTTTACAGGACAGTAATATAACCACAGCAGAGCTTGAAAATATACTGGAAGAGGCTTACAAAGATGAGCCCTTTGTAAGGATTGTTAAAGCTCCAGAACTCCCGAATATAAATGCAGTTGAGGGGTCCAATTTTGTTGATATAGCGGTTCGCCTTGATGAGAAAAATTCAATGATTGTAATATTTTCAGTAATAGATAACCTTGTTAAGGGAGCAGCCGGTCAGGCTATTCAAAATATGAACATTGCGCTTGGTATAGATGAAACTACCGCACTTACTGCTCCACCTATATTCCCCTGATGTTACTCTACATCGGTTCCTTCTTCATTATTACCTGCAGCAAATATGTCCTTTTCGCTCTCAAGTGATTGTTTCAATGCCTCTTCTTTCTCTACATTTGAAGCACAATCAACACATAGTTTGGTAAAAGGTAATATCTTTAACCTTGCTAATGGAATTTCTTCACCGCACTCCTCACATATCCCATAGGTACCGTCTTCTATTTTGGCTAATGCCTCATTTATCTGCTTTAGTTTTTTCGTTTCCATTGTTGTTAAAAGATATTCATACTCACGATTTCTATCCTCTGCAATAGCATCCCCTTCTTCTATCTCTATACTCTTTTCCTCTTCAAGAGCTGCTTTTTTCCTTGCAAGTTCATCCATGATCTCAGCCTTCATCTTTAAAAGCATCTTTTTTATCTGCTCAAAATCTTTTACAGATCTTTTCTTAACCGTTACTTCAGCTTCTGGCATTTGAATACTTTCCTTTCTAAAGGTTTTCTCCATTTTTACAGCATGGACTTTTTTTGCCACTTTTGTCTTTTTTGACTTTACAGAGATTTTTTGTTTCTGGCTTTTAGCTGCCTTTTGGGGCATTTTTTTTCTTTTCTTTTTTGTTGGGGCTACCATGTTAGCTCCTTTTTTGTTTAATAGTGCCTTTATAAAATCAAGCATATAACTTAAAACACTATCATGTTCTGTAGTGAATACAGCCGCAAGTAAGTATAATAATACATATTTTGTTTAAAACAAGTTATCACTTAACCTTGCATTATACCTAACTGTATACCCTATTGGCCATGACAGACTATACAAACCTTATCTTTATTCATGTTCAAACTTGATCTAAAATCAGATGGATGAGGATTACCTCCAATCCCTCCAACCTTATGGCACTGAACGCAGACTGCATCTGTCCCTCCGCTATGACATCCTGCACATGCATTGATGTTCTGTCTTGCGAGTCTACCATGGAACTGAGGCGAAGCTGTATTGAACAGGAAATCTGTTCCCATGGGATGAGGGGATGCATTGTTAGAAGATGTGTCTCCCGCAACGCCACTCCTTATATGACAATCTCTACAGCTTGAAGCTGAATGGCATCTATAACATGACATTGGATCCTGTTGCGCGTCTATAGAGTGAACAGCTAACCAATCACCTCTGTGTATAAGAGGCTGTTGTGGTGCTTCAGGATAGCGTATTGCAGGAGATATCTTCGCTTGTGTATTGTGGCAGGTGTCACAAAAAGACAGCTGATGACACTGTTCACATGTCTGTAAATTTGTTCTTGCAAACATGCCATGATTTTCCTTAAAACCTGCATTATGTGTGAACCTGGATAACCGTTCAATGGAAATAGAACTCAAGGTTGTGTGGCATCTGGAACATTTTAGAGTATCATAATCCTTCTGATGGCAGGATAGGCATACCTGCATGGTTGGTAGATTTCCTGGTTCTGGCCCTGTTTCAAATGGGATTTTTGTATGGCAATAAGTACAGTCATTCTTTACCCTTGCCATATGAGCTTCATGTGAGAATATAATATCCTTTTTCTCAACAGGAAATGGCACAGCCTTTTCTGGATTTGTATGACACATTGTGCATTTATTTTGAGCATCACTGTGACACTGGAAGCATACATCCATTTTAGGTATATAACTGCCGTTTACAGTGGTTGTGGCATTGACACCTGCATGGCAGGTCAGACATTCAATCCCATTATCCGTTACATGTAATTTATGAGAAAAGATCAGTTTATCGTTTTGTTTTGAAAGAACTTTATTGCAGGATAAAGCTGAAACCATCAATGCGATAATTATCAATAGTATTTTTTTCATAATGCCTCCTGAGTATAGCCTACAAACTGTATTTTAGACTTAACATACCATAGCCACCATGCCTGACGTATGGGCCATCCAATGTATCCCCGGAAAGTGTAAGTTTTAATTTGTTTATAATTTCTTTACCTACAGCAACATGACCAGTAATACTGTGGTTGTATCCATTTAATTCTCCAAGGTAGGAGGAATAGATAATATCTATATTGGCATAAAATCCCATTGCAAAATTCCTGAAGGCATAGATCCTTGTTGTTAAATAATCCGTTGGTGTAGAGTCCACCTTATCAAGCTCGAGCCCCAATGCGTATGGTCGTTTGTCATAATTTATTTTTGCACCATAACTGTAAGAATTACCATAAGTACTGTACATATATTTTGTACCCTCAATGGCTAAAGACAGATTATCAAGTATTCTATAGCCCATATCTGCTTTAAGATTTCTGTATGACTCTGTACTGAATACCCAGAAAATGCTCGTTTTATCTATTAATGATGCAGGATTAAACAAACTATATTCACCATCAACAAACAATCTATTGATAGGGGTTATAGATATCTTTGCTGTGCCATCATAAGCCCTTTTGTCTACCATATCATAATAGTACCTTCCGAACAGATACAGGATGTTTACCGGTCTTATCCATGCATCAACACCCCAGCGCTCCTGAGAAATCCAGTCATCATTCGATGAATAAAACATAGAGCCACCAATCCCAAAAATACTGTTGTTGTATGATAGCCTTCCTCCTGTTGTTACTCCGCCGGGTGTGTTGTGAAGTTGTGAATCCACCTCACTACCTATAAAAGCATCCAGACCCAATCCATAAATATTGTTTAACATAAGCTCCATGCCATCATATTGGTCGTTTGCTACACCAAACCAGCTGTATATTCTGCCTAATTTTAATCTAAGAGGGATGTCTTTAGGAGTATAATTTAAATATGCATAAGTAAAATCAGCATTTGTTCTTCCATTGTATGGCATTGTCAGAAAATCGTATCTCAACCAGCCAGCCCCTTCTACACTTAAGGTGTTATCCAGTACAGGATATTTGAAGTTCAGGTCCTCATAGAATGGTAGATAATCGTTATCTGTGTTGTTTATATTTAGTCCATAAGCACTCAAATAGGTGTTGGAATTCAATATTACTGGTTGTAACACAGTATTGTTATTTCCCTGTGTAGAAGAAGCAGGTTCAGAGCTTATTAAGGAGGAAGATGGTATTGAGATTACAGAAGGAACACCATTACCATTTTCTTCGGCAAAAAGTATTGCTGGATTGCCAATAAGTAATAACATAAGGGCAACAATTTTAAAGGTTTTCATATCTATTACCTCTCTTAGAGTTTTAAGATAATTAAAACGCTTATAGCAAAACCTTTTACAGATCAAGAATTATCGTTTTAATCAGGTATGTTGTATTTCTTAATCCTGTACCTTAAGGAACGCATGGGTATACCCAATAGCTTTGATGCCTTTAGTCTATCACCACCACTTGTTCTAAGAGCCTCTTCTATTAATCCCTTCTCTATAGTGTTAAGAAGGTTATCAATTACTCCGTTGAATCTACTTTTCAGATCTTCGAGCGTATAACCCTTTTCTTTAATTCCGGTTGCTGGATGCATTAGTTCTGAAGGAAGAGACTCAGGAAGTATAACAGGACCTGTTTCAATTGCCACTGCCCTTTCAACAATATTCTCAAGTTCTCTAACATTACCAGGATAATTATATCTTTTCAGTATATCCATTGTCTCCTGAGAAAAGTCTTTGATGTTTTTTGAAAATTCTTTTGCATACTTCTCAAGAAAATATCTTGCAAGTGGCAGTATATCTTCTCTTCTTTCACGTAAGGGTTTCATCTCTATCTGTATAACATTCAACCTGTAAAACAGATCCTCTCTAAATTTTGAAGAGGTTATCAGTTCTTTCAGATCTTTATTTGTTGCTGATATAATTCTCACGTCAACTGGATATTCAACAGTATCTCCAACAGGCTTAATCTTTTTATCCTGAATTACTCTCAATAGTTTTACCTGTGTTTGTAATGGAAGTTCACTTACCTCATCAAGAAAGATCGTTCCTCCGTCAGCCTCAAGAAACAAGCCCTTTTTGTTTTCAACAGCACCTGTGAATGCTCCACGCTTATGACCGAACAGTTCACTTTCAACCAGATTTTCCGGTATGGCTCCACAATTTATCGGGATAAATGGATAAGCCTTCCTTGAACCCTGATAATGTATTGCCCTTGCAACAAGTTCCTTTCCTGTACCGGATTCTCCATAGATAAGTACGTTTGTTCTCGTATCTTTAACCCTTTCTATGAGATTGAACACCTCCTGCATTGCATTGCTAACGCCTATAATATTCCACTTCCCATCAACAATACCAAGTTTTTGCTTGAGCATGATATTCTCATGTTCCATCCGTTGCGTTTCTATAGCACGACGGATCCTGATTCTTAGATCATCATTGTTGAATGGCTTGGTTATGTAATCGTATGCCCCGAGTTTCATTGCCTCTACAGCAGTTTCAATGGTTCCAAAAGCTGTGATCATCAAAACTTTGATATCAGGGTATAGTTCCTTAGCCTTCTTAAGAAGCTCAAGACCATTTATAACTGGCATCATAAGATCCGTAATTACAAGATCAAAATAGTTTTCCTTCAAAAGAAGGATTGCATCTGCGCCGTCTTTTGCACACGTAACATTGTATTTCTCCCTTCGCAGGATAAGCTCAAGAAACTCGCGCATACTTTTATCATCGTCTACAACAAGTATATTTACCATATTTTTACTCTTCTAAGTCTTTAATACCAAAGTATCTAACACTGCAAGTTATAAAGGTAACTTAATCGTGACAACAGTGCCTTTGTTCTTCTGACTTCTTATACTCAATGTTCCATTGTGCTGTTCTACTATTGACTGTACTACAGGGAGTCCAAGTCCGGTGCCCCCTGGATTTTTTGTCCAGAATGGTTCTAATGATAATTTTATCTCATCTTCTGTCATACCTTCTCCATTGTCTTCTACAGAAATAATTGCATTCCCATCATTTATAGTACAGCCAATATGTATATTACCTTTATCCTTTATTGAGTGTAAAGCATTAAGTACAAGATTTAATAAAGCCTGTTTTAGCTTAAGCTTGTCCGCTTTTATCTTCACAGTATCATCAACAGAGGTCTGTAATTTAATAGATGGATTATAATCGCTCCTTCTGATTATGTTCTCAAACACCTCATCGATCAAAGGTTTTAACATAACATTTTCTTGAATATTGGTGACAGGTTTTGACATATAAAGAAATTCTGTAACAAGATTGTTGATTCTGTCTACTTCCCGGAATATTAGCTCAAGAGGTTTGTCAAACTCTGGTTTTCCCTTCAGGTCTTCTATTAATAGCTGTACAGCACCACTTATAGATGCAAGTGGATTTCTAATCTCATGGGCAACACTTGCTGCAAGTCTACCAGCTGTTGCAAGAATGTCTGCCCTTTTAAGCCTTGCTTCCATTTTTTTCATCTCTGTCAGATCCTGAAATATTATAACAGTACCCACTATTTCCCCTGAATCATCAAATAAATTGGATGTATTGTAACCAACCTGAATAAGATTACCGTCTCTTTTTTTTATGGCCATTTCATTTCTTTTGAACGCAGGAACATTTAGCTGAATACCTGGCATTACTGTGTTAATAGCCTTTCCAATTATATCACCTTTTTTATAACCAATTATCCTTAAAGCAGCAGGGTTTACGCTGGTTATAATAAGATCCTTATCAAGCGTAATAAGTCCTGAATCTATGCTATTTATAATTATTGAATGCAGGTTTGTAAGTTGTTTCAGGTCTGAACTTTTTAAAGATAGTGTACTTTTTGCTTTTAACAGACTACTGCTCAGATAGGCACTCAAGATACCAACAATGTAAGTTGCTGTAATATAGGTTATCAAATTGATAAGCACCCCTTTTACAGAATGCGCAACCTCAGATGATGGGATTATTGATGGGGCTATGTGATAGAATTGAATATCTATAATCAATCCATATAGAATAGCAGATGCTGATGCAAATATTAAAGCCCCTTTCCTTGATAAAAGCACACCACCTTCTATAGCTACAAACAGGTAAAAAAAGGTATATATACTATCAATGCCACCAGTTGCAATGACAAGGGTGGAAACGAATAAAACATCCCATGTTGTAGAAAGATAAGCCAGGAGATAAGGTTGTTGTCTTTTTCTTAATAAGACAAACTCTAATAAACTTATAATATAAAAAAGAATTACAAGTATAATGAGAGGGGACAACCATGGTGCCACATGAAATATTACCCTATGTTGATAGGTTAAAGCCGCGCCACCTATAAGTACTGTAACAATGCCAATCCTGATCCATATAGACCAGTAGAGCTTGTTTAAAAGTTCTTCGCGTTCTATAGATGAGTTATCAGATTGCTTTTTTATTTCATTGTTCATCAATGGATGGTGCTGGCAATCTTAAAGATCGGAAGATACATTGCAACAACGAGTCCTCCTATAACGCCACCAAGGAATATTATCAAGAGAGGTTCTATAAGGGATGTCATTGCTGCAACAGCAGCATCAACCTCTTCATCATAAAAATCAGCTATCTTTGATAGCATGGCATCCATATTACCTGTAGCTTCACCAACGGAGATCATCTGAACAACCATGGAAGGGAATACCTTTGTTTGCGCCAGAGGTTCTGCAATAGTCTTTCCTGCTGCTATACTTTCCCTTGCTTTCATAATTGCATTCTCTATAATCTGATTGCCGGATGTACGTGCAACAATCTCAAGTCCTTCCATCACCGGTACACCGCTTGATATCATTGTTGATAATGTTCTTGTAAACCTTGCAACAGCATTCTTACGTATGAGTTCTCCAAACACAGGTAGTTTTAACAGCAACCCATCTATAACAAGTTTTCCATTTGCTGTTTTGTAATAAGAACGAATTGCGAAGTAAATAGCAGCTATACCTATAATCATATATATTATGTAATGCTTCAGGAAGTTACTTAAATCCAGAACAAACTGTGTTGGTGCTGGTAATGCTGCGCCAACGTCTGCAAACATCTTTGCAAAAATAGGTATAACGAATAATAGAAGGACAGCCACAGCGCCTACAGCAACGCTTAACACAACAATAGGATATATCATTGCACCTTTTACCCTGCCTTTTAATTTTTCAGATTTTTCTATATAGGTTGCAAGTCTTGCAAGGATGGTATCAAGCATACCACCCACCTCACCAGCTGCTACAAGGTTGGTATATAATGCATCAAAGATATCAGGATGCTTTTTTAAAGCTGCTGCAAATGTAGAACCACCTTCAATGGATGCCTTTATGTCTTTTATAGTCTTCTGGAATGTTTTGTTCTGTTGCTGGCTTCCAAGGATTTCAAGGCATTGGACAAGTGGTAAACCAGCATCTATCATTGTTGCAAACTGCCTTGTAAATACAGCTAAATCTTTTCCTTTAACCTTTTCTTTAAAAAGATTTAACTTTCCAAGATCAAAAGCTGCCCTTTTCTCTTTGATATTAATGGGTCTGATGTCCTGCTGACGTAATAAGGCTACAACAGCAGATTCGTTCTGAGCTTCTATATTTCCCTTTACAATCTCACCCGTTCTTTTCATTCCTTCCCATGTAAAAACAGCCATTGTTTACCTCCAGATTAAAAACTTTTTTGTGCAGTTTGCATCCTTGCCTGAGCCTGAATAGACGGCGGTACAGGAGTACCTGCCTGAAGCATCTGTTTCAATTCCTCAAGATCAGTAGAATAGATCATTGCATCATCAAGAGAGATCAATTTTCTCTGGTATAGACTGAACAGGGCTTGATTCATGGTTTGCATACCGTATTTTGCCTGTCCAACCTGCATGTGTGAGTATATCTGGTGTACTTTTTCTTCTCTTATAAGATTTCTTACAGCCGGCGTGGGTATCAGTACCTCAACAGCAAGAACCCTTCCTGGTTGATTGTATTTTGGAATTAGAGATTGTGTTAAAACACCTTCAAGTACAAACGATAGTTGTGCTCTTACCTGTGGTTGTTGATGAGGAGGAAATGCATCGATAATCCTGTTTATGGTTTGCACTGCTGAATTTGTATGTAATGTAGCAAATACAAGGTGTCCTGTTTCCGCTGTATTTAAAGCAGCTTCAATAGTCTCAAGGTCCCTCATCTCACCTATAAGCACGACGTCCGGGTCCTGCCTTAAGATGTATTTTAATGCAGTGGCAAAACTACTTGTATCAGCTCCAACCTCTCTTTGATTCACTATACAATTCTTGTGCGGATGCAGGTATTCTATTGGGTCCTCTATCGTGATGATATGCTCATGTCTCTCCTCATTGATCTTGGCTATTATAGAAGCCAGCGTTGTTGTTTTACCACTTCCTGTTGGACCTGTTACAAGCACCAACCCCCTTGCTTTTTTTGTGAGCTCATTGACCACCGGCGGAAGACCAAGCTCTTCAAAGCTGAGGATCTTAAAAGGTATTGTTCTAAATGCTCCTGCAACAGCTCCCCTCTGCATAAAGATATTAGCCCTGAATCTGCTTAACCCCTTTACACCAAAGGAGAGATCTAACTCGTTGTGCTCTTCAAATTTTTGCTTCTGCGCGTCTGTAAGTATACTGTAACAGAGTTGTTTTGTCTCAGTGGCAGTAAGGGGGGGTACTTTTAATGGGGTTAACTCGCCGTCTATCCTTAGTTGTGGAGGACTTCCTGTGGTTATATGTAGATCGCTTGCACCCTTTTCTATCATTATCTTCAACAACTGATGTAAATTAAAACTCATATTACCCCCTATTTTTAATCTTTTGCAGTAACCCTTACTACTTCATCTATGGTTGTTAAACCCTTTTTAAGTAATTCAATTGCACTCTGTCTCATCGTCATCATACCAAGCCTCATAGCCTCTTTTTTGATTTCACTTGCAGAAGCACCGGCAAGGATCAATTCCCTTATCTCTTCTCCTATGGTCAGGATCTCGTAGACCGCAATCCTCCCTTTATATCCTGTATTACTACAAACATTACATCCTTTACCTTTGTAAACCTTTGTGGTCTTTACATCTGCTTCAGACATACCAATGTCTATAAGGACCTTTTTATCAACCTCTATTTCTTCCTTACATTTCTCACAGATCTTTCTAACAAGTCTCTGGGCAAGTATAGCATGAACAGATGATGCTACAAGAAATGGTTCAATACCCATATTCAGCAACCTGTTGATTGTACTCGGGGCATCGTTTGTATGAATGGTGGATAGCACAAGGTGGCCTGTTAATGCTGCTTTTACTGCTATCTCTGCTGTCTCGTAATCCCTGATCTCCCCAACCATTATGATATTGGGGTCCTGTCTCAAAAATGCTCTTAACGCTGCTGCAAAATTTAAACCAATTTCCTCGTGCATCTGCACCTGATTAACACCTGGTATATTATACTCAACAGGGTCTTCAGCAGTAGAAACATTTTTCGAGACCTGATTCAGTTCTGATAGTGCTGAGTACAGTGTAGTGGTTTTACCACTACCTGTTGGACCTGTTACAAGCACCATTCCATAGGGCTTATGAACAGCCTCTTTAAACTCTTTTAATTGTTTTTCATTAAAACCAAGTTTTGTCATATCAAGCTGGAGATTGGATTTATCAAGCAATCTTAAAACGATCTTTTCTCCAAACAGGGTTGGTAATACTGATACACGAAAATCTATATCCTTTCCATCCGCATACCTTATCTTTATCCTGCCGTCCTGAGGTCTACGCCTTTCTGCTATATCTAACTTCGCCATTATCTTGATCCTTGATGCTATAGCATTCTTTAGAGAGAGTGGGGGCTTCATTATCTCATACAGCATACCATCAATCCTGAATCTGATCCTGAACATTTTTTCGTAGGGCTCTATATGAATATCACTTGCACCCCTTTTAATAGCATCATTCAGGATAGAGTTCACCAGCTTTATAACCGGTGCTTCTTCGCTTGCCTTTTCAAGCGTTTTTACATCTATGTTCTCTTCTTCTCCAACAACCTCGTATTCTTCTGCAGCCTCTTCTATGATCTCCTGGTAATCAGTGGATACTTCAAAATACTTCTCTATTGCCTTTTTTATGGCATTCTCAGTGGCAGCTACAAATTCAACATTGTAACCTGTTAAAAACTTGATCTCATCAGTAACAGCCAGATTTGTGGGATCAGATGTAGCAACTATCAGGGTTGAACCAGCCTGATTTACCGGAATGACAAGATGTTTTCTTGCAATATTTTCAGGTATCTTCCTTGCTATTTCCTTATCAATCTCAAATTCATCAAGGTTTATAGCAGGGACGTTGTACTGCTTACTGAGAAAAGATAGTAATTCTTCATCTGTAACATACCCCAATTTTGTAAGACTTGAACCAAGCCTGCCACCTGTAGCCTTTTGCTCTTCTATAGCTTTTTTAAGCTGTTCAGGTGTTATTAAATTTTCTTTAACCAGTAACTCGCCTAACCTTGATGTCATTATAACCCCCTTGATAATTAATTAGGTATAGTATACGGAAAACTTGCAAAAGTGTCAAGAATAGAAATATATTGGTGCTAAAATGTGTAAATTTACATTTCAAAGCCCATGTTAGAACAAACTGAAGCAAAATATTTAAAGTTAAAAGAATTTCTAAGGAGATTGGAGAGCGCTGTTATAGCCTTTTCAGCAGGTGTTGATTCCACCCTGCTTCTAAAGGTTGCCCATGATGAACTTGGAGATAATGTTGTTGCAGTAACAGCTGTATCTCCAACCTATCCCTCTGATGAACTTGAACAGGCAAAACATCTTTCTAACAAGATAGGTGCAAGGCTTATATTGATAAACACACGTGAATTTGAAAAAGAAGAGTTTTTTGCTAATACTCCACAAAGATGTTTTTTCTGTAAGACTGAATTGTTCTCTCTTTTGAAAGAGGAGTCATTGAAGTTAGGTTTTAAGCACATACTTTATGGAGCAAATGCAGATGATACTAATGATTTTAGACCGGGTATGAAGGCTGCTCAACAGGCTCATGCTATAGCACCATTACTTGAAGTGGGGCTCACAAAATCAGAGATAAGAGAGATCAGTAAATACCTTGGACTCGAAACATGGAATAAGCCTTCTTATGCGTGTCTTGCTTCAAGGATCCCTTATGGTACAAGGATAACGCCTGATATTTTGAAAAAGATAGAGATTGGTGAAAAGCTATTACACGAATTGGGATTTGTACAATCGAGGATAAGGTATCATGGTGATATAGCTAGGATTGAAGTTTTGCAGGAAGAACTCCCTCTTATAATCAAAAGTGAGATCAGGACAAGGATCATTAAACAATTAAAAGAACAGGGATTTAAATACATAACAGTTGATATAGAGGGGTATCGCACCGGTAGTATGAATCAGCCATGAATTTGCACGGCATTTTTATGAAGCTGAATTATCCTTTATAAGGATATTTATGATGTCAGTATTGCTCCTCCACAAACCTCGTTATAATGGCTCTCTGGAGCTCAGAGGTTCCCTCTCCTATCTCCCCAAGCTTTGCATCTCTGTAAAGCCTTTCTACCCTGTAGCCTTTTATATAACCATACCCTCCAAAGATCTGAACAGCGTCACTTGCTATCTTTGTAGCATGTTCTGAGATAAAAAGTTTTGCCAGTGAAGCAAACAGTACAGCCTGTGGATCATCCTGCTGGAGCATCCATGCTGCTTTGTAGATCAATTCCCTTGCTACATCTATGTACATCTTCATGTCAGCGATCTTGAAGTGTATATCCTGAAAATATGCCAGTTTTCTTCCAAAAGCAGTCCTTTCCTGAGAGTAGTTTATACATTCTTCAAGGCATGCCTGAGCAATACCAAGGCTATAAACTGCCATACCTATTCTGCCATGCGTTAAGGTCTGTACGAGCTGATAAAAACCATTGTTAACTTCACCGAGCAGGTTTTCCTCAGGGATTTCACAGTCGTCGAAAAATAACTCTGAAGTTGGTGAGCCTCTTACACCAAGTTTGTCTAAAGGTTTTCCTCTTGAAAAGCCTTTTGTACCATTGTCCACTAAAAATAGGCTTATGCCATCCCTTTTCTTTTCTTTATCCGTATAGGCAACCACCACATAATAATCAGCAACAGGTCCATTGGTGATGAATGTTTTTGAACCATTCAGGATCCAGTGGCCATTTTTCTTCTGAGCAGTGGTCTTTATTCCTAAAACGTCAGAACCAGCATGAGGCTCTGTGATCGCAAGTGCACCTATCTTATTGCCGGTTAATACATCTGGAAGATATTTCTTCTTTTGTGTTTCTGTTCCAAATTTCAATACAGGAACAGCAAATAAACCAGCAGATGCACCTGCTGAAAGATAAGTGGCTGCGCATGCCTTTGTAAGCTCTTCTCCAAGTATTGCCTTTGTAATATGGTCCCCGGGTGTGCCACCGTACTCCTCAGGAAATCCCATGCCTAAATAACCTGATTTACCCAACAGCTCAATATTATCTTTTGGAAAGATAGCTTCTCTATCAACACGGTCTGCTTTCGGAGCAATTTCTTTGGCGCATAGTTGAGCAAAAGATTCTTTTAGTTTCTTTTGATCCTCTGTAAGTTCAAAATCCATATACCCTCCTCATTTAAAGTTAAGAATAGAGCGTGCAATAATACCTCGCTGAATCTCTGAAGTACCACCACCTATAGATGAAAGTCTTGAATCCCTATAACCCCTTTCCACAAGGTAATCCTTTATAAACCCATACCCACCGAATATCTGCAATATCTCAGAAGACATCTTTTCCATGATCTCAGAAACAAACAACTTTGCAACAGATGCCTCCATCATTGCAGGTATATCTTTATCTTTTAGCCATGCAACTTTATAAACGATCTGCCTTACTGCCTCTAAATTCATCTTAAGATCAGCAATTTTATGCCTGATTGCCTGAAATTTTATTATAGGCTTTCCAAATTGTTTCCTCTGTTTTGCATATTCAACTGCCCCTTTTAATCCCAGTTCAAGTCCACCTATTGCAGGTGCAACAAGACAGCTTCGTTCCCATTCAAGTGTAAGTTTGATCACATTGACAAAGCCAAGGTCTGGTTCGCCAAGCAGATTTTCTTCAGGCACCTCACAGTCCTCAAAGATCAGTTCAGATGTTGGTGATGTCCTGACACCAAGCTTTGATAGTTTTTTCCCCGCAGAAAAACCCTTCATGCCTTTTTCAACAATAAAGGCACTTATACCAAAAGCCTTTTTGGATTTATCTGTGACAGCTGCAACAACAAATACATTACCAATAGGACCATTTGTGATAAACATTTTTGAGCCATTCAGTATGTATCTATCCCCTTTTTTCACCGCGGTTGTTTGTATGCCAGCAGCATCAGAACCTGCGTTGGGTTCAGTAAGTCCAAGTCCGCCTATCCATTCTCCACTTGCAAGTTTTGGAAGATATTTTCTTTTCTGTTCTTCTGTCCCAAGCTGCCATATCGGTACACCGCAAAGGATCATATGTGCCCCCCACGAGAGTAGTAAACCTGCATCAACCCCGGCATATCCAAGTGCTTCGGCTGCAAGGGTTGTGGTTAAAACACTTGCACCAGCCCCTCCATATTCTTCAGGGTATGGTAACCCAAGTAGCCCGAACTCCCCCATTTTCTTCCAGTTTTCCATAATGAATTCTTCTTTATCATCGTACTCAAGCTTTTGAGACAGTGGAGCTAATTCTTTCAGCCCAAATCTATAAACACTATCCTTGAATTCGAGATCCTCTTTTGAAAAACTAAATTCCATAAATACCCTCCTTTAAGTGTTTCAATTTTTATCAATACAGGTTTTTACCCTCTTGATATGCCATTCAGGTACTGACTTATAAAATTACTTGAAAGTTTTTTAAACATATCAGGTTTATCAACAGGTATTGCTTTTAATACTATGCCGGTTAAAAGCATCTCAAGTCCACCAAAGAATACATAAGTGCTCACAGTTGTATCGGTATTTTCCTTCAGCACCCCCTTTTGTTTGTACTCTATCAGCATCTTTTCAAATATTGTAAATGCCCTTGTAAAGCTGGTAAAATTTCTTGTTTCAAGGAACTTTGGCGTCCATATGACCTCGAACATGATTACATACATAAATTCAGGGAATTCTTTGCAGGCGTTGAACAAAAAGGTAGTAATAGAATTGAGTTTTTCTTCTAAAGATTTTTCTTGCGTTGCCGCATTTTCAATAGCCTTTAAAAAAATGCTTATGCTTTTTGCAAAGATAGCATTCAGCACATCCTCTTTGTTCTTAAAATAATGATAGACAAGCCCGTAGGATACCTTTGCCTCCTTTGCAATATCAGCAATCCTTATCCCATGCATGCCTTTTGCTGCATAAACCTTTATTGCAGCAGTAATTATGGTATTTTGCATCTTATCTGCTTTTTGTTTGTTTTTATTGTTAACCTTCATAATTGGATCGTTATGATACTTTGATTTATTTGTCAACAAACCTTTTCTTCATTACGCAGAGTAATAGGTATAATAAAAACCAATCCTATAAAACTTATTTAACCCAAAAAATGCATTTGCGAAATAGGGAAGTTTGTGTAATGAGTGATGTGTACCCCGAACGAACCTGCAGGGGCTTAAAAATTTAAGCCCCTGCTGTGTATTTCACTCCAATTCTGCCGGTGATTTCAATCGAAAGTTGCCACCTATTTCACTCAATTCTGCCACCCCCTCAAAAGGAGCTAAAACGAACGCTGGTTAAATAAAAAAGTGGTAAACTGGACCTCTAAAAAATCAAAAATAGGAGGTACAGATGCCAAGGGAGAGAATAACCATGCGTAAGATTAAAGAGATATTGCGTTTAAAGTATGAGAATGGTCTCAGTAATCGTCAGATAGCAAATAGTTGCTGCGGATCCAGATCTACTGCAAGAGTAAAGACCTGACTCTGTTCACTCGGAGAAGATTTTGGATTTGAGGTTTTCTACTTTTTGGTTTGAAAATACACCACAGAGAAAATTTATGCTCTCTATTGCTTTTGGCCAAAGCAGATACTATGTGAATAATCTTAGCGAAGCAATTGAAGAATCCATCCTCTGTTACTCTGAGCAAAGCGAAGAGTCTATAGCTTTAGTTTCTTCACATTGCTCAGAATGACAGGGTGGTGTAGATTCTTCGGCTACGCCAAAATGGCAATTATCGGGCATAAAAATAAACTTTTTGATACCAAAAACATCAAATTATCTAATTTAACATGTGTGCACTTTTAAAATTAAGCTAACAGATAATGTATAAGTCTGTGTCATTTAAACATGGGAAGTGGATTGAGTACACAGGATCAGTACGATGGGAATAATGAAAACGAAAAAAGAGGGTTGTTTACAATAAGATTTGTATGATATATTAAAGTAATATGGATCAGGAGACAAGAAAAAGGCGCATTGAATTCGCAATTATAATAATCGTTATTATATTCATAATAGGGTTAACCTCACTGGAATCCAACATTTATCACGTTATACTAAAAGTTCCAATCTCAAAAAATGCACTTGTATTCACATTTATAAACATCAATATAGTATTGATAATACTGCTCATATTTCTTGTTATTCGAAATACAGCGAAGATAATATTTGGTGAGAAACAGGCTTTTGGCAGGTTAAAGGTCAGAACGAAGTTAGCCCTGGCATTTGTATTTTTTTCAATTATACCCATTATAGTGATGTTTATAATATCCTCTGGTTTTATAACACATACGATCAATAGCTGGTTTAGCAGTCAGGTAGAAAGTTCATTAACCCAGTCGCTGGATATAGCTAAAACCTATTATGAGAATGTTGCCAAAAATACTATCTCTTTTTCTTCAGTAATAGGTAAAGAGCTTGTCAATGAGGGGTTGTTTCCAGAGGGGCAAAAAGAAAGTATAAGGAATTTTTTAACAAAAAAGATGAAGGAATATAACCTTACAGCAGTGGAAATTTACAATTCTGGAGGAAAGCTCATTGCATTTGTTCAACATCCTGATAGCAACCTGGAACCAACAGCGAAAAAACAGGTGCTTGGTGCACTTCACGGGAATATAACAACATACATAGAGAGTATTGGTAACAGTGATATAATTAAGGGTTTCGCGCCAATATACATAACAGGTAGCACATTACCGGCTGGACTTATTGTCGGAGACTATTTTGTTAATAAAAGTCTTGTTGAGAAGATGGCAGAGATAGAGCAGGGATATAAAGAGTATCGCCAGCAACAGATATTAAAACCACATCTTAAAACAAGCTACATTTTATTTTTGGTTCTTATATCTTTGCTGATGATATTTTCCTCCATATGGATGAGCGTTTATATAGCAAAGGGTATTTCAAGCCAGCTTGATGATCTTGTATCTGCCACAAGAAAAATAGTTGCCAATGATTACAATGTGCACATTGAACGAAAGAGTAAAGATGAGGTTGGTGATCTTGTTGATGCATTTAATACCATGACAAAAGAGTTGAAACAAAACAGAGAAAGCCTTGCCCTGGCATACGTAGAACAAACACAACGGAAGGCTTATATTGAAGCCATACTGAACAGCATTTCTTCTGGTGTTATAGCGATAGATGGTAATGGCTTTGTAACAATGATCAATGCCACAGCTGGCAGGATTATGAATATAGAGCCATCCAGGGTGATAAATAAAAATTACAAAGATATAATTGCACCGGATATTATAGCTCCAACTGAAGAAATATTATCAAGCATGAGAAAAAGCAATGTGTTTACTCTTACAAAAGAGTTGAGCCTGAATATTCAGGGGCAGGCAAAGATCTTCATTTTAAGAATTACTTCGTTAAAGACCTATAATGAAAAAATGTCAGGATACATCGTTGTGTTTGAGGATGTTACTGATTTAATAAAAATGCAAAAGATCGCTACCTGGCAGGAGGTGGCAAAGAGGATGGCTCATGAGATAAAAAACCCTCTGACACCTATAAGATTATCCGCAGAAAGATTGAGAAGGAAGTATCTTGATGTAATCCCATCTGAGAGAGATATTTTTGACGAATGCACGAATACCATAATGATAGAGGTAGATGAGTTAAGAAGGCTTGTGGATGAGTTTTATGAGTTTGCCCGTATGCCTGTGAGTCAACCAAACTTTAACTCGATCAATGAACTTTTATCAGAGGTGCACACGTTGTACAGTTCTGCGCATAAAAATATAACATTCAATCTTTATAAAGACGAAGATATACCACCTATAAAATTTGATAGATCGCAGATGAGGAGGGTGCTTATAAATCTGGTTGAGAATGCAGTATGGGCTGTTGATGAAAATGGAGAAATAACATTAAAATCTATGTACGACAGACAGAACAATGTTGTAAAATTTCAGGTGATTGATACGGGTAAAGGCATAGATGATCTGGATAAATCTAAAATTTTTGATCTATACTATTCAAAGAAAAAAGGGGGTTCTGGTTTGGGACTTGCGATTGTTCAAAGGATAATAACAGAGCACAATGGTAGGATAACTGTTGAGGATAACAAACCCCATGGCGCTATATTTACAATAGAACTTCCTGTTTCACAGCAAGAAGAAATAGATAATAATGGAGGTAAAGCTTAATAATGGCTAACAATACAGTACTCGTTGTAGATGATGAAGAGTATATAAGAACTACAATAGCAGGTATATTAAAAGATGAGCATTATGATGTAAAGCTTGCCAAGGATGGCTTTGAGGCATTGTCAGCCATGAAAAGTTTTGAACCACCTGTTGTACTGCTTGATATATGGCTTCCTCAGATGGACGGAATTGAAGTTTTACAAAGGATCAAAGAGCAATATCCTGACACTATAGTTATAATGATCTCAGGGCATGGAACCATAGATACTGCTGTAAAAACCATAAAAATGGGGGCTTATGATTTCATAGAGAAGCCTTTATCCGCGGATAAGTTGCTTATTACGATAAGCAATGGCTTGAAGGTTTTTAATCTCCAGCAGGAGAACAAACAGTTAAAAGTTACCATAGAAAAGAAATATGAAATTATTAGTGCTTCAAAGGTTATGGAGGATTTAAAAAGGAAGATTGCCATTGTGGCCCCAACAGATAGCTGGGTCCTCATAACAGGTGAAAATGGCACAGGTAAAGAACTCGTTGCCAATGCAATACATAGGCTCAGCACAAGGGCGAACCGGGCATTTGTAGATGTTAATTGTGCAGCTATACCTGAGGAATTACTTGAGAGCGAATTGTTTGGTTATGAAAAAGGAGCTTTTACAGGAGCAGATAGAAGACGTATAGGGAAACTTGAGCTCGCAGATAAGGGCACATTGTTTCTGGACGAGGTTGGTGATATGAGCTTACGAATGCAGGCTAAATTATTGCGTACACTTGAAGAAGGGCGTTTTACAAGGATAGGGGGTAATGATACAATAAACATAGACATAAGGGTCATCGCTGCCACAAACAAAATAATTAAAGATGAAATAGCCAATGGAAGATTTAGAGAAGATCTGTATTATAGATTAAACGTTATTCCCCTTCATATACCACCTTTAAGAGAAAGGCGGGAAGATATTCCGGTTCTTATAGAATATTTTCTAAATGAAAAGAATAGATTTAGCAAACAGAAAAAAACAATAACCCCTGGTGCTGTTGGAGTTCTTAGTTCTTATGTGTGGAATGGTAATGTGAGGGAACTGAAAAACCTCATTGAGAGGTTGTTTGTGCTCGTTGAAAAGGACACCATAGATATAGAAGATTTACCTAAAGAAATACGTTCTTACACTAGAGAATACAGTGGAAGTGTAGACGAAGGGCTCCATTCAGCAAAAACTGCTTTTGAAAAAGATTATATAGTGAGGATGCTTAAAGAAAACAACTGGAACATAACAAAAACAGCAATAAAGATAGGTATTTCACGGGAGAACCTTTCAAGAAAAATGAAAGCTCTTGGTATAGAAAGGGAAGATTGATGTTCTGGTATGTAACGGGTTTTAATTTGCTCACAGGTGTTGAAAAGCAGAAAGAGATTTTAAAAAAGGCAGCAAGGTATACCTTTAAAGCAGGAGATAATATAACAATAAATCTCAAAAATGATTTTGCCTATATAATTACCTCAGGAGAGGTAAGATGGGATGTAACAACAAAAACAAATCAATATTTAAGTCTAATTTCCCTGGTAAAAGGGGAATGCTTTGGAGGTATTACCCATGATGAGTCTTCCAATATAAACTTAATAGCTGTGAATGAAACAGGTTTAATAGAATTATCATTTGAACAGATGGTTCAGATAGCAAAGGCTTCTGATCATATTTTACTTTATTTTCATAAAGGGATTCTTCGTAGAAAGGTTGAGGTTTCAATTAGCCCTGATACCCTTATTTTTAAGCCAGCAAAACTAAGGCTTGAAGAGGCTTTGCAACTTCTTATAAGTAAAATAGGGGTACACCAGAGGTCTTCGATCTATCTTAAAATAAGACCTACATCAGAGAGGCTTGCTAAAATGGTTGGTCTTGGCAGATTACATACGTTGTTAGCTATTGCTGAACTCTACGGTGAACATAAACTCATACCTGATATAAGATTTTTGATAGTTCCCATATAATTCAGATGTCATTTATATTATACATGCTATCGATTATAGCTGCGTATCGTTCGGTTACCACCTTTCTTTTAACCTTCAGGGTTGGTGTTAGTTCATCAGCATCCTGAGTAAAATCCCTTTCCAGAATAGTGAATCTTTTTATTGTTTCATATTTTGCAAGTCCATCGTTTACCTTTGAAATAAATTCTGAAATTGCCTTGTTTATCTCCGGGTGTTTTGAAAGACTTTGTATGTTAGTATCATGGATGCCTTTTTCTTTAGCAAATTTTTGTGCATTTTCAATGTTCAGAGTAATGAGAGCTGTAAGATATGGCTTTTTATCACCAATAACAACCACCTGACTTATAAGTGGGTTAGATTTTATAATGCTCTCTATATTTGAAGGGGAAATGTTTTTCCCACCAGATGTGATAATGATGTCCTTTTTGCGATCCGTTACCTTTAAATGACCATTGCTATCAAATTCTCCTATATCACCGGAGTATAGCCAGCCATCCTTTAATGCCTCAGCTGTAGCTTCGGGATTCTTAAAGTATCCCACAAACACATTACCACCCTTCACAAGAATCTCTCCATCCTGAGCTATTTTTACTTCAACACCAGGAACAGGTGGACCTGTAGTATCAAATTTTATGTTGCCATGTTCATGAATGGATGTTGGACCTGTCACCTCAGTTTGACCATAAACCACGCAAAGTGGGATGTTTATTGAATGAAAGAACCTCAATATCTCAGGAGGTACTGGTGCACCACCAGCGATAAGAAGTCTACCACGAAAGAAACCAAGTTCATGTTTAAGTTTGGAATAAACAAGTTTGTCTGCTATTTTTCTTTTTAGCTTTAATAGAGGAGGGATTTCAGATGCAGGTTTACCGCGCTCTATATTCTTTACCCATTCATTACCTGTATTAATTGCAAAATTTATGATCTTCTTTTTAAAGCCCTTTGTTTGAGATAACGCCACCTTTATCCCGGCATAAAATTTTTCCATGACCCTTGGAACCGCAAACATAATATGTGGCTGGATCACCTTTATGTCAGCAGCTAATTTATCAAGGCTTTCTGGTATGCCTACTGTACCGTCCGTGAATATTGAAGAATAATATATACCTATGCGCTCGGCTATATGTGATAAAGGCAAATAGCTCATGTACATATCTGTATCGAAATAATCGTTTGCCTTTGTAAGTGCTTCACATGTCCAGACAATATTACTGTGAGAGATCATAGCACCTTTAGGAGGTCCTGTTGTTCCGGACGTATAAACGATTGTGGCTATATCATCTAACCTGATCTCGTTTACCCTTTTTTCTATGGCATTGAATTGTTCCTTTTTTATCTTTTCGCCAAGCAGTTCAAGCTCGGAAAATGGCATTATCATTGGATCTTTTATCTCTGTGTTATCCCATATAATTATCTTTTTCAGAGAGGGCAGATTGGACTTAATTGATAGTACCTTCTCAAGCTGAATTTTATTTTCAAGGAATATCACAGAGGCATCACTGTGTTGAGATATGTATTCTATTTGTTTTGGGGTGTTTGTATGATATACAGGTACGGAAATCCCTCCATTACTTAAAATGGCAAGGTCAGAATAAAACCATTCAGGCCTATTTATTCCAATTATATTAGCCTTATCACCATTTTTAAATCCCAAGCCTAAAAGCCCGTACGATGCATTGTACACGTGATCTCTATATTCTTTCCATAGAATATGTTGCCATTCGCCTTTCCTGTTCCAGAGAATAGCAAGCTTTTCAGGATGCTGTTTTGCCCTTTGATAGAACATTGAAACAATTGATTGTGTCATAAACCACCTCCACACATAACACATATATGTAAATTGTAATGTATTTAAATAAAAAAATCAACAGCTTCATTCAAGCCTTCCATGAGACGAGGTTAACCCACATATCAACACATTTAGCTTTACATTGATTACAATGTTTCAATATGATATTAGGATTTTAATCGGTTATAAGTTATGAAGTATCGTGTAGAAAAAGATTCTATTGGTACCATGCAGGTTCCACGAAACGTGTACTATGGTGTTCAAACAATGCGAGCTCTCTCTAATTTTCCAGTAAGTGGGGAAAGAAATCATCCTCTGCTGATTACATCGTATGTGCTTCTAAAAAAGGCATGCGCCATTACCAACAATGAACTTGGTTTACTCGATAAAAAGAGAGCAAACGCCATTATATACGCATGTGACAGTATTCTTGATGGAAGGTATCTGGATCAATTTGTTGTTGATAAGTATCAGGCAGGTGCTGGTACTTCTCTGAACATGAATGTTAATGAAGTTATAGCGAATATTGCACTGGAAAAACTTGGTTACCAAAAGGGCGATTATATTCATTTAAGTCCCAATGATCATGTAAATATGTCTCAATCCACCAATGATACTTTTCCAACCACAGCTCATATTGCACTCACAACCAACATAAAATCACTTATCCAATCGTTGCAAACACTAAAGCTGGCTTTGTTGAGGAAGGCAAAGGCATTCAAGGGATTGCTGAAATCAGGCAGAACCCATCTTCAGGATGCTGTACCTGTAACATTAGGACAGGAGTTTTTTGCCTATGCAGAAACAATTAATAAATCAATAAAAATGCTTGAGAGTTTAATAAATAAAGATTTTACACCTACATTGCTTGAAGTTCCTATTGGTGGGACCGCCACAGGTACAGGAATAAATACCCCGGATGGTTACAGGAAGGTTGTCATAAAACATCTTAGAGAACTAACTGGTTTGAAGTTGTTTTCAGCACATGATATGCGAGAAAGTTTACAATCAAGACTGGCAATCAGCCACACCTCTAATACTTTAGCCTCTATTGCACTTGAGCTTATAAGGATAGCAAACGATCTGAGGCTGTTATCCTCGGGTCCTGTTACTGGATTTGCTGAGATCACATTACCGCCTGTGCAGCCGGGTTCCTCTATTATGCCCGGAAAGTCAAATCCTGTAATGGCAGAGGCACTTGACATGATCTGCTTCAGGGTTATTGGTAATAGCCTTACAGTGTCAATGGCAGAACAGGCCGGACAGCTTGAACTGAATGTTATGATGCCTGTTATGGCAAATACGCTGTTAGAATCAATTGATCTTTTAAAAAACTTTCTACCGGTATTTGCAGGTAAGGCGATTGAGGGCATAGTACCAAACAAAGAGAGATTGAAGTATTATTTTACTCATACACCTGCTATAGCAACAATACTCAATCCGATTATTGGCTATCTTAAAGCAGCTGAGGTTGTGAAGTTAGCATTAAAGGAAAACAGACCTGTTACAGAAATCATATTAGAAAAAAAGCTCCTTACAAAGGAACAGCTGAAGAAATTACTTTCCATAGAGAATATCACCGGCAGGAATTAGCGAGTAAGGTTGTTTTATTGTATTACAGGATTTTTGCAAAAAACCCCTTATCTTTCAAACGCACTTTTCGGGTTAATCATGTTTATTAAGTTGTCTGGGTGGCGTAAAATATGTTATAGGGCATTCTATGAAAATATTTATACAACAAATAGTTAATGGTTTAACAGTAGGTAGTGTATACGCATTAATAGCACTTGGTTATACTATGGTGTATGGCATAATTGAACTTATTAATTTTGCCCATGGCGAAATATACATGATAGGAGCATATGGTGGTTTAATAGTACTTTACATGCTTGGAGCCAATCATAACTCCGGCATGGGTGTTGTTTTCGTGGCAATTGTTGGAGGAATGCTGTTATCAACAGCCTATGGATTTACAGTAGAAAAGTTTGCATATAAACCATTGAGGCAATCTTCAAGATTATCATTACTTATAACAGCATTGGGCGCGTCCATATTTTTACAGAATTTTGTAATGATAGGGCAGGGTGCATCAGATAAAACATATATATCAATTAAAGCATTAAATTCAGTATTTAACATATACGGTGTATCCATAACTCTGAACCAGATATTAATATTCGGGATAGCCTTTCTAATCATGGTATCGCTTGATCTATTTGTAAATAATACAATGACAGGTTGGGCTATGAAGGCTACATCCCAGGACCCGGTTACAGCTCAACTTGTTGGCATAAATGTTGATAGGATAATATCTCTCACCTTTATTATTGGTTCTGGATTGGCAGGTATAGCAGGGGTTCTGGTTGGGTTTTATTATGGCCTGGTAAACTTCTATATAGGCTATCTCGCAGGGATCAAGGCATTTACAGCAGCTGTACTTGGAGGTATTGGAGACATAAGAGGTGCCATGGTTGGGGGATTGTTACTGGGTCTTCTTGAGAGCCTTGGAGCAGCATATATATCCTCTGATTATAAGGATGCTTTTGCCTTTGTTATTTTAATCCTGTTATTACTCCTCAAACCTTCTGGTTTATTTGGGAAGAAACAAACATGAATGTATGGCTTAAAAGCAAAATGATCGTTAAATCTTACCTCCTGCCAACAGCGTGGATCTTTCTAATTTCTGTACCAATAATGGGGGTTACTAAATCTATATTTGTAGCAGGGGGTATATTTGTAGCACTGCTTGTGTTTAATTTCTTTAAAAATGGGAAGGCTAAACCATTCATCAGTAACCGCTTCATGGATAATATCAACACCAGTGTTGTGAAATATATATGGCTTGTTGTTTTAATAATATCAATTGTGGTTCCATTATTTTTGAATAGTTATAGTCTGGATATTTTTACCTCTGTTCTGTTTTATATAATGCTTGCCCTTGGCCTGAACTTACTTGTTGGAGAGCTGGGATTACTCAACCTTGGTTATATAGCATTTTATGGAATAGGTGCATATACTTATGCGATCCTATACTCTAAATTTAATGTGGGCTTCTGGGGTGCATTGTTGCTGGGTGGTGGTGTGTCGGCTCTGGTTAGTCTGTTTATAGCAATTCCTACATTGAGGTTGAAGGGCGATTATCTCGCCATAGCAACGCTGGGATTTGGAGAAATAATAAGAATGATATTAAACAACTGGAATAGCCTTACAAATGGTCCCAATGGCATTATGAATATACCAAGACCATCTCTTTTTGATTTTCAATTATCATCGGGTATAAGATTTTTTTATCTTACCTTATTTTTTGTGGTGTTAGAGGTCTACATCGTTTATAGGTTAAAACAATCCAGGTTTGGTAGATATGCTGTAGCGATAAGGGAGAATGAACAGGCATCTGAAATGATTGGTATAAATGCGTATAAAATAAAAACAGAATATTTTATGCTCAGTGCCTTTATAGGTGGTGTGGCTGGGGTATTATTTGCATCAAAACAAATGTTTGTGTCTCCAGATAGTTTTACTTTTATTGAATCAGTTTATGTGCTTGCCATGGTTATTTTAGGTGGTATGGGCAACATACCAGGTGTTATATTGGGTGCTGTTACACTTGTTGTATTGCCTGAGGTATTAAGGGGGTTCGTTGTATACAGAATGCTTGTATTTGCCATAATACTTATTGTGTTGATGATATTCAGGCCTGAAGGACTGCTTGGTAAAAAGGCTTAACATGGATAACACATCAATTTTATCTGTAAACAATATTAGCTATACGTTTGGTGGATTGAAAGCACTTGATGGCGTAAGTATAGATGTTAAAAAGGGAGAGATACTGTGTATAATAGGTCCAAACGGGGCAGGGAAAACAACACTGTTCAATTGCATAACAGGATTTCTTAAACCCACTACCGGAAGTATATTTTATGACGGCTCAATAGAGCTGACAGGACAGAAACCACATAAAATAGCGTCATACGGTATTTATAGAAGCTTTCAAAATCTTGCATTGTTTTCCAACTTAACTGTATTGGAAAATGTAGTGATCGGTGGGCTGAAGAGAAAAGAATTTTCTTACTCAATATACGATGCAATGTTAAAAACAAAAACATTTATAGAGAATGAAAAAGCACTGAAACAGGAGGCTCTGGAAATATTAAACTTTGTTGGTATTGTAGAAAAAAGAAATGTTATAGCGAATCAGCTTTCATACGGGGAAAGAAAATTGCTTGAACTTGCAAGAGGGCTTATCACAAGGGCTAAACTGCTCTTACTTGATGAACCAGCAGCAGGGCTTAATCCAACAGAGAAGGTGGAACTTGCAAATGCTATTCGAAAAATTCAGGAACAACATATAGACATAGTTTTGATAGAGCATGATATGAAGTTTGTGTCGGATATAGCTAACTGGATAGTTGTGCTCGATTATGGAAAGAAGCTGGCAGAAGGCTTACCACAGGATATAAAGAATAATAAGGCTGTAATTGAGGCTTATCTTGGCAGAGAACTGACCAACCAGAAAAATGCGTTTTGGGAATAAAATAATTTTTGTAAAAATCTACATTATAAAAGACCGAAGGACCATTTTCTCATTGTATTTTCTGGATCAATGCTTCAATATTGAGAAGTTTAATTTCTCCGCGCTCAGTGGATATATAACCTTCTTTTTCAAGCTCTCGGGTAATGCGTATGGTTGTTTCAACTGTAGTACCGCACATTTCAGCAATATCCTGTCTTTTAAGCTTTAAAACAGGATTTCCGGTAGCCTCATACATCTTTACCAATGTGAATATAATGCGTTTGTCCACGTGCTCTGTGGCTATGGTCTTTACAGTATCAAGCATGTCCCTTAACTTTCTCCCCAGATCTGCGATGATATCAAGGGCTATTTGAGGTTCTTTATTTAAAAGTTCTATCAACCTGGATCTCTCAAGAACAAATGCTCTGGTATCTACCATGGCAATAGCTGATGCCGGGTACGGTTTGTTGTCAAATACAGCTACTTCTCCGAATATTTGACCCCTTTCAATAACCCTTACAATAACATCTTTACCCTCTGGTGAATGTTTTACAACCTTTACCTTACCATCAATAATTAAACCCATGATCCTCGGAGATTCCCCTTCATTAAAAATACACTCATTCTTTGCATAAAACTTTTCAATGCCTATCTTACCCACCTTTTCAAGTAAGACATCTGAAACAGTATAGAAGTATGGAAATTTCTTAAGAATATGGGCTACTGAGTTCATCGGCAGCTGTTTATCCTTTCAAACAATAGTTTGATCTTTTCTATAGATTTTTTTCCTGGGGAACTCTCCACTCCAGAAGAGACATCAACAGCATACGGTTTATAAAGCTGGATTATTCTGGATACGTTTTCAGGGGTTATACCGCCTGATAGTATAAACTTAATATTCTTTGACAATCCTTTCAAAAGCTCATGATCAAAGCTTTTTCCTGATCCTCCGTAGTTTTTTGTATAGCTATCAAGTAGCACAAAATTAAGCCCTGACTCGTTTACTTCTTTTATAGATAGCGCATCTTTGATCCTGAAGGCTTTTATAGCCCTTCTGCCAAACCTTGAAATTGTACTCATGGGTTCATCACCATGTAGCTGGATATAATTAATGCCTGTTAAATTTACAATGTTATTTATGTTTTCTATTGGCTCATTTACAAACACACCAACTGTAGATATAAAAGCAGGCAGCTTTTCTATGATTTCTATTGTGTCCTGAGGTGTAATGTATCGTGGGCTTTGTGTATAGAAAACAAACCCAATAGCATCAGCTCCATACTCACATGCCAGTAAGGCATCTTCTATAGAGGTTATGCCACATATTTTAACCTTTACGCGACTCACTTCTTATTTACCTATAAAAAATGGTTCCTATCCTGAGTGTGGATATCATCACTGTAAACCCGAAAAATGCAATAGGAAAGTTTGCTCATTCGTTCAACCCTGCGATCCACCTAAGATACAAAGACTTT
>JBMFUY010000006.1:0-31019 GCA_049966275.1 bacterium
GGCAGCATAGGCAGATAGCGATTGATATGATGTATAGGTATACCAATCTGGATCAAAAAGAGATAGGGAAGATGTTCGGGATAGACTATTCAACAGTGAGTCAGCACAGGAGGAGATTGGCAATGCAGATTAAAGAAGATAAGGAACTGCATGAAACTATTAACAGGATTAAAGATGTGCTTGACAAATTGTCAAAATAAAAGATTTGACCCCCAATCTGGCTTATTAAAAAATAAGGTAAAAATAATGTTGGGTTGTGCACTTTAAATGGGTGACCCCTACTTACTTCCCTTACTTCTGTCAGGCCACCACTACTTCTACCGGCAAGGGGGTGTCAACGCCGACTGTCTTACTAACATAAAGTTTTTCGATGCCAATGGTTTTGCCATTCTTATCTTTTTTGAGAATGATGCCTTCTCCAGCTTCTTCAGACAATACTTCATCCTCTGGATTGCCAAACCAGATATCCATGGTGTCCAATTCCTTATGATAGTAAACAACTACTTTGTCCATATCAATGCTCCCTCCTTTACTTTATCTGTAATATATGCAGTTATAATAAAACCTTCCACTTCTGCATGTTTTACAACCACACAATATAGTTTATCAAGCCATTTATAATAAAGAAAAACATTTTTATCTATCTTGCTTTGTCTTATCTCATCAGGCATTCGCAAAACAGCCTTTATAATTTCTTCTTTACCTTTCATTATCGGGTGCTTAATTGTAATAAGGTATTTCCAATATTCAACGGTGGTTCTGACTTCAACATTAAGAGGGGTTTTTACAGAAAAATATATTTCCGACTTCATCTTTCCCCCTCAACTATCTCAATCTCTTCCGGGGTAAGGTTATAGAGTTGATACACCATCCGATCTATTTCTTTTTCAAGTTCAATAGTGTCTTTACCTTGTTTTTTGAGGGAGAGGATTTGGTCAACGGTTGACTCAATTTGTTTTGCGATACTTTCATTCTCGGAATTGATGGGGGGAAGAGGCATAACTTCAACATATTGATTTGACAATCTAAAACCTGTAAATCCATATTGATGAACTATCATTTTTACATATTCATAAATTAATTTTGAATTCACCAAAGCCATTATATATTTCAATTTATCACCTGTGAAAAACGCCATACTATCAAGAATAAAAACATTAGGTTCAACCAAGCAAAATGTTGGTTCTTGTGTAATTCTTTGCCACACTACCTTCTCCTTCTCAAACTCGGGGTAGTAGGCACAATGGCGTAATTCCCACCAATAATCGCCCTGGTCATCTCGCTTTTTGGCTTTTTCTTCAAAAGGCTTTAGATATTGATAAACAGCATTGAATTGTTCTTTAAAAAATGTTCCAGCGTTTTTGCTTCCTCTGAGTTTGTTTGTCCAACCTGCAGGAATTACTATCACCCACAGCCCTGCCCAGTCATAGTGGTAGCGTTTAATATCACGCCCCCGCAAGATGGGCTTAATAATGGCTTCGGTGCGTTGGCGTTCGGCTTCAGTTTTGCAATTTGCTAAAATCTCATTCCGCTTTTCGGTGGTAATGATAAAGGCTTCGTTTAATCCGGTTTTTATACCATAGTAAATATTCACATCCCACTCTTTCAACGGTTTGCCGATGCTTTCTATTTTTTCTTTTAGACGCTGTTCAGCACTACTGCCAATAAACCATGCTTCTTTTGCAGGAGCAGGTATGTCAATTTTATGTTGCTCAATAAACTGGGTAAGATTGGCATTTTTGACTTCTGTTGTGATGCTTACCCCTTGCAGTTTGCTTTGATTTGGTGCTTTTTGCAAGAGTAAAATATTGGTGTCTACAGTGGCATTCTCAAAAACCCCAGGACCTAAATCAATAAGTAAAATTGGATTATGTTTGCTAAAAAAAACTCTCAAACTTTGTCCATAAGCGGCCCGCATCCATTTGTTGGATGTGATGTAGCAAAGGTAGCCATTTGGTTTTAGCAGTTGTATGCCTTTTTCGTAAAACAGAGCATAAATATCGCCTGTGCGTTCAAAGGTTTGGTAATTTCCATCCTTATAAAGATTGGCTAACTTACCTCCATCTTTTTGGAGTTGAATGTACGGTGGGTTGGCGATGACGATGTCAAATCCCCCTGCACCCCCTTTTTCTAAGGGGGAATTGCCGGAGGGATGGAATACCTCTGCAAAATAAATATCCCATAAAAAGAAGTCCTTTGTTTTTTTACCTTCTGTATATGCAATAAGCTCCTTTTCTACCTGTTCAAGGTCAAAGCCAAGTTTTTTAGATAGATTTTGCTTTTCACTGGCAATGTATTCAGCACGCTGTTTTTCATTAGTCAGGCTTTCTGCCTTTTCATAAATAGCCTTTAACTGCGGAAAGTGTTCTCTCAATTTCTCTTCAAAGATCTGTATAAGCAGGTCATCAATCCTTTCACGTAACCGATCCTTAACCTCTCTGTTTGGTTCATTCTGAAATTGGTTTTTTACCTCTTCAAATTGGCTAATAAGCCGGTTGTATCTATTTTCAAATCCTATGGTTGCCTGCCGGGCTTTGGTCTCTTTAGTTGTAAGGTTATCAAAATCAATGCCTGCAAACGAAGAGATTAAACTATTGCCCTGCATCAGTTTAAAGTCCAGATTCGGTAATGGCTCTATGCCATAGTTGGGCTTGTCAGGGTCTATCTTCTCATCAACAAGAAGGGATATGAAAAACCTTAATTTTGCAATCTCAACAGCAATCTGCTGAATATCAACACCGTAGATACATTTTTCTATAAGGTATAGCTTCCTGCCATAATCTGCATTCTTATCACGAAATTGTTTTTCAACCTGATCTATGAGCTTGTTTTGTACAACAGGGTCTTTTATGTTTTGCTTTATTGCATCTATCTGCCTTTGCTTCCATAAGCTATTGTTTGGGTCAAGCTTGAAAAGTAGCAAAACAAGTTTATTGAGGATACTCATAGGAAACGCGCCAGACCCTACAGCAGGGTCAACAACTCGCAACTGCTCTATGAGTGCAATCATCTTTTGGGTTGTAGCACCATCAAATGGGTTTTCTAAATGATCCTGAGAGAAAAGTTGTGACAATTTTGCATCTATATCAGTAACCTCATCTAACAAGTGTGTTTTGAAATACTGGATAAGGCTTTGTGTAACCATGTAGTCAACAATAGGACGGGGTGTATAATAACTGCCTGTTGCCTTTCTGGCTGTGGTTGCTGTCTCTGGATTGTATGAGGCAAGCAGGTTTTCAAAGACTATGCCAAGAAGTTCAGGGTCAAGTGCAACCTCTGCATCATCAGGCTCGTTTTCATTTATAGTAAAGTTGTATGATGACAATATATCTATCAATCCACGCACCTTGTAAGATTTATTCTTTGTACCAAGTTCCCTGTTGAGATCCACCTCTTTCTCCTCTGAAAAAAATAGGAAATTAGGCACATCTGGCTGATATTTTTCTAAATCAGTAAAGCCATCAATATAAGCTCTGTCCTGTTTTGTTCTTGATTTGTAATCAAGACATTCAAACAAACCACCATTGAGAAACGGAATTCTGGCAAAGTATTGTTCCATAGCCTCAGGATGCTTGAATAACTTTTGATAGCGATACACATTGTGGTTGCCATAATCTGGATTATACCCTTTGTAACCTCTTATTTCACTACGGAACGCTCGTTCTTCCTGTTTGGTATTCAATGTTGCAAAGAAAAGATTCTGCAATATGGCTTTGTAATACGTAGATTCATTTTCAGAAATATTTATAAGGATTTCTTTTATCTTTTCCTTGTTGAATAAAGCATCTGGCACAAGCCCCCTAACCTTCATAAACCATATAAAGATGATACGGGTTATAAGCCTTATGATAGCAATGTTTCTGCCATTATCTAATCTTTCCGCATCCTCCGGGAAGCGTGAATGCTTAACAGCCCAGAAATACCAGTTTGCAATTGCTGTATAAAATTCTTTTGTAACCTTTTCTACAGAGAAGGCCTGTTTGATTGATGCTATGGAAGAAAAGTCGCCGTCGCCTATCTGTTTTAGAAATGTCTTGTTGGTGAGTGCCGGGCTTACAAAATAGGTAAACCTTTTAAAATAGCTCCACTGTCTGTGTGTTCCAGAAAATTCAGGATAGATCAGAGAGAATCTGAAGTTGCCATTACTGTCATAAAATACGAATATCCCGGCATCTGAGTTGGTTTCTTTGAGGATCCTTTTACCTTTTTCATACTGTGCTTTCTTGCCGGAACGCTCTGTAAGGTCTTTTGTTACTCTGAAGGCATAGATGCCAAGCTTGCTAACATTATCAAATGGAATTTCACCTATAAAAAATCCATCTGTGAAAATGTCATCGTTGTATTGAGGAAGGTTTTCTGTAAATGGTTTGAACAAGCGGTTTTTAGTGCGGAAAAATTCAATGAAACCTTCAGGAGAGAAGTTCTGGATTATTCCTTGTAATGGTTCTTTAGCCATTTTATTACGTTCTCATTCCAACATATTCCCGAGGTGGTATGATGTTCAAGTTAAACGGCAATTTTTTCAGTACCAGAAGATCTTTATCCCCGGTTATCAAAAAGTCCGCCTTTGCTGTTAAGCAACATTCCAATAACATGTTATCCTCAGGATCTCGACAAATTTGTAACTTTGTTATTGGATTGATAATAATTGCCTTTGAAACAAAGGTTGCTATACCTGCTATTAAAATTTTCAATTGTTCTCTGTTGATCTTTCCATCTAACTCAAGTTCAAAAGGAATTTGCCGATATTCTTTAAGAAGAACTGGAGAGACAAATATCTGTGCCTCTCTAACCGCCTTTTCAATAGCCAGTTTTGGTACACCACCAAAGACAAAGGCTGAAATTAATACCCCGGTGTCAATTACAATTTTATCTTTTGTAATTTTTCTTCCTGAGCCTTTTAACTGCATCTTCTATATCTTTTATAGTTAATTTTGTTCTCTTAAACGCTTCACCTGCAATCTTAAATACAATTTCAAGTCTTTCTTCCGGAGAAAGTACTGAAAGAATATACTCCTCTGGATTGATTCTTTTAGCTGTTGCTTTCATATATAGTCACCTCCTCTTTTATCCGATCCCCAATTCTCTGCTATAAAATATAGCATTCTGGACATTTTCTATCCAGCCCTATTTTCTATTGCAATGATGACCTCTTTTGTTAGTTCTTTGAGTTGAGATTTTCCTCTGTCTAAATAATCTTCGCCAAGTTCATTTTTTAGCGCTGCTATCTTTTGCACCTTAACATCAACATCCTTAATTTTATTGAGATCTACAATCCTTTTCAGGGTATGGTCAGGTAGTGTCCCGTAATTGATGATGTCTTCTAAAAGCATCCTTAAAAAGTCTTTATGCGGCAGCAATGCTTCATTCGTTTGACCAACAAGGGTCTTAAGCATATTCATTGCCTTCTGTTCAAGACTTTGACCTTTCAGATTGCTTTTTGTTTGTTTTCTGAAGCTCTTGATCCCTTCATAATGCTCCCAAAACTTCTCACTCAATGGCAGAGATGGTTCATCTTCTCTGGTTTTAATCTTTTCATATATATCTTCCAATGAAACCACTGAAAGGGAAGATTCAGAATCAATCGCGGCATATCTTTTATGATGGATAAAGAGCCTGCCCTTTTTTATCACTACAAAAAGTTCGTCTTCATCACCCTTCTTTGCAACCTTTATCCTTGGAGGGTAATCTTTGAATGATGCTATAAGCTCAGGATGCCTTTCTTTTATCTGCTCATAATCATTCAGCACCTTTGTATAAAAACTCTCTTGTTCCATTTTATCTGGATTTTGCTGGATCCTCTTATAAAGCCCTGAAGGACTTGGTTCTTCATCTATGTCAAATATCTTTGCATCCTCACCAAGGACATTGTGAATAAGAAACATCTTATTTGTAGCAATCTCACGGGACTTCACCAGATCCGATCCTTTTTCCGTTGGAAAGAAATTAACAATGTACAGGCTTTCAAATACCTTTTTACTGATACGGTTGATCCTTCCAACCCTCTGGATTACACGAACAGGGTTCCATGGAATATCATAGTTTATAACCATGCCTCCCCTATTCAGATTAAAGCCTTCAGAGATTTTATCTGTCGTCAAAAGTATATCATACTTATCCTCCTGCTTATCATAAGATGCATCAAAGTTCTTATAAATCTCTGATACCCTGCCTGCTGTTAGATCACCTGCTACAGTCAGAACCCTATCATCAAATGCCTTTTTTAAAAGAGGGCTTAAATACTCCACTGTATCCTTATACTCTGAGAATATAACAACCTTCCGTTTAGGCTCATTCCCATGGGGAGATTCACTTAAGACTTTGCGAACCTCTTTAATCAGACACTCTGCCTTCGGGTCATTGTCAACAAGGTTAAGGGCTTCCATCTCTTTCAGGATCTCATCAAAAAGACCTAAATCCGCCTCAATGTCATCAATGAAACCCTGTTTATCCTTGAAATTATTTATATTGTAGATTTTATTTATATCTTTATCTTTTTCTTTTTCTGAATATGCCTTCTTTTTGATCTCCTCTGCATAAACCAACAGCTCTTGTTCAATCTCGTCTACATCATTCTCCCAGATCTTCTCAACCAGTGCCCTGTCAAGGATGTATTGGTTCGTCTTTCTTATAAACTCTTTAACTATACCTGTAATATCTTTAAAGTTAACCAGGCTCTTTTTGAATGCACCGAACGAGCTCTCAAAACGTTTCACCAAAAGCCTTCTCATAAAATCGTACAGGTTAGACTGCTGTTGATACTGTTGATTCTCTTCCTCTGTGAGAGCAATTTCAAATAAATCCGGTGTTATACCCTTTTCATAAACAAACGGCTTGTATATAGCACCTTTGAATCTGCCTCCGTTGTCTGGCAGGGCAAAATATTGATTTATGATGATATCATAGAATTGTGATTGTTCTTTTGTAAGTTCAAAAAACCATTCTTTTGGGTCTTCAACCCTGGAGAGCTCTTTTACCTCATCCCTGTAAAATGGGTTCTTCTGAAGATCCAGTCGATTTCGCCTGATTGTTACAGGCTCAATGACCTCTTTTATCTGTTTTGCAAGATATTGTGCACGGACCTTAATCTCTTGTAGATCTATCGTGTCTTTGCCAAAGATGGACTTATAAAAGCTCAGTGCACGATTGACTTTCTTACGGTCTGATGATGAGTGATACCTGCTTATATACGCAAGCTTATCAAACATTATCCTGAATATATCAAACTCCGCTTCAAGATCATCACTGAGGGTAATAGAAGATTGTCTGGGTGTTATAAACAATTTTAGCAAAGAAAATATATCCGCAGGCTTATTGTTAAACGGCGTTGCTGTAAGTAGTATGACAATCCTGCCTCTGCAGATATTCTTTAGATATTCATAATTCTGTGTATCCTGATTCCTGAACCTGTGTGCCTCATCTACAATTACTACATCAATATCTCTTGCCTTTGATACAACATTCATAACAGTCTCAAGATCACCGGATGAATATGCTTCCCATCCAAGGCTTGTCAGATGAAAATCCTCAAGATACCGTTTCCAGCCTGATGTTTTTTCTTTATCGCCTATGATACCTGGCGGTGCAATCACAATACCCCTTTTCTTCAATTCAAAGGCAACCGCACTCGCAATGACTGTCTTACCAAGTCCCACAACATCTGCAATGATAACACCGTTGTTCTGTTCTATGATAGACAGTGCCTGTCTTACTGCGTCAAGTTGGTATTGGTAGGTCTTGTATCCGTTTTCCCTTAATATATCAATAACCCTCTGTCCAATGCCCTTGCCCTGAAATGTATCAAGATATGTCTTTAAAACATACGCATACGCCTCAAATGGTGTGATCGTCTTTATTAGCGTATCCTTCTCAAGGAGTCTGATAAGCTTTGCCTTCGTGGATTCGTGCTCTGTAACTAAAACCGCCCTGTTCCAGAGTGTATCAAAATATTGCTCTGCATCCTCAAATCCATAATCACTTATCTCTACATTAAACTCATGTTGCTCTTTCAGCCCAGCCCATGTCAAATTGCTGCTACCAGTAATAAAAAGCCTGTTCCTTCCAATCTGCCCTTTTGTGAGTTTGAAAATATAAAGCTTTGCATGGTTGGGCTCATAGGTCTTTCTGATGATTAACCTACCCTTATGTATGAGCTCAAGAAAAAAAGGAACCTGTTCATAAAACACTTCGTTGTCAAAAAGCTCGGTGTTGATAGAGCTCTTTATGGAATTTAAAAAATGATAAACCCTTTCATCATCAGATAGGTTTTTAAATCCCCCTCCATACTCAATGAGACCGTGATTTGTTTTATCCACATTCAGACCCACAAGGACCTTCAGGATTACATCAGGGTTATTCTTGAGCCCCTCATACAACTCCTTAAGCCCGGAAAAATAAAAGAAACCAACAAGAAATTTCAGCTCTTCTGCCTTTTCTATTAGTTCAATTAAGCGAGCTTTTAAATGCTGTGTGCCGCTATTGGTAATGAAATTTTTCATGTTTTATTCTGCTGAACCTCTCTATTATGAAAGATAAATACTGACTACTTGACATCGGACAAACAGTTCTCTTAAAATCAGTAACTTCCATCTACCACCGATAACTTTAAGTGTTCCCTCTACAGGGCATTGTGTACTTTTATACTTTATGTATTGCTCCTTAAGTTAGTATACTTTTTGATACTATATTACAAAAAAGTACATACTTTACAAGATGATCGTTTGGAATTATTATTAAAACAATCCAATTAAAGGAGGCTATATGGAAAGATACAAAAATGGGTTATTGCTTCTGGCAAGGGTACTATTCTCCTTAATATTTATCTCAGGTGCAATGGAACATTTAACACAAATAAACTCAATGGCAGGTTATGCTGCATCTGCTGGTGTACCTTTCCCAAAACTTGCTATAGTGGTAACCGGATTAATGCTTCTGATCGGTAGTATATCTGTTTTATTGGGATGGAAGACAGCTTATGGCGCGATAATCCTGATTTTGTTCCTTATCCCTGTAACCTATCAGGTTCATTTTCTTGGAATGCTTCACGCAACAGATCCTATGCAAAAACAAATGCAGATGACAAATATGCTAAAGAATATAGGACTCATTGGCGGTGCTATATACATTGCGTTTCTTGGTGCTGGGAAGTATAGTATAGATAAGCAATAGTGAAAGGAGGATATATGGCAAAGATAGCGATTGTTTATTATTCAGCCTATGGGCACACTTATGAGCTGGCAAAAGCTATAGAAAAAGGTGCACAGGAAGCAGGTGCTGAAACAAGATTAAGAAAGGTTAAGGAGCTTATACCGGATGAGATAATAAGTTCTAACAAAGGATTAGCCTATGGTAGGGACCTTCAAAAAGAAGTAAAAGAGGCAACCCTTGAAGACCTTACATGGGCGGATGGTATTGCATTTGGTACACCCACAAGATTTGGCAGTACCACATCACAACTAAAGAATTTTTTAGATCAAACAGGACCATTATGGGCAAAGGGTGGGCTTGCAGGCAAGGTTGCAGCCTTTTTTACAGGTGCCAGTACAGCACATGGAGGGCATGAGGCTACTATACTTGGTTTAAGTACGTTTGCATATCATCAGGGTATGCTCATTATGCCTATGGGTTACACTATAAAGGGTTCTAAAAACCCATATGGACCAACACATATTTCAGGTGGAGATGGTTCGATACCTGTAGGAGATGAAGAAAAAAGGCTTGCTTATGAGTTCGGTAAAAATCTTGCCAAGGTTGCACAAAAGATAGCTGGGAAATAATAGTATTTATCAGTGAGCGGGCTTTGCCCGCCCACTGCCATACTTTATCCTATTATTTGTGAGTTTCTCAATTAGTGAGGTCCTACACCAATTTACTGTATGTAACATATTGATAAATCAACCTATTTAACCTGAAAAATGCGATAGGAAAGTTTGCTCATTCGTTCGGGGTACCCATGCAGAGCATGGGTCATGCGATCCACCTGTCCCCCCCTTTTAGCAAAGGGGGGGTAGGGAGATTTGTTATAAAGGAGGCTTAAGTCCTTTGTATGTTTATATGCAATCACATTCTGTTTCTTTTTTTCTAATATTTGAAGAATACCTATATTTGACGCACGACCCTTCCCTTCGGGTGGGTACCCCATTACTCATTACACAAACTTCCCTATTTCGCAAACGCATTTTTCGGGTACAGGTAAAAGGTAATAGTGGTTTGAATAAAAAACGCCTTAAAATTTCCCCTATGCCTAATAGTTACTGATTCTCTAAAACGTAATCTGGAAAACAAATAAGAGCTTGACATTTAATTATGAAGTGGTATGAAGTGGTATAAAGGGGTATGAAGGTGTGACAAAATTGTATGGAGTTCATAGGAAGGTATAGACATAAAATAGATAAAAAAGGGCGTGTGAGCGTGCCTTCAGCATTCAGAAAGATACTGGCTGAAGAGTATGACAACAGGGTAATAATAACGAACAACCAGAATTGGCTTGAAGTCTATCCATACCAGGTTTTCAAACAGCGTAAAGAGAGGATCAAAGCTTTACCACCAACACTTGATGTTGTAGAGGACTACAAACTGTTTCATTACGGAGATGCATTTGAGTATGAAATAGATGGACTTGGAAGGTTGTTTATACCTGCCTATCTTCGTGAGGAAGCCCATCTTAAAGATGAGGTTATAATTGCCGGTGGCGATGAGATATTTTCAATATGGGATGTAGCAACATTTGAACAGGAACATCAGAGAATTAAGAATAACTTTTCTAACATAAAGAAAGGTATTGCCCAATTTGGAGTGTAAATGCACATACCTGTAATGGTAAAACAAGTGATCAAATTTATGGCACCAAAGAGCAAAGGTATTTACCTTGATGCTACAGTTGGAGAGGGTGGACACGCAAAGGCTATTCTTGAAGCATCCTCGCCTGATGGATATCTGGTCTGTTCAGACATGGATAAGGAGATGCTATCAATAGCTGAAAAAAATCTTGAGGGTTTTGAAGGAAGGGTAAACTTTATACATGCAAATTATAAAGATATTGATGAGATTGCTAAATTATCCGGAGTTGAAGGATTTGACGGCATTTTAATTGACCTTGGATTTAACTCATCCCAGATAGAGGATCCGGACAGAGGGTTCAGTTTTTTTAAAGAAGGTCCTCTGGATATGAGGTATGATAAGACATCAAAGCTCAATGCGTATGACGTGGTTAACAAATTTGATAAGGCAAGGTTATCAGAAATAATAAAAGAATATGGTGAGGAGCGATCTTATAAAAGGATTGCACAGGCTATTGTTACTGCGAGAAAAAGCACACCAATAAAGACCACTGTGGAGCTTGCCAATATTGTATCAAGCGTAAAAAAGGGTTCTTATGGCATACATCCTGCGACAAAAACATTTCAAGCCATAAGGATCTTTGTAAACAATGAACTTGAAAACCTTTCAGTATTCCTTAAAAGGGTTGTGAATTTTCTGAACACTGATGGTGTGCTGGTTATTATATCCTTTCATTCACTTGAAGATAGAATAGTAAAGCATGCGTTCAAACAACTCTCGACACTTACAAAACCAGTGTTTAAGATATTAACCCGTAAATTGGTGGTGCCAGAGGAAGAAGAGATTGAGTCTAACCCTCGTGCAAGAAGTGCAGGATTAAGAGCCATCAAAAGGGTAGCATAGGAGGTAATGATGAAAGAATTTGTAGATAATAGAACAATAGATTATCAAACAGTCCACACAGTAACAGTATCACCTATAAAACTATTTATTGCTATGATTGTTGTGTTTTCTTTAGTGCTTTTGCTTATCTGGAGCAGGGTTAACTTTGTAGCTGAGGGCTATAAAATGTCTGAGTTAACAGAGCAAGCCCAGAAACTGAACGAACAGATAGCACAGTATAATCTTGAAATAGCCACATTAAAAAGCAGAAACAGGATTGAGAAGATTGCAAAAACTCAATTGAATATGGATTACCCTGACAGTTCTCAGATTATAACGATCAACAAATAGATGGAAACTGTAAAGCGGATAAATGAAAAATACCTTGTAAGATTATCTTTTGTGTACCTTCTTATACTGGCTGGTTTTGTACTTGTACTGTCAAAGGCTTTTTATCTCCAGGTAATAAAGGGAAGGAAGTATGCAGAGCTTGCAAGAAAACAGTATTCAAGAGAGGTTACGCTTATACCTGCAAGAGGGCTGTTGCTGGATAGGGATGGCAGGGTTTTAGCCCAGAGTGTTCTTGTGAATTCTTTTTATGTTGATCCCATGCTTGTAAAGAATAAGAGCAGAACCGCGATAATTGTGGGAAGGACACTTGATATAGACCCTGATGAGGTCTTACAAAAATTAACAACAGACAAAAGATTTGTATGGATAAAAAGGCTTGTTGATCCTGAAACAGCCCAGAAGCTTTTACAGTACCATTTAAAAGGGATTTATGCCTTGAAAGAATACAGAAGGTTTTATCCAAACCGTGATCTCGCAAGTAGTGTACTTGGCTTTGTGGGAATAGATTCCAGAGGGCTTGCAGGATTAGAACTTGCATTTGATAGGTATTTAAGAGGCACGCCATTTTCTGCTGTCATAGATGTGGATGGTCATAATAGCCCGATCTATACAGAAGATATTGCTAATGATGCTTCTCTTACAGGAGATAGTATTGTAACAACCATAGACCTTAATATTCAATTTATCCTGCAGGAGGCTATAAAGAAGGCAGTTGCAGAACAGGGGGCTAAAGCAGGTATAGGTATCATAATGGATCCTGAGACTGGCGACATTCTTGCAATGGCAAATACACCTGATTTTAATCCCAATATTTATACTGAATATCCCATGACCCTTTTCAAAAATCCGGCTGTTGAAAACACCTATGAACCAGGTTCTATATTCAAACCATTCGTTATATCATCAGCCCTTGATGCAGGTGTTATATCTCCAGATCAAAAGATATTCTGTGAGGATGGACACTACAGGGTATACAACATAGTTATCAAAGATGCTGAGGGCGATTTTAATATGTTGAGCGTAGGTGATATCCTGAAATACAGTAGCAACATTGGCGCAGCCAAGATAGGCGAGAAGATGGGAAGCACCACACTTTATGATTATCTCACAAGGTTTGGGTTTGGAAAGCAAACAGGCATTGCATTACCTGGTGAATCCCCTGGCATATTGAATCCTGTTGATAAATGGTCTGGCGTTTCTATTGACACAATACCATTTGGTCAGGGGGTATCAGCCACTCCAATTCAGCTTGTAACAGCCATGTCAGCTATAGCAAATGGAGGTTTTCTTCTTATGCCGCAGATCGTAAAGGCGATAAGAAAACCTGATGGTGAGACTGAAACATTTCATCCTGTTATTAAAAGAAGGGTTATATCAGAACGTGCTGCAAACGAGGTTACGAAAATGTTGATAGGTGTTGTTAACGATGGCGGCACCGGCATAAATGCTGCCATGAAAGGCTACACTGTTGCAGGTAAAACAGGAACAGCACAGATACCGGATCCTGAAACAGGAACATACTACAGGGATAAATTTATTTCTTCCTTTTTAGGATTTGTGCCAGCTAATGATCCTAAGATCGTTATGCTTATCATGCTTATAGAACCACAGAAGAACCCCTATGGGGGTTCAAGTGCAGCACCTGTATTCAAAGAGGTGGCAGAAAGGGTCCTGCCTTATTTAGGAGTACCATCAAGGCTGAATATACTCGCCATGCCATCTGATCATCCTTCATACTCTGAGATTGAACAGGCTCAATCAGGTAGTAACCTGAAGACAGGATATGTACCGGATTTTACAGGTAAAACAATAAGAAGTGTGCTTGAACTTGCAAAGCAAACAGGTATTAATAAACTTGAAATAAAAGGCTCAGGCTATGCAATTGATCAAATACCACAGCCATACACTCCATATTCACAGAAGGACACTGTAAAGGTCTGGTTTGCCATGAGCGGAATAAACCAGGCAGAAAGGTTTTCTAAAACAGGATCATCAAATGGCACAACCAGAGATACCGCTAACAATAACCTGAAAGATAGCCATAAACTTATAAGCCGGATAAGGGACTGAGATGGATATCAAAAAGCTGCTAAAGAAAATAAATTATGTTTCAGTGCATGGTAATCCTGTTGGTGACATAAAGGGGATCGCTTATGATTCAAGAAAGGTTCAAAAGGACTATCTTTTTGTTGCCATACCAGGTGAAAAGGATGACGGCATCAGGTACGAGAATGAAGCAGTAAAAAGAGGAGCAGTTGCTATTGTTGCAAAATCGTACAACCCCTCATTTGAGAATATATTGCAGATCGTGGTGGAGCAACCAAGAATAGCATTGTCCATTATGTCCAGAGAATTTTATAACAACCCTGGTTCAAAACTTTTTGTCGTAGGGGTTACTGGTACAAACGGAAAAACAACCACAACCTATTTGATTGAATCCCTGCTCAATTCAGTTAACAGGAAGCCCATTGTTATAGGGACGGTGAATTATAGGTTTATGGATAGGCAGTTGAAAGCCCTTAACACTACACCTGAATCACTTGATCTGTATACAATGATGAATGAATATCTTTCGCAGGGTGCAACGGATGCAGTAATGGAAGTATCTTCTCATGCACTTTCACAGGGCAGGGTAAATGGCATTGATTTTGATGTTGCAATCTTCACCAACCTTACACAGGATCATCTTGATTACCATAAAACCATGGAAAACTACTTTGCAGCCAAGTCAATACTATTTGAGAAACTGCTTGTTGAGAGTCATAAAACCCAGAAGTTTGCAGTGTTAAATAGTGATGATCCCTGGACAAACAGGTTAAAGATTAAAAGGGGTATCCACATACTGAGGTATGGTAGTTCAAACAGGGCTGATATTAAATTGATCAATGCTACAACATCGCTTGATGGTATCCATGTTAAGTTATCAACACCCATAGGTACAATAGAGCTTGAATCACCACTTGTTGGTTATCATAATGTTTATAACATAATGGCTTCAGTCGCCACTGCTATTATAGCCAATATACCTTTTGAGCATATACAGCAGGGCATTGCATCAATGAGAAGTGTGCCAGGCAGATTGGAAGGTATTAAGAACTCCAAAGGGGTTTACGTGTTTGTTGATTATGCTCATACACCCGATGCCCTTGAAAAGGCTTTGTTATCATTGAATGAATTAAAAAAGAAAAGGATTATATGTGTGTTCGGATGCGGCGGCGATAGAGACAAAGGAAAGAGACCCATAATGGGAGAGGTTGCCACAAAACTTTCAGATATAACTATTATAACATCTGATAATCCTCGCTCAGAACAACCAGAAAGTATAATACTTGATATAGAAAAGGGTATAAAGAACACACCAAAGGTTGAGCAGACAAACATCAACAATCACCACGATTCAAGGTTCTACACAGTCATTCAGGACAGAAAAGAGGCTATATGGAAAGCCCTGGATATTGCACAGAAAGGTGACATCCTGCTTATAGCTGGCAAGGGACATGAAGACTACCAGATATTCAAGGATAAAACTATACACTTCAGTGATAAAGAAGCTGTAAATGATTATTTTGGGATGGTAATTTGAAGATAGATATGAATGATATTAAAGCTTTGAAGGGAGCGAAGTTATCAAATGAAGATCAGTACTGGTATGCTGATGGTGTGTCCACTGATACAAGAAAACCATTAAATAAAATGCTTTTCTTTGCTATCAGGGGGGAACGATACGATGGTCATGATTTTATTAAACAGGCAATTGCGTCAGGGGCTGCTGGTGTAGTTATAAACAGGGCTCATGAACACATAATGCATGAGTATGGGAACAGTGCATTTGTTGTCAGCGTTGATGATACAGTTCAATCGCTTGGTGAACTGGCACACATCATAAGAAACAGGTATAAACGAACAGTTGTGAGTATCACAGGAAGCAACGGCAAAACAACAACAAAAGAGATACTGTACAGGTTCTTATCCACAACCTATAAGACCGGTAAAAATCCTGGAAATCTTAACAATCTAATAGGCGTACCACTCTCTATTCTGAATATGCAGAATGATACAGATATATGGATCCTTGAATTGGGAACAAGCAGGTATGGAGAGCTTGCAAGCCTCACCGGAATAGCTTCACCAGACATAGGAATACTTACAAATATAGGAAGGGCACATCTTGAATTCTTTAAGGATATAAATGGAGTGGCAAAGGCTAAATCAGAGATGTTTATGAACATGGAACAAGGAAGGCTCGCAATAGTAAACGCTGATGATCCGTATGCATTAGAAATCGCAAAACAGTATAAGGGTACTGTTCTTACAGCAGGATTTTCATCAGATGCATATCTTCGCATACTTTCTTATGAGTTTACCCGGGAAGGTATGAATGCTGAAATTATGTATGAGGGGGAAAAACGCGCGTTCACAACATTACTTTCTGGCAGGCATTATCTGTATGATATCGCATTATCAATGGTCTGTGCCTTACATTTAAGGGTAACATGGGAGGCTATAAAATCAGTATGCAGGGAGCTTAAGGCATTTGAAGGCAGGGGAAATGTAACCATACATAAGAACGGCATTGTTGTTATTGATGATACGTATAATGCAAATCCTGATTCCATGATCAGTGGATTTCTTTCTGCAATGGAGCGATATGGACAGAATAAAATTGTAGCAGTCATAGGAGACATGCTTGAACTGGGTGAACAAACAGAAGAACAGCATTACAGGTTAGGTCAGTTTCTGGCAGAGAGAGGAATAGGCAAATTTATCCTTATAGGTAGATTTTCTAAAAATACCATGGAGGGAATTAAATCAGTAAATAGAAAGGATAATGTTGTAAAAATAGTAGATGGTGTGAATGATGCCATAAAAGAGTTGCTGGCTCTATCAAATGATAAGGTTGTGATCTATGTTAAGGGCTCCAGAGGTATGAAGCTTGAGCAGGTCGTTTCTATGTACAATAGCATAATGGAGGGCAGCAATGCTTGAATACTTCCTGTATCCACTCTCAAGCCGATTCATAGTGTTCCATGTTTTGAAATATATAACCTTCAGAACACTTGGAGCAATGATCACAGCCCTGGTTATAACCATGATATTTGGAGCACCTTTTATACGACGTATGTCAGAAATAGGTATAGGCCAGGTTATTAGAAATGAAGGACCAAAAAATCATATAAGTAAGAAGGGAACACCCACAATGGGCGGTGTTTTGATTATATCATCCATTGTCCTCTCCACCATCCTGTGGATGGACATAGCCAATATGTATGTATGGATCTTGCTTTTTACCCTGCTTGGTTTTGGGGCTGTAGGTTTTATAGATGATTTCAAGAAGCTTAAAGGTAAAGATCCAAGAGGCTTGAAAGGTAGTTATAAATTGATACTCGAAACCGTACTAACTATAGTAATAGTGTATCTACTGTTAAGGTTTGATGATGTAAACTTCACATTAACATTCCCGTTCTTTAAAAGGGTTGCTATAAATTTAGGCTGGGGATACTTTTTGTTCTTTTTGTTTATCGTAATTGGCACATCAAATGCTGTTAACCTGACAGATGGTCAGGATGGGTTAGCCATTGTACCGGTTATGACATGCTTTGGTGTTTACGCTGTATATGCCTATGTCCTTGGTAATGTGAAGTTCTCTGAGTATCTTATGTTTACCCCCATGCCAGGCACCGGTGAGATAGCTATATTTGCTGGCGCTGTAATAGGTGCTGCCATGGGATTTCTGTGGTTCAATACATATCCTGCAGAGATCTTCATGGGTGATGTGGGTTCACTTGGATTGGGTGGCGTACTTGGAGTTGTTGCAGTGATCCTGAAGCAGGAGATACTGCTTGCAATAATTGGTGGCGTGTTTGTAGTGGAAGCCCTTTCAGTTATAACACAGGTCATTTCCTTTAAATTAATAGGCAAACGTGTATTCGCAATGGCGCCCATACATCATCATTTCGAATTAAGAGGATGGACAGAACCAAAGATAACAGTAAGATTTTGGATCATTTCCATTTTACTTGCGCTCATTGGATTGGCAACACTTAAGTTGAGGTAATGAATGGAATTAAAGAATAAAAACATAGCAATCATTGGTATGGGAGCTACAGGCATTGCAACTGCTAACTTTGTTTTAAACAGAGGGAGTAGGGTAACAGCGTACGATCAGAAACCATGTTCAGAGATCAAAGGAATAGAGAGTATAAGATCAGGGATCAACCTGTTTGATAACTGGGATGGAAACTCATTAAATAAGTGTGACCTTGTGATCGTAAGCCCTGGTGTACCCATGGCGCTGAATGCAATACGATCAGCAAAACAGGCTGGCATAGAGGTGATAAGCGAGATTGAGTTTGCATATAGATTTACTGACAAGCCTGTGATTGGTGTAACAGGCACTAATGGCAAAAGCACAACTGTTACGCTGCTTGGACAGATACTTAACAATGCAGGCAGGAAGGCAGGGGTTGGAGGTAATATTGGCACCCCATTTATTGAGCTTGTAGAGCATGATAAAGATTATGAAATCTATGTGCTTGAACTCTCAAGCTATCAACTTGAAGGCATCGAATCATTTAAACCATGGATAGCAGTTTTATTGAATATCACAGAGGATCATCTTGATAGGTACAGGGATATGAATGAATACGCGAATGCAAAGTTCAGAATATTCATGAATCAATCTGTGGATGACTATGCGGTTATAAATGCCCAGGATCCCTACATTGTAAGAAACAAGAAGCTTATAAAGGCAAAACCTTACTGCTTTACAACAAGCAAAAGAACACGTAGAGGCGCATACTATAAAGGTGGGAGCATAGTCTATGTTGATGGCTCAGGTGGAAAAGCGATATTCACCATTAACAATGGATCCCTATCAGGTATGCATAATGTGGAAAATGCAATGGCATGTATTATTGTTTCAAAGCTTCTGGATGTTCCTGATGCAATCATTCAACAAACTATAGACAACTTCAAAGGACTTCACCACAGGATTGAGTTTGTCGCTGAGTTCAATGGTGTAAAGTATTACGATGATTCAAAAGCAACAAATGTTGATGCGGTTGTGGTTGCTCTGAAAACCATTCCTGCTCCTATAATTCTTATAATGGGAGGAAGGGATAAACAGGGTGATTATGCTCCACTATCTCAACTTATAAAACAAAAGGTGAAATTACTGATCGTGATGGGTGAATCAAAAGAACGTATAAAAAATACATTTCAGGAGCTTGTGAGAATAGTATCTGTGGACTCAATGGAAGCTGCGGTAAAAACTGCAATAAACAATGCTACCCATGGAGATAATGTGCTTCTGTCTCCTGCGTGTTCAAGTTTTGATATGTTCACTGATTACAAACACAGGGGGGATACCTTCAGAGCCATGGTTATGAAACTTAACAGGGATAACAACTATGAAAGACTATGATGCTGGCATAATTGTTGGAACACTTCTGTTGTGCATATTCGGCGTCATTATGGTATTCAGCGCAAGTTCAATATATGCACTCAAACTTTATGGAACAAAGTATTACTTTGTTGAACGACAGATCTTGTTCCTGTTCTTTGGTCTACTCGCTGGCGGATTTGCAGCAGTTGTTAATCTGGATATCATAAGAAGGTATATAAATGTTTTGTATGCATTGAGTGTGGTTTTATTACTGCTCGTATTTGTTCCTCACATAGGGATAGTTGTGAGTGGTTCTCATAGATGGTTGAGGATTGCTGGATTCACATTACAACCTTCAGAATTTGCAAAGCCTGTACTTGTTTTAACCATAGCGCATATCCTTGAAGAAAAAGGACAGAAATTAAACACAACCCCTCCAGTCATTTTACCCATGATCTACACGGGTATAATCTTACTGTTGATCATCAAAGAGCCAGACTTTGGTACCACGATGATTATATCAGTCGTGGTTTTCGCCATGCTTTTCCTGTCCGGTGTTAACCTTTTATCTCTGATTTTAGTATTTAGCCCTATTGTTCCTGTTGCAATAATGCTCGTTTTACATTCAGCATACAGGCTTAATCGTATAAAGGCTTTTCTCGACCCATGGCAACATGCGCAAACCTCTGGTTTTCAGATTGTGCAATCAACACTTGCGTATGGTACTGGTGGCATAACAGGTGTTGGCCTTGGTAATAGCTTTGAAAAATTGTTTTATCTACCAGAGGCTCATACAGATTTTATATTCTCTGTAATAGCAGAAGAACTTGGTTTCATAGGGGTTGCAGCTGTCATAGGATTATTCATCTTTATCATTACAAAGGCATTCTCAATCGGTGCACGCGCTGAAAGCCTCTTTACTAAAATGACAGTTTATGGATTAACCCTGTTTATAGCTATCCAGGTTATCGTTAATATAGGGGTTACACTTGGTTTATTTCCAACAAAAGGGCTCACAATGCCGTTTATAAGTTATGGTGGTAGTTCATTAACAGCAGAGCTTGTATCAATAGGTATAATATTGAATCTGTCAAGAAGGGTTAACAATGGGACTGATGAGGTTGATTATAGCAGGTGGAGGTAGTGGTGGGCATTTCTTCCCTGCTATTGCAATTATAAATGAGATCTTAAAAAGGAATAAAGGCATAGAGTATATGTATGTAGGCTCTGAAACAGGTATTGAAGCAAAAAAGTGGACACTCCCTGTGGAGCACAGAAGATTGCTCGATGTAAGGGGTTTTAAGAACAAGACATTCAGGGAACAGGTAAATGCCATAATATTGTTGTTTAATGCAATGACGGAATCAAGGAATATAATAAACGAATTTAAGCCTGATATAGTTCTTGGGGTTGGGGGCTATGCTTCGTTCCCCATTGTAATGACAGCTGCTATGATGCATATCCCATGTGCAATCCATGAGCAGAATTCTGTACCAGGGCTTGCAAACAAACTTCTGTCAAGGTTTGTGAAAAAAGTTTTTATATCCTTTGAGGCATCCATGAAATATCTACCACAAAACAAGGTGATCCTTACAGGTTTGCCCATAAGATACACGCCCATGAAATCAAAGAAACTTTATTCCGGCACAAAGACGGTTTTAATACTTGGCGGGAGTCAGGGCGCACATCAGATAAATAAAATGATGATAGATGCACTTAAAGATATGCAGGATTTGAAGGATAAGATTAAACTGATCCACCAGACAGGTGCTTCAGAAAAGGCTGATGTAGAACAGGCTTACAAACGTTATGGGTTCAATGCACAGGTATTTGATTTTATAGACGATATGGAAGGTGTATTTGAAAAGGCTGATCTCTGTGTCTCAAGGGCAGGGGCATCTACACTGTTTGAACTAGCAGCCTATGGCATACCATCTATACTGATACCGTACCCTTCTGCAACATCAGATCACCAGGCGATCAATGCCAATGAGGTTGCAAGGTATGGTGGAGCTATAATAATACCAGCCATGACCAGAGAACCCGATCTGCTCATAAAGATATTACATGAACTGATAAATGACACAAACAGGCTGGAAAGGATGTCTGAAGCTATGTTGAAATGGGCAAAACCCAATGCCAGCGCAAGGATAGTTGATGAATTATCAGCTCTGGCTGGAGAGGTTTAGTTATGCATAAAAGGATAAGACACATACATTTTGTTGGTATAGGTGGAGCAGGTATGAGTGGTATAGCAGAACTGCTGCTCAACATAGGATACGAGGTTAGCGGCTCTGATCTAAAGCAATCAAAGGTCACAGATAGGCTCCAATCTCTTGGTGCAAAGGTTATGTTAGGACATAAAGCAGAAAACGCCAGAGATGCCCATGTGGTTGTGTATTCCTCTGCGGTTAAGCCTGATAATCCTGAACTTGTTTATGCTAAAGAACACAACATACCGGTTATACCAAGGGCTGAAATGCTTGCTGAGCTTATGAGGGTTAAATACGCGATCGCAATAGCAGGCAGTCATGGGAAAACAACAACCACATCCCTTGTTTCAATAGTCCTTGCAACAGCAGGGCTTGATCCCACGAGCATAGTGGGTGGAAGGGTTAATATATTTGGTTCAAACGCAAAGCTTGGGCAGAGTGAATACCTTGTGGCAGAGGCAGACGAGAGTGATGGTAGTTTTCTCAAATTAACGCCAACAATAGCTATTGTAACCAATATAGATCCAGAGCATCTTGATTATTACGTTACATTTGAAAGGGAGAAGGATGCTTTTGTGGAATTCGTTAATAAGGTTCCATTTTATGGACTTGCAATCCTGTGCCTTGATGAAGAAAACGTAGCGTCCATATTCCCAAGGATAAAGGTTAGAAGAATGACATACGGATTGTCTGCCCAGGCAGATATTCAGGGATACAATGTAGTGCAGAAAGCCGGGGAATGTAATTTCTCAGTTAACGTTAAGGGTAAACCTTATGGCAACTTTACAATCCATATGCCAGGCATTCACAATGTGTACAACGCACTGGCAAGTATTGCTACAGGCATTGAACTTGAGCTTGAACCAGACAGGATCAAAGAGGGAATAGAGAGATTCAATGGTGTAGAGAGACGCTTTCAGATAAAGGCACACATAAACGATATTATGGTGATTGATGACTATGGACATCATCCGAAGGAGATTAAAGCTACGCTTGCAGGTGCAAAGAATGGCTGGAACAGAAGGCTCATTGTGGTGTTTCAACCGCACAGGTACACACGGACAAAGCTTTTATTCAATGATTTTCTCACAGCGTTTTATCAAGCAGATGTACTTATCATAACAGACATATACTCTGCAGGGGAAGAGGCTATTGATGGTGTAAATGCCTATAACCTCTACAGTGCAATGAAAAATATGGGTTACAAAGATGTGCGTTACATTCCTGATAAAGAAAGGATCGTAGAGGAATTAAATAGGATTGTAAAGCCAGGGGACATGGTTATTACCCAGGGTGCTGGAGATATACATGTTGTTGGAGATGCATTTATAAAAGGATTAAAAGAGCATGCCTGATTTTAACGAATTAAAGCATATCCTGAAAGGAAATGTGATGTTTGATGTGCCCATGAAAGAGCACACAAGCATGCATGTTGGTGGGCCATGTACCTGTATGATTACGCCTGCGGATCAGGAGGATATACTCAGGTTTATAGAGTGGTCAAGGAACAATGAACAGAGGTACATAGTTATGGGCGCAGGTACAAACATCATAGTAAGGGATGGCGGAATAAAACAGCCTGTTATCCGTATAAAAGACACACTTGATACGATTGAAGTGTCAGATGAAGACAATGCATCTGTAAGATTAACAGTAGGTGCAGGCACACCATTGGGTCTGTTGGTTAAGTACTGTGAGGAAAAGGGGCTTTCCGGGGTTGAACCACTTGCAGGTATACCTGGTACAGTTGGTGGTGCAATCTACATGAATGCAGGCACAAGATATGGGACAATATCAGATATAGTGGAGACTGTAACGTTTATAGAACGTACAGGCAGGATCAGAACACTGAAGAATAAAGATATGGGGTTTGGCTACAGGGAGTGTAAACAACTATCTTCAAGCAGTATTGTTGTTGCAACAGTGTTAAAATTGCAGAAATCCGACAGCCAGAAGGTGCAGGAGCGTGTAGCTCATATCCTGAAAGAAAAAACCCGGACACAGCCATTAAACCATCCAAGCAGTGGTTCAATATTTAAAAACCCTCCAAAGGTAAAAGCATGGAAACTACTTGATGAAGCAGGGATGCGCGGGGTCAGGGTAAGAGGTGCGAAGTATTCAGAACTACACACAAACTTTATAATAAACACTGGTGATGCACGTGCAGAAGATGTCCTTACACTTATTGATGCCGGTATGGAAAAGGTAAAAGAAAAGAGCAAGATAAAATTGGAATTAGAGGTTGTAATAGTAGGTGAACAATGAACAGTAATATTACAAAACAAACAAAAATAGGTGTTTTGCTTGGTGGACTTTCTTCTGAGAAAGGCATATCCATGTTAACCGGTGAGGCGGTTTTCAAAAGCTTAACCAGACTTGGTTATAACGCAGTAAAGGTTGAGGTGGACAGAACACTACCATTCAAGCTTAAGGATATGAACATAGAGGTTGTCTTCAATGCACTGCATGGAACATATGGAGAGGATGGTACCATCCAGGGCTTACTTGAGTTGATGGGTATTCCTTATACTGGTTCAGGGATCACTGCAAGTGCCATAGCAATGGATAAGATCCTCACAAAACATCTTATGACAAGTGCAGGAATCCTCACACCTCAATACATTACCCTGAATAAACCTGTTGAATACTCAGAATTGCTTAAAGAGAGTGGTATGAATCTGCCATACATGATAAAGCCAGCACGAGAGGGATCAAGCATTGGAATCAGCAAGGTTTCCACACCTCAAGAATTACCTGAAGCTCTTTCAAATGCTTTTAAATATGGGAATCGGGTGCTTGTGGAGAAGTTTATAGAGGGCAAGGATATCACAGTGGCTATATACGACAATAAGGTGCTTGGGTCCATGGAGATCAATGTAGCAGATAATTCAGCAAAATCTTTCCTTGATTATGAGGCTAAGTACACAGAGGGAATGGAGGTGTTCTGTATACCTCCTTCTATTCAAACCAGCCTGATAAAAACTATAGAGGACATAGCCTTGAGTGCTCATCAATTGTTAGGATGCAGTTTTTATTCAAGGATAGACTTTAAGGTTGCATCCGCTGGCAGGGCTTATCTGCTTGAGGTCAATACACTCCCTGGACTTACTGCGTTGAGCTATGTGCCGAAAATAGCAGAAAGCAAAGGTATTAATTATGATCAGCTCATAGAGGGAATATTAAAATCAGCATCATTAAAAGAAGGTAAAGGTTTATAAGCAATGGATTTAGATTTTAAAACAGGGCATCAAAGCATATCAAATATAAGGTTAAAACGCTATGCAAGGATGCGTTTATTCGTTAAATACGCATGGTACATTATTATTTCTGCGGGTCTGATCATTGGCAGTTACGTACTTTATATTAAACTTGTAAACTTTGTTACAACATCAAGCCTGTTCTCTTTAAAGCAGGTTAGCATAAAGGGATATGAACACGTTATGCCTATGGAGATAGTAAAGGCTTCAGGTCTAAATGTAGGAGAGAATATATTTTTAATTCCTCTTGGAAAGATAAAACAGAACATTTTAACCATACCATGGATAGCCAGTGTATCCATAAGAAAATCACCACCCCATACGCTGGATATTACGGTTGCAGAAAGAAAGGTGTACTGTATGATCCTGCTGGATAAGCTCTATTATGTGGATGAACATGGGATTATTTTTAAAGGTGTAACGGATAATGATGCAACCAACTATCCGGTCATAACAGGTTTTTCTTTTAAAGGACATGGGTTTATGGATGTGCCTTTACAACCTGTCATGGATGCAACATCCTTCATTAAAGAACTTGATCACAATTCACTTGTTGTTAGCAAAGATATATCAGAATTACACGTTGATGATACAGGGTACACAGTGATCACAACAGATGGGCTTCTGATAAGGTTTGGTAAGAGTGATCTGCTGTCAAGGATAAATAAACTCAATGCGTTGATCAATTACTTCGGGGACAGAATCCAGATGTTTTCCTCTATAGATCTGCGCTTTCTTGATATGGGGGTTCTGCATTATAAAAACGATGTCCAACCAGAATCTGTGAGAAACATTAATACTATCACAGGTAACAACGATGAGAGAAATTCAATAAAGGAGGTGAGCAACATTGCCAAAAAAGGATAACATGATTGTTGGACTTGATATAGGAACAACAAAGATCTGTGCAATTGTGGGAGAGTTAAAGGAGGGCACCATAGACATTGTGGGGATAGGTAAGGTTTCACCATCGCATGGTTTAAGCAAGGGGAATATTATTAATATCGAGGCTACAGTTAAGGCGATACGACAGGCTATTGAGGAAGCAGAACTTATGTCTGATTATGAAATATCCAATGTTTATACAGGTATCGCAGGTGACCACATAAAGAGCTTTAACAGTAATGGTGTCATCGCAATAAAGGACAGAGAGGTAAAACCGAGTGATATAAGAAGGGTTGTGGACGCTGCCAAAGCCATGCCAATACCTCAGGATCGTGAAGTTATACATGTGCTGCCGTATGAATTTATCATTGATGATCAAGGCGGAATAAAGGATCCAACAGGAATGGCTGGTGTAAGGCTTGAGGCAAAGGTTCATATAGTAACTGCAAATATGTCATCATCAATGAACATAGTAAAGGCATGCAACAGATCCGGTCTTGTGGTGTCTGATATTGCACTTCAGTCAATAGCCTCAAGTGAGGCTGTGTTGAATCCAGAGGAAAAGGATCTTGGTGTGGCAATAGTTGATATTGGTGGAGGTACAACTGACATAGCGATCTTCTATGATGGAAGTATAAAGTACACAAGCGTGATAGGGCTTGGCGGTGAACATATTACAAAAGATATTTCTGTGGGATTACGGACCCCTATTCACGAAGCAGAGAAGATCAAGATAAAGTATGGAACAGCCCTCAGGTCAAATGTGGACAAAGCCGAGATGGTTGAGGTGCCTGGCATTGGTAACAGAAAACCAAGAACAATATCACGTTCCACACTGGCAGAGATAATAGAGTTAAGGGTGGAAGAGATACTGTCCCTTGTAGATAAAGAACTTGTAAAATCAGGATTCAAAGAGTTTATTTCCGCTGGTATTGTCCTCACAGGAGGCAGCTCATTACTGGATGGTATTGTTGATCTTGGTGAGCAGATATTTAACCTGCCTGTAAGAATAGGATTCCCTTCTGGTGTTGGTGGACTGACTGATGTTGTAAAAGATCCCTCTTATGCAACTGCAGTGGGACTTGTTATCTATGGGAGTAAACATCAGCAGGTGAAAACATACAGTGGCAGGGACATAGATATTTTAAAGAGTATTAGAGAATTTTTCTCAAATATAGCTGCAAAGCTATTTATAAAGAAAGGAGGATAAAATGTTTGAGTTGAGTAACGAGTATCATCATTCTGCCAAGATCAAGGTGATTGGTGTTGGCGGTGGTGGTGGAAATGCTGTAAACACAATGATAAGACAGGGTATGAAGGGCGTGGATTTTATTGCAGCAAACACTGATATGCAGGTTCTTACAAGAAACAAAGCGCCCTACAAGATTCAGCTTGGTGCCAAACTGACAAAAGGATTGGGTGCCGGCGCAAATCCTGACATAGGCAGGGAAGCAGCTATCGAAGATGAGGCAAAGATCAAAGAGGCTCTGACAGGAGCTGATATGATCTTCATAACTGCTGGTATGGGTGGTGGAACCGGAACAGGTGCAAGTCCGGTCATAGCAGAGATAGCAAAATCACTTGGTGCACTCGTGGTTGCAGTGGTAACAAAACCATTTGAGTTTGAAGGAAAGAAAAGGGCTTCAAAAGCAGAAAAAGGTATTGATGAGTTGAGCCAGTATGTGGATACCCTTATTGTAATTCCAAATGACAGACTGTTTAATATCTCTGATAGCAAGACCACCATACTTGAGGCTTATTCAAAGGTTGATGAGGTACTTGTACATGCTGTGAGAGGCATATCTGATATTATTACAATACCCGGACTTGTTAATGTTGATTTCGCAGATGTAAAAACAGTGATGAGTGAAATGGGTATGGCAATGATGGGTACTGGCAAGAGTAATGGTGAGAAAAGGGCACGAGAAGCGGCTCAGGAGGCTATATCAAACCCATTACTTGAGGATATTTCCATAGCAGGTGCAAAAGGGGTTCTTATAAACATTACAGGAGACGCATCCCTCACCTTAAATGAGGTCAAAGAAGCATGCGAGCTTGTTAAAGAACAGGTAGATGAGAATGCCAATGTTATTTATGGTACAGTGATAGACGAGAATATTGGCGATAACCTTAATGTAACTGTCATAGCAACAGGTTTTGGGGAGCGAAATGTAAAGGAAAAATATACAAATAGATTATCTGTTGTGCATAACCAGATAGACAGGGACATTCCAGCATTCAAGCGCGTGGATAGGAAGATAGATGAGATAGACTCTGTAAAGTCTGTGAAGAAGGTTATGCTAACAGGATATGACGAGGAAGAACTGGATATCCCAACATTCTTGAGGAAGAAAGCAGATTAGAATGAAATACAGTGATGCTGGTGTTAACATAGATAAGGGTAATGCCTTTGTAGAAAGGATAAAACCCCTGGCAAGGTCTACGTTCAAGTCAGGGGTAATTTCAGGTATAGGCGGGTTTGCAGGGTTGTTTGAGCTAAACACAAAAAGATACAAACACCCGGTTATAGTGACTTCAACTGATGGGGTTGGAACAAAACTCAAGATAGCCTTTATGATGAATACTCATGACACAGTGGGTATTGATCTTGTTGCAATGAACGTTAACGACATAATAGTGAATGGTGCTATGCCTGAAGTGTTTCTTGATTATATAGCGACTTCAAAATTAAATGTGGACGTTGCCACTGACATAGTAAGGGGTATTGTGAAAGGTTGTAAACAGGCTGATTGCACACTGATAGGCGGCGAAACCGCTGAGTTGCCGGGTTTTTATTCTGAGAATGAATATGATCTTGCCGGGTTTGTGGTTGGGGTTGTTGAGAAGGACAGGATCATAGATGGATCAACTGTAAAAAAGGGTGATGTTTTGATAGGCATCAGCTCAAGTGGATTACACAGTAATGGTTATTCTCTTGCACGATATGTACTGCTTGAGAAGAAAAAGATGAAGCTCAATGCGCATATTGACGAGCTTGGTTGTACACTTGGAGAGGAGCTGTTAAAACCAACCATTATCTATGTCAGGGTAATAAAGGCATTGATCGGACAGGGGTTGATGAAGGCTGCTGCACACATCACTGGAGGTGGAATTGTTGATAATCTACCACGGGTTTTACCTGGAACATATACAGCTGTTATTGAAACAAACTCATGGTTTGTACCCCCTGTTTTCAGGATGATCAAATCACTTGGCAGTATAGAAGAATCCGAGATGTTAAGAACCTTTAATAACGGTATTGGCATGATAGTAGTTGTGGATAAAAACAGGGTTGAAAAGGCAGTAAATATCATACGTACATTTAAACAAAAAGCCTATATTATAGGAGAAATTCGTGGTTCCACTAAAAATGGAGCAAAGGTAGAATTTATTTAGTTTAAAATAAAACAGAACAAACTTTAGGTTGACAATGCCCCTTTTAAAGGGCAATTAATATGCATGGCCAATCTCCTGGATATAAAAAACCTTACAGTATCATATAGAACAGGCAGGGAAACACATAGGGTTCTTGATAATGTGTCATTTTCAATTCAAAAGACAGAATGTGTTGGGCTTGTTGGAGAAAGTGGTAGTGGAAAAACAACACTTGGCTTATCTATTCTAAAACTGTTACCAGCCAATGGATCCTACGATCATGGAAGTATTATTTATAATAATAAAGATATACTGGCATTAAACGAAAAAGAGCTAAGACAGATACGAGGTAAGGATATATCCATTGTATTTCAGGATCCACTTGCATCGCTTGATCCCCTGTTTACGGTTGGTTATCAGATAGCTGAGGCGGTAAATGCACATCAACCGGATATAACAAAAGAAAGATTGGATAAGATAGTAACAGATATTATGAAGGATGTTGGATTACCAGAGCCTGAAAAAATAAAGCATCTATACCCGCATGAGTTAAGTGGTGGTATGAGGCAGAGGGTGATGCTTGCAATAGCACTTGTTAACAAGCCTTATTTACTGATCGCGGACGAGCCCACAACAGCCCTGGATGTTACTATTCAAGCCCAGATTCTGGACCTGTTCAAGTATGCAAAAAAGCATTACGATCTTACAATGCTTCTTATAACACATGACCTTGGAGTAGCCTATGAGCTTGTGGACAGGCTTGTAATTATGTATGGTGGGGTTATTGTTGAACAGGGAAGCAAGCAGGAGATCTTTTCAAAACCATATCACCCATATACAAAGGCATTGCTTATGGCTATACCAGAGTTAATGGAGATAGCAATACACACACCATCCAGACTCACTGCCATCCCTGGTAGTGTGAGGGCACATTATGATGATTATGTTGGTTGCAGATTTTATGATAGATGCACCTATAGAACAGCAGAATGCCTTGAGGCAGAACCACAGCTTAAAGAGCTGGAACAACATCATCTTGTCCGATGCATCCATCCATTGATATAACTCTCTGCTCTGAAGAGGTATAATTGTATTGCTGGAAATGTCAATCCTGTTAAGATTAAAACATATATCAAATATTTTCTTTCAAAGTGGCTGTATAGTATGCGGCAGAACAACAGATTCAATACTGTGTCCTGAATGCGAGCGTGAGATACATTGTATAATTCAGCCGTTTTGCCCAAAATGTGGGAAACCTTTTAATACAGAGCATGGTGTGTCACATCTATGTTACAATTGTATTAAGGGTAAAAATAGGTTTACAATGTCAAGGGCTATGTTTAAATATGATGGCGCAATGATAAAGCTCATACATAGATTTAAATTTGGTGACCAGGTGCATTTAGCTGAGTTTTTTGCAGAACAACTTATCAAACTTTACAATGAAGATTTTGCAGCACAGGGTATCCATTGCATTATACCAGTGCCTCTTTCAGAGGGGAGGCTGAAGCACAGGTCATACAATCAGACCCAGCTTTTAGCAAAGATATTATCCAGACAATTATCTCTGCCTGTTTACAACAATGTATTGATAAAGGTAAAAGAAACCGCACCACAGTCCAGATTGAATTCTGCCCAGAGATACGAAAATGTTAAGCATGCCTACAGGGTAGTAAACAATCATCGATTTAAAAATAAAAATGTTTTACTCATTGATGATGTTATCACAACAGGTGCAACCACCAATGCATGCACCAAAGTTCTGATGCGTGCAGGGGCTAAACGTGTTTACGTAATGGCAATAGCAATGAATATATAACCCGAAAAATGCGTTTGCAAAATAGGGAAGTTTGTGTAATGAGTGATAACCCCGCGTCAAATATAGGTATTCTT
>JBMFUY010000007.1:0-30014 GCA_049966275.1 bacterium
CAAAAAGTCTTTGTATCTTAGGTGGATCGCAGGGTTGAACGAATGAGCAAACTTTCCTATTGCATTTTTCGGGTTGATGGTCATGTGAGAGCATTCTCCATTGCAGAACCTTTAAATAGCAATACAGCTGTGATTCATATAGAAAAGTATGATCCAGCTTACGATGGTATATCTCAAACAATTAATCAGCAACTATGTGAACATGAGTGCAGTTCATATAAATACATAAATCGTGAACAGGACCTTGGTAATCAAGGATTAAGAAAGGCAAAGCTATCGTATCATCCTGTTGTTATACTCAACAAGTATAAAATACACATCTGATCACAGCTGTCCAGAATAATCTGAAATAGCCTTTTTGAAACAGACCAACATCCTGATTTTGTTGACCCATTGTGCGTCACTGGAGGTGAGGTTGCTACATCCTGTGTATGGGTTAATTATTGGGACACTCTCCCGTCTTATACTACCACCTTACCAGTGCTGAAGCCCAGGTAAACCCGGCTCCAAATGCTACGATACAAACAAGTGCACCTGGCTTTAATCTTCCATCCTCTATTGCATCATATAAGCATAATGGAATTGTGGCTGCTGTGGTGTTCCCATACTTCTGTATATTATGTACTATCTTTTCAGGTGGTATACCCAAGGCATTCCCAACATACTCATTTATTCTCATATTTGCCTGATGAGGTACTAAAAGGTCTATATCACTTACTTTATAACCGTTTGCCTCAAGTGCTTCCATTATTGCCTCAGGCATCCTTGTTACAGCATGCTTGAATACATTTCTGCCATTCATTTTTGGATAATGCCTGCCCTGATCAAGCATCTCGTGTGTCAGCCTTGGATGTAGAACACTTGCAGGTGCTTCAACCCAGAGTTCTTTTGCATATTTGCCTTCAGAATGAAGATGTGTTGATAGTATCCCTCTGTTTTCATCTTCACTCTCACCAACAACCACAGCACCTGCTCCATCCCCAAATAAAACAGCAACATCCCTTCCTCTTGTTGATAGGTCTATACCTGTTGAATGTACCTCTGAGCCTATGACAAGTATATGTTTATACATACCTGTTTTGATAAATTGGTCTGCTATGGAAAGACTGTATATAAACCCTGAGCATTGATTTCTAACATCCAGTGCTCCTATTGTCCCTATGCCCAACAGGTCCTGTACAAGTACACCTGATCCAGGGAAGTTATAATCAGGGCTTAGAGTGGCAAATATGATAAAATCTATATCTTCCTTTTTTAAGCCAGCATTCTTTATTGCCTCCTCAGCAGCTCTGGTTCCCATAAGCGCTGCTCCTTCACCTTCAGCAGCAAAACGACGCTGTTCTATTCCGGTGCGCTGTCTTATCCACTCATCTGATGTATCCATTAACTTTTCGAGATCAAAGTTCGTTACGATCCTTTCTGGTAGATATCTTCCGACACCCAGTATGCGTGATCGTTTCATCAATTACCTCCTGTTAATGATATAGTAAAAAAACTTACCAATAAAACTAAAGTTTGCACACTTTCTTTAATTATGTCAAGCTTCAATAACTGATTGTCAAATAAAAATTAAAAGTGCACACCTAATAATTATAGTCTAAAAGGAGGTTTTGGATTATAGCCCAAATACACATAAGAACCTCCGCTCCTCACGACATGGATGCACTTTCTCCAAGACAGAGGGTACCTTAGATGGGTGTCCCTGTTCCCGTTACAACAGCATACTGTGTAATGTGTAGCCCTGACCCCTGTTCTTCCCCAATGGATTAGTTTTTATCTTGTCTATCTTTGTCTTTTTCATGCCCTCTTGTTTTACCTCTGAGCCTGTCTATAAGGTACTCTGTGTTGTATCTTAAAAGTGCGTAAGCCTCTGAGGTCAGATGGCTTTTGTCACAGTTTTCATGTTCGTATACCTTATTGTGGGTCAAATCCCCCTTACCTCCCCCTTTTCTAAAGGGGGGAAAAGGGGGACTGAAGTGTCCCTTGTCCATTGCTTTAGCTACTTGTTTGTCTTCATTACCCTGTCTGTCTCTATCACCCTCATGATCCTCGTGTTCCCTGCAGACATTGTATAAACCTTCAACCTCATTCACAAATGCAGAAAGAATATTTATAGCCTGTTTTGTGTTTCCAGCCTGTAGCTCTGCCATTGCATGGTTAAGCTTCTTATCAAGGCTCTGCATGATGCCGGTTTCTTTGTCATTCTCGACTTTATCTTTTTTGGGCTTTTCTTTTGACTTATCCTTGTCATGCTCCTCCTCAGCCTTCTGCACTATCCACCCAAGCTGATAGGACTGCTGCTTCAAAGAGATGATGTAATTAAGAAAGTTTACAGGCACGAAGTTAGCAGGCGGAGCGTACGGGCCAACTGTCATACCTGTAAAATTTACCGCCTGCCCTTCTGTCATGATCCAATGCTGAAATTGCCCAGCACTCCAGTTTTCAGGAAAATCCCTACCTTGGACAGGTATAAATGTTGAGCCTAAGGTAAATTTTCTTATACCCGGAAGCCCATAACTATATAATATAAATCCTTTAAGAGATTTATTAGGAGTAATTCCTATACATTTCTGTCTACAATTAGGTCCCCAGAAGGCATCACCTATGTGACCAAGTACTGGGATATACTCCTCAGGAGGTATATTATATCTTGCATCCCATCCCGGTGGACTCCATATTCCTACAAGAACTACATTACCTTCTGGTGGTGTGTTATGTTGACCAATCTTTTCTGTATTAGGTCCTTGCTCTATCCCGCCAGCAGTTACAGGCATACCACCTTGTGGAAAGGATATATCAATACTTACGTTTGCTATTTCTTTATATTTTCCTGTTGAAAGATTAGATACTGAATAAAAATACTTGTAAACACCTCTGTTATCTCTTGTAACTACCACATCCACTTTTGCATTTGTGATCTTTGCCTCCTCCAGGGTTGGGAAATAAGATGGCTCTCCCTCATCTGATAGAACCGGTAAAGAGATCAAAATAAACCCTACCATCATTGCTAATATTATGCTTTTCATATTGCCTCCTTTTAACCCAGTATATAGTTTTTCCACTATAAAGTGTCGTGCCTGGTAAAAAGTTTAAGGATGTTATGTATGGGTGAACCTTATTTTTGGATAAATATGTTGAAAATGGTGGAGACGATCCACACGAGCTAAAAAAGTATGCCATTGCAAGTGCAAGCAAATCAATCACTAGATAAACACACCAAACTGTGTGTGTGTGTAACACACGTTTGTTTAAGCTATCCATATACCCTCCTTTTATGAAAAAGGCTTTCGCCTTAATTATATGCGAGGGGAAGCAACTGATTATCTTAATACGAAAGAATAAAGAAAATATCAAATCTGTGTGAAAGCCCTGTAAAATAAAGATTAAAAGTGCACACCTAATAATTATAGTATAAAACCAAAAAGGGGGCTTTAGATTATGACTCAAATACACATAAGAACCTCCACTTCTCACAATAGGAATAAACATCTCTCTTGACAGGGCGCTTTAAATGGATGCCACCAATTTCAAAATGACAAGAAGTGTATTCTTTAATTGACAATAGAAAATAGTTAATCTAATTTAAATAAATTGCATTTGATGATTATAAATAGCAGAGTAAAAAGTAGCGTTGTTATTAAATTAATATCCGGTAATAGATACACTTGTTGATAAAAAATAAAAATAAAAAGGAGATATAAGATGGATACAATTGCATACGCAGCAGGTAGTGCTGCCACAGGAACAGCTGGACAGGAAGGTGGCATGTCTGGATTGATGAGCATGTTCTTACCCTTGATTATAATATTTTTTATCTTCTGGTTGTTGTTAATAAGACCACAACAAAAAAGGGTAAAAAAGCATCAGGAGTTTCTTTCCAGTCTCAAAAAGGGAGATGAGGTAATTACTTCAAGCGGGATCTTTGGCAGGATAACAGGTATAGCAGATAATGCAGTAACAATTGAGATAGCAGATGGCGTTAAAATAAAGGTGGAGAAAGGCCATATTGCTGGATACGCATATACCAATCAGCCTTCAACTGTTGAGAAGGTAGGTAATACAGGTGCCAGTAAGTAGGTATTAAAATAATCCCTGCATATAAAGTATTCTGATGAAAGGTTGGTAAAGGTGGATATAGTCAAAGATATCAGTCTGCAGAGAATAATAAATGATCCAAGAACCCACATATATATAACTATGGCGGATCAGCATCTTGAACGCATAGGTTATACAGAACATGGGAAATATCATGCAGAGTTTGTTTCAGATAGAGCTGCTTTTATCTTGAAGATGCTGGGCTTTCCAGATAAGATTGTTACACTTGCTGCAGTTGCCGGATATTTGCATGATCTCGGTAACCTGATAAGTAGAAACAACCATGGACTTTCAAGCGCATTTCTTGCAAAGGATATACTGCTTGATAATGAATTTACCATTGAAGAGACCGCTACTGTTATGAGTGCGATAGGTAATCATGAGGATGATGGAAGTGAGATCACAAATGAAATTACAGCAGCAGTGATAATAGCAGACAAAACGCATGTTCATAGAAACAGGGTAAGGAATAGAAACTTTATTACGTTTGATATACACGATAGGGTGAATTACGCGGTGACAGAATCAAGAATAGATGTGGATAGTACAAAAAAAGAAATTTTATTAAACCTTGTTATTGACACACGTATATCAGAAGTGGTTGAATACTTTGAAATTTTTTTATCCAGAATGCTTTTGTGCAAAAGGGCAGCTGAATACCTTGATACAAAATTTTCAATGTTTATAAATAATGTTAAACTAATTTGAAGGAGTAAAGATGCGAAAGAATATTGTATGGAGGTTAATACTTGTAGGAGTCCTGACCGTAATATCTATTTTTATAGTTGTACCGTCATTTGTGAATCAGCTTCCTCAGTGGTGGAAGAGTTTACTACCCTCTGCAAAACTTAATTTAGGGCTTGATCTTAAAGGCGGAACCTATCTTGTATTTGGTGTGGATATAAATAAGGCTATAAAGGATGATCTTACAAGAAAAGCCAGTGAGTTGCAATCCACACTTAAAAGACAAAATATTGCTGTTCAATCGATCTCTGTTACAACCACAGGAGAAATAGACCTTAATCTTGTAAATGTAAATGACACTGATAAATTGTTAAATGTGTTGAAGGATGATTTCCCGGATCTGCAAAAACTCAATACAACAAAGCCTCCATTTTTTGCACTTGCTCTGACCGGCAATGAGGTAAATTACATGAAAAGTAATATCCTGAGTCAGGCTGTTGACAACATTAGAAATCGTATAGATCAATTTGGAGTGACTGAACCTATTGTTCAACCCCAGGGCAGTGATCAAATCATTGTTGAACTACCCGGTATAAAAGATCCAGAAAGGGCTATACAGATCATAGGTAAAACAGCTCAGTTAGAGTTCATGCTTGTTGATGAAAATCCAGCATTTCTGGATAAATTGATCAAAGAGACCAAGCCATTGCCAGATGGAATTTATGCTGGTTCAACACCAATAACCCTGCCCACAGGAGAAACAATAAATAGCCCATACCTATGGGCATATGATAAACAAAAGCTTGAACAATTCCTTGCAGGTAAGGTGCCTCCACAGTACATGGTTGCTTACAAGGTCAACAGGGATAGAAATACAAATCTTACAACATATCAGACATATATACTTGATAAAGATGTTTCAATGACAGGTGATATGCTTACAGATGCAAGGATGGAGATAGGTGGTGAGTACAATCAGCCGTATGTAAGTATCAGGTTTAATTCAAGGGGTGCAAGATTATTTGATCAGCTTACAGCAGCACACGTTGGTGAGAGATTGGCGATAGTACTGGATGATATAGTTTATTCAGCCCCTGTAATACGTGAGAGGATAAGTGGTGGTGTTGCACAGATAACCGGAAACTTTACTGAAGATGAAGCAAAGGATCTTGCAATTGTTTTGAGGGCTGGTGCTCTTCCTGCTCCGGTAAAAGTGTTAATGAAAAATGTTGTTGGTCCAACACTTGGATCGGATTCCATAAGAGAAGGTATTACCGCAGCAATTGCCGGTGGTGTGTTTGTTATAGCGTTCATGCTGATTTATTATATCATCGCAGGTGTAATAGCAGATTTGGGATTGATAATAAATGTTATTATGCTTCTTGCCATACTTGCATTGTTTGGTGCCACATTAACACTACCCGGTATAGCAGGTATAATACTTTCAATTGGTATGGCTGTAGATACAAACGTTCTTAACTTTGAAAGGACACGTGAGGAGTTAAAACTCGGTAAACCAGTGCGCACTGCAGTTGATGCTGGATACGATAAAGCCTTCTATACAATTATTGACTCACATATAACAACCCTTATCACAGCCATTATTCTATACATCTTTGGTACCGGTCCTATCAAGGGATTTGCTGTAACACTCAGTATAGGTGTTACGCTTAACCTGTTTACAGGGCTTTTTGCAACAAGGGCTTTCTTTGATTATCTAAACTCAAAAGTAAGATTAACGAAATTAAAGTTTCTTGAAATGATAGGTAAAACAAACATTAACTTCATGGGTGTCAGGCGTTATACCTATACAGTATCAGGTATCCTTGTCGCAATCGGAATAATAGCGGTTGTTCAGATGGCACGTGGTAAGGCAAACATAGGTATTGATTTCGGTGGTGGAACTTCTGTACAGCTAAAGTTTCAACAACCTATTCAGATATCTGAAATAAGAAAGGTGCTTGAAAATGCGGATATCCCAAGCCCGGAGATCCAGGAGCTTCCAAAGTTGAACGAATTTTTGATCAGCGTAAAAAAGGTAAAACAACTGCGTGAAAACGTGGCTGATAGGATTGTTAGTGCTTTAAAAACTGCTTTTCCATCAAATAATTTTGAGATAGAGAGTACCAATGAAATAGGACCTGTTGTAGGTAAAAACCTTCAGAAAAATGCCATGTGGGCTATTATTCTGTCGCTCATAGCGATAATAATCTACATAGCATGGAGGTTTGAATTTAAATTTGGTATTGCAGCAACAATAGCTACTGCGCATGATGTTCTGGTTGTGCTTGGAATCTTTTATCTGCTTAACAAAGAGATAACCCTGCTGATAGTTACAGCACTTTTAACCCTCGCAGGTTATTCATTGACAGATACTGTGGTGGTTTTTGATAGAATAAGAGAGCGTTTAAAGACAAGGAAGAACGAGACCAACATAGAGCTGTTTAATAGAAGTATAAATGAGGTTTTGAGCAGAACGATCATTACTTCATTAACCGTGTTTCTTGTGGTACTGGCTATGTTTTTCCTTGGCGGTTCTGTGTTGCATGATTTCTCTCTTGCCATGCTTATTGGAGTTATTGTTGGAACATATTCATCTGTGTTTATAGCGAGTGCAATTGTTCTGGACTGGATAGGTGAGAAAGGAAAGATATTTCAAAAGAAGAAATAATGGTTAAGCGCTGGGAAAGAAAAAATGGTTCTTCAGAAAATTTGATTACAAAGTTGTCACGTTCACTTGGTATATCAGAAGTTCTGGCTACAGTGCTTGTGAACAGAAATATTACAAATGAAGAAGAAATAGAGCGTTTTTTACATCCAGACCTGAACAGACTCCCATCCCCATTTCTCATAGATAATATGGATAAGGCTGTCAGAAGGGTTATTTTAGCCATTAAACGACATGAGAAAATTATGTTGTACGGGGACTATGATGTTGATGGTATCACATCTATATCGGTTGTTTACCTTTATCTAAGGGCTGTTGGAGCTAATGTGAACTATTATATCCCGAGCAGATTGAAAGAGGGGTATGGCCTGAATATTGATAGTATAAAGAGGTTTTTACGAGAAGGTTATAGCCTCCTGATCACACTGGATTGTGGTATATCAAACAACATGGAGATAAGCTATGCAAAACAAAGGGGCATGGATACAATAATTGTGGATCATCACGAGATACCTGAGACAAAACCTCCTGCCTTTGCGATCCTTAATCCAAAGGATAGCGATAACAAAGAGATCAATGTTCTTGCAGGTGTTGGAGTAGCATTTAATCTTGTCATGGCGCTTAGAAGTACAATGAAAAAAGAGGGCTTTTTTAATTATATTAAGATGCCCAATCTAAAGCAGTACCTTGATCTTGTAGCCTTAGGAACCATTGCTGATATAGTGCCATTTACAGGGGAAAACAGAATTATAGTGAGCAATGGGTTAAAGGTGCTTGAACATTCTGAAAGGTATGGAATAAAGGCTATAAAGGAGGTGGCTTCTCTATCTCATGATAGTATAAGTGTTTCTGATGTGAGTTTCAGGATTGCACCAAGGATAAATGCAGCTGGAAGGCTTGATGATCCAGCAATTGGGGTACAGCTACTTACAACAGATAATCCTTTACTCGCAACCAGGCTTGCCAGCACACTGGATAAGATCAACAGTGAGAGGCAATTGATTGAACAACGCATTTTTAAAAATGCTCTGGAACTGATAGACAAAGATACTATCATGAAAAGGAGCAAAGGGATAGTGCTTGCTTCTGAGGAATGGCATCCAGGGGTTATCGGCGTTGTTGCTTCAAAGCTTGTGGAGGCCTACTACAAACCAACGATCCTGATCTCTTTAACGAGTGGATTGGGAAAGGGTTCAGCACGAAGCATTCAGGCATTGCATATTTATGAAACGTTAAAGAGTTTAAGCGAGTATCTTGAAGGTTTTGGTGGTCATAGACTCGCTGCAGGACTCGTAATAAAGGTTGATAAACTTGAATCTTTCAGGGATAGTTTTTTCAAACTTATGGATACAACGCTTACAACAGAAATGCTTACACCAATCATAAGCATAGATGGTGTGTTAAAATTAAAACAAATTACCAGACGCGTGAGTGATGAACTGAAGCTCTTAATGCCTTTTGGTACAGGGAATTCAGAGCCTGTATTTGTATCCTATAATGTGAAATTGGCTGAACCCACTGTTCTGAAGCATAATGTAATAAGATGTAAAGCTGTTCAGGATGATACTTCAATTGGGCTTGTTGTATTTAATACGCAGGATCCAATAGATAGTTTACCCAGATATGCAAATATTGCTTATTACATAAGGAACAATACGTTCAATGGAAATGATAATGTAGAACTGGTTTTGAAGGATATTGTAGGTGTGAGCAATTAATCTAATTAATGTTGGATGAAGGTATTATCGGTAAATTGACAAGGCTGAGATGTTGGATTAAAATATTCAAAAGAGAGGTATAATGTATGGCAAGAGTAACAGTTGAAGACTCTTTAAAGATCACAAACAATAGATTTGTTCTTGCTCAGATAGTTATGAAAAGGGCAAAACAATTGTTAAAAGGTGCGCAACCACTAATAGAAAACAAAGATGATAATAAAGAGATAGTTTTAGCATTGAGGGAAGTTGCGGCAAGTAAAATCCCTTATATAGTTGGGGCATCAAGGAAGAAAAGGTAAATTACAATAGTGTAGCATCAGAGACACCCTGACCTGGTTATGAGAGGTGGTTGATGCATCAAGAAGGTTGCGTATATCCTTTTAGTATTTAAAGTATGTTATGATCCGTTTAAACGAAATCCATGAAAAGATCCTGTCCTACAACCCGGGTGCTGACCTGGATCTTATAAACAAGGCATATGTGTTCTCAGCAAAGGTTCACAATGGTCAGGTAAGAAGATCAGGTGAACCTTATCTTGTCCATCCAATGGAGGTTGCAGGTATACTTGCATCCTTAAAGATGGATATTCCCACGATCACAGCTGGTTTACTCCATGATACAGTAGAGGATACATATGCAACAATAGAAGAGATAAATGAGTTGTTCGGTAAAGAGGTCGCGGATCTTGTTGAGGGTGTTACAAAGATCAGCAATATAACATTTAATACAGAACTTGCAAAGCAGGCAGAAAACTTCAGAAAGATGCTTGTGGCAATGGCAAAGGATATCCGTGTTATCATTATCAAGTTAGCGGATAGATTGCACAATATGAGAACGCTTGAGTATATGCCAGAGGATAAACGAGAAGGCATAGCAAAAGAAACACTGGATATTTACGCTCCAATAGCACACAGACTTGGCATTTATTGGCTAAAATCCGAATTAGAGGATCTTGCATTTAGATTTACCCAACCAGAGCTTTACTACAAATTATCAAAGATGGTAGCAAAGACCAGAAAAGAACGTGAGAAGTATGTCCATGAAGTCGAGCATATATTGCAGGAAATACTTGAAAAAGAGGGCATGAAGGTAGAGGTGAGTGGTAGGCCAAAACATCTTTATGGCATTTATCAGAAAATGGAAAAGTACAACCTTGATTTTGAACAGGTCTACGATATTACAGCATTCAGGGTTATTGTTGACACAGTGAAAGAATGTTATCAGGCACTTGGTATTATTCATAATACATGGAGGCCTGTACCTGGCAGGTTTAAAGATTATATAGCAATGCCTAAAAATAATATGTACCAATCTCTGCATACCACGGTTATCGGTCCTAAAGGGGAGAGGGTTGAGATCCAGATCAGAACAAAGGAAATGCACAGAATAGCAGAAGAAGGTATTGCAGCTCACTGGAAATACAAAGAGGGCAAACTTCTTGATACAAAGGAAGATGTTACATTCAGATGGATAAGACATCTTCTGGAATGGCAACAGGAACTAAAGGATCCGGAATCTTTTATACAGTTTGTAAAGGTAGATTTGTTTCCTGATGAGGTTTATGTATTCACTCCAAAGGGTGATGTAATTGAACTCCCGGTTGGTGCCACTCCTCTGGATTTTGCCTATGCTATACATACTGATGTTGGAAATCATTGCGCCAGTGCAAAGATAAATGGTAAATTGGTGCCTCTGAAAACGCAGCTTAAAAATGGAGACACGGTTGAAATAATCACCTCGCCCACTGCACACCCGACACGTGATTGGTTGAGGATTGTTGTTGTTCCTAAAACAAAGGCTAAAATAAGACAATGGTTGAGTAAGGAAGAAAAGGAACAGAGTAAAAAAATTGGTAAAGAGCTACTTGAAAGTGAATTCGCAAAATTCAATTTTGATTTCTCAAAACTCATAGGTTCAAATGAGATTGGTAAATACCTTGAAACAACAGGGATAAAAGATATAGAAAACCTTTACTCGCAGGTTGGATACGGTAAAATATCCCCATTTCAGGTTCTGAAGCATCTTGTACCGATTGACAAGCTTGGCGAACTTAAACCCAAAACAGATAGTGCCATTTCAAAATTGTTCAAGATTGTAGCAAGAAAGTCCTCCACTGCTGTAAAAATAAAGGGTATGGATGATATACTTGTGAGATTTGCCCATTGTTGTAATCCCATTGTAGGAGATCCTATTGTAGGTTTTATCACAAGGGGAAGAGGCATTACAATACATACCGCAGATTGTCCGAGGATACTTGAACTTGATCCTGAGCGAAAGATAGATGCAGAATGGGCTGTATCAAATGATATACTAAGACCCGTGAAAATACTGGTTACAGGTATTGATAAACCCGGGTTACTCGCAAATATAACGAGTTCTATATCAGCTATGGGGATCAATATCATAAGGGCATCTGTGGCACCAAACAGAAACCAGAAATCAACATTGATGTTTGAAATTGCAGTAAAGGATATCCATCAACTCAGAGAGATCATAAATAATATAGCCAAGATAAAAGATGTAACTGATGTTCACAGAGTGATGGCAGGTGAAACAGCATGAAGAAATGCATAAGAACAAACAGGCTTCCGCCCCCTGTTGGTCCTTATTCCCAGATAGTTATAACAAATGGATTTATGTTTATTTCCGGTCAAATCGCGATAGACCCGGTAACCGGTAATCTTATTTCTGATAATACTGAGGAACAAACAAGAAGCATATTGAATGCAATAAGATCTGTTTTAGAGGAGCAAAAACTTAATTTGGATTCTGTTATAAAGGTAACCGTGTACCTGACAAGCCCAAATGATTTTAATGCCTTTAACAGGGTTTATGCAGAGTATTTCACAAACACCCCACCTGTCAGAACCACAGTGTTTGTAAACGCATTGCCTAAAGATGCAAAAGTTGAACTGGATGTTATAGCAGCAATGGTATAGTAGGGGGCATACATCATTCTCCCTTGAGTTTATAGTATATTACGTGCTATTATTTTGAATATGGGAGAACAAACCAAAATATTGATCGTTGATGATGAGGAAAATATAAGGTTCACCATTTCAAATATCCTGAGTACAAACGGCTACAGTGTTAATGCTGTATCCAATGGAGAAGATGCTCTGTTAGAACTTAAAAAGCATCCCTATGATTTTGTGCTCTGTGATATAAAAATGCCAAAGATGGACGGTATGGAGTTGCTGAGGATCCTTCAAATGAATAAGATTCCAACCACAATGATCATGATGTCTGCGTATGGTAATATAGATAGCGCAATAGAGGCTATAAAAGCAGGCGCGTATGACTACATTCCAAAACCATTTAAACCAGACGAGCTGATTTTAACCATCAAGAAGGCAGAGGAGCGTTTAAAATTATACAGAGAAAATACAATATTAAAGCAGGCCGTAGCCAGAGATTATGATTTTAAAGCCATAGTAGGGAAGAGCGAAAAGATTTTGAATGTTTTAAATGAAATAAAAAAAGTAGCCAATTTAAAGACAACAGTTTTAATCACAGGCGAAAGTGGGACGGGTAAGGAGCTTGTTGCAAAAGCTATTCATTACAACAGCGATAGAAAGGAAAGACCATTTATTTCTATAAATTGTGGGGCTATCCCGGAACATCTCCTTGAGAGTGAATTGTTCGGTTATGTGAAAGGCGCTTTTACCGGAGCGTATACGAACAAACCAGGACTTTTTGAGGTGGCTGATGGTGGTTCATTGTTCCTCGATGAAATAGGAGAGATGCCTTTAAATCTGCAGGTAAAACTGCTGCGAGCTATAGAACAATCTCAGATATTCCGTATAGGAGACACAAAATCCATTAATATTGATGTCAGATTTATTGCAGCCACATCAAAGGAGCTTTCTGATGAGGTTAAGAAAGGCACATTCAGGGATGATCTGTTTTATAGGCTTAATGTTTTCAATATAAAATTGCCGCCGTTAAGAGAAAGGCAGGAGGATATTCCATTGTTAGCGAATTTCTTTTTAAAAAAAAATAATGCCAAGTTTTCAAAGAATATAAAAGGTTTTGAAGATGCTGTTATTGATATGTTTCTTAAATATAAATGGTATGGTAATGTTAGAGAGTTAGAGAATGTAGTGGAAAGAGCATGTATACTTGCAGAAGGGGAGTTCATTACTGCAGAAGTAATTCCGGATACGATTAAATCAAAAGGTAATACAATACTGACAGGTGTACTGGATACTGGATTTTCCATAAAACAGGCACAGAGAAAACTTGAAATGGACTTGATCCAAAAGGCTTTAAAGGAAACGAATGGCAACAAAACTAAAGCGGCCCAGTTACTTGAGATCAGTCTCAGGGCTCTCATGTATAAACTGAAAGAATATAATATTGAATAGTAATCAGGAGGATATTTATGAAAAAATTTTACCTATTTTTAATTGTTTTATTAACAATGTTTGGTTGTGAGAAACACAACAAACAACCCCAATCTCAATTCCAAACTAATATGAATCTTAGTGCCATCAGTACCAAAACATTTGTAATTCAACCTGAGAACCCTACAGTAAACAATACGCTTACTGTTCTTGTTCCGCAAAATGTAACTGTTAAAAATATAACATGGTATATCAACACCCAACAGGCTATGGTTGGTAATAGCCTTCGTGATGATTTTAAGAAGGGTGATAACATTACAGCGGTTGTATCCTACCTGAATGACAGAGGTAAACATGAAGAGATTGTCACCCCTGCTATAGTTGTAAAAGACTCCCCTCCTGTGATCACATCCATTACCCTTGAACCGCAATCCCCGACAATTGCTTCTACTGTGTATGCCCGTGTAAAAACGTTTGATCCAGATGGTGATCAGGTATCTTTAAGATATCAGTGGTATGTTAATGGAAGCCCTGTAAACAATGACTCAGGGGATTCTTTTAGTTGTAGTTCTTACAGGCACGGAGATCTGATTTCTGTGGTTGCTACACCTTCAGACGGTGAGGAAACAGGTGTTAGTGTTGCAAGTAATTCTATTTATATACAGGATTCTCCTCCTGTAATAGTATCCACCCCTCCAACCTCTATTACCGGTTCTACTTTTTATTATAAAGTAGAAGCAACAGATTTGGACAATGATCCATTATCTTACAGGCTTGAGTCCGCCCCACCCGGAATGACAATAGATAAAGATGGAAATATATCCTGGGATGTTAAGAATGCTCCTTTATCATCTGCTGTTCCAGTGAAAGTAGTTGTTGATGATGGATATGGTGGTAAAGCATCCCAGACATTTACTCTAAATATAGAGAAAAAGATGCAATGAGTTACAATATAAGAACGCATAATTATACGTAATTTTATGTTAATTAATATCTATATTAATAAAATACTTGACATTTAATTTTTATTATGTCTTGATGAGATATAAGAGAGGTGTAATGATGGGTAAGAATAATCTTAAATTAATAAGAACAAAAGCCCTGATGAGTAAGGCAGAACTTGCCAGAAAAGCAAACATATCTGTTCTTACCATTACTCGTATAGAACAAGGAAAAGAATGTAGAGTTGATACAAAGAGGAAGATCATTCAGGCATTGGGATTTAAACTTTCAGAAAAGGATAAAGTTTTTCCGGATTAATTTTTAAAAGGAGGTTTTATGGCTTTTTTTGGTGGTGGTAAACAACTGATAGGTCTTGATATAGGTACAAGCAGTGTTAAACTTATAGAACTTAAGGCTGTTGGCAAAAATGACTATCAGTTGATGAATCTCGGTATAGCTAACCTCCCCCCTGATACTATTGTTGATGGTGATATCATTAATACTTCTGCAGTGACTGATGCGATCAAAAGCATTCTTGCAAACATAAAACTTAAAACAAAAAACACAGCAACCGCGGTTTCCGGGCACTCTGTTATTATGAAGAAGATCAACATGCCTATAACAACGGATGAGGCTCTTGCAGAATCCATACAATGGGAGGCAGAACAGTATATTCCTTTTAATATTAATGAGGTAAATCTTGACTTTCAGGTACTTGAAAGATCCACAGCAGAAGGGCAGATGAGCGTTTTTCTGGTGGGGGCTAAGAAAGAGCTCATAAACAACTATATAACAGCTATAGGTGAAGCAGGGCTTAATACAGTAGTTATTGATGTAGGAGTTTTTGCTTTACAAAACATATTTGAGATCAATTATCCAGAGTATATAAACGACACAGTTGTAATTATCAATGTTGGTGCAAGTATAACAAACTTTAATATTGTGAGTAAGGGGATACCGGTATTCGCAAGGGATCTTACCCAATCAGGTGGTAATCAAATTACAGAAGAGATTCAGAAAGGGTTAAACATATCTCGTGAAGAAGCAGAAAAACGGAAAACAGGTTCAGGTGGAACACCTATTACACCTGATGTAATGGAAATAATTAAATCCGCTTCAGAAGCCATTGCTGCTGATATTCAGAGATCCATAGATTTTTATCTGTCTACAGGGGGGGAGAAGATAACAAGAATATTGATCAGTGGTGGGACAGCAAAGATTCCTGACTTTTTAAATCTGATCTCCCAGAGAACAGGATTGCCTGTTGAACCATTAAATCCGTTTAAAAAGGTGGCTGTTAATACAAAGGTGTTTGATCTGAATTATATTAATGAGGTCTCGCCCATAGTTTCTATAGCTGTTGGTTTAGCCACAAGGAAGGCAGGTAATTGATCATGATGAAAATAAATCTGTTAAAACAGGCGAAAAAGACCGTATCAGGAAAAGAAATAACTGTTTACAAACAACTGGCATTGGGTGGTGCAGTAGTTTTGATATTCATTGTTGTGCTGGCTCTACTTGAGATCAACATACATAATAAGATCTCGGCAACACGGACAAATATTGCTCAGCTCAATCAAAAACTTATTCAACTAAATAAAGTTGTAGAAGAGATCAACAACTTCAAGAAGATGAAGGATCAGATAAAAGCCAAACTGGACATAATTAATACTTTAGAGAAAAGCAGACTTGCGGAAGTGCACTTAATGGATGAACTCTCAAAATGTATTCCTTATGATCCAACAAGTGTATTGTCAAAGAAGTTATGGCTCACCTCTCTCCAGCAACATGGAGATGTGCTTGGCATGGATGGTGTAGCTTTAGATAATGCAACCTTAGCCCAATTCATGGATAACCTTTCAAAGGATTCATATTTTAGCGATGTTAATCTTTCAAAAACAGAACAGATAAAATCAAACGACCTTCTTTTATATAAATTCTCACTCTCCTGTAAGTTTAATCCTTTCCCAGGTAGCAGTCCTACTGAAACTACCAAACAAAATTTATGATAGAGGCATCTCTTAAGGAGTAAATTATGGATATAAACATTAATACCATTGCTAAACTTAATATACAGCAGAAGCTTTTGTTGTTAGGTGTTATTTTGATATTGATTCTACTGGTTGATCTGTACGTATGGCCCGGTTATTTAGGTGAAAGAAGTACCTATGCAGGATTGGAAACACAGGAACGTTCAGTTCAGGCAAAGGTTCTGGAAACTCAGGCTATTGCGGATCATAAAGAGGAATTTCAGAACGAGTTGAAAAAACTTTCAGATCAATTAAACGAAGCCCTGACAAAGCTTCCAAACAATCCGGAAATCGACAAGTATTTAGTTACACTTAATACATTATCAAAAACAACAGAACTTAATGTTATTCAGATAGAACCCAAGGCTGAAGCAATAAAGGGATTTTATGCAGAGGTACCTGTACAGCTTCATTTAAATGGAACGTATGATGACATAGCTATGTTTCTGTATAAACTTGCAGAACTTCCAAGGATAGTTAATGTGTCTGATTTAAACTTAAAGGTCATGCAACAGACTTCCACAGGGAAAACCATGCTTGATGCATCTTTTTTAACAAAGATTTTTAGATTCGTAGAATCTGCTCCAGCCAATGCTACACCGGGCAAAAAAAAATAAAGAGGAAACAGGTATGAAAAAAACAGAACATTTATTATTAATAGTGACTTTGATGGTTATCATGGTTTTTAATGGATGTAAAAAATCTCCAGTACCTTCAAATGTTAGTACCAGGAATGTTGTTACTCCGATACCATCTATAAAACCAACAACCGTAGCACCTACTGTTAGCACTTCACCAACCCAGGTCAGTACAGTAACCAATACATCTACCTATTACTATAATCCAGCAGGTAAACCCGATCCTTTTGAGCCATTTGATATATCTAAAGTAAAACCAACAACCGCTCTTACCCCACTTCAACAGTTTTCTCTTGATCAGCTGACAGTCAGAGGAATAGTCTGGGGTGTATCAAATGCAAAGGCGATCATAGAGGATCCAACTGGTAAGACCTATATCGTTGGGATAGGAACCAAGATCGGTAAGAATAACGGAGTGATAATTCGTATACTCAATGATAAGATTGTTGTTTTAGAACAATACACAGATGTTTTTACAGGTAAGATAAAAACAAATGAAGTTACAATGGAATTAAAGAAAACGCAAAAAATTTAAGGGGGAAAAAATGAAAAATGAGAACAAATTGAAAATATTAATATCAAGTTTAGCGATAATTTTTTTAATAGGAGCATGTGCTTCATCAAAGCCTGTGCCTGGCGGCGGTCCTAATATTATAGGTAATATTGATATATCCGATCAGGATACTGCCACAGTATTAACTATAGAAGGAAGCGCACCCCCTGTTTATACTATTTATAAAATGACTGATCCTTTGCGAATAGTGGTTGATCTAACCAATGCAGATGTTTCTGCCCTATCAAATAGCATGGCTATCAATAATGGGGTAATAAATACAATATCGGTAAAATCTTTAAATGAGGCTGGAAGTAAAATAGGCAGAATAGAGATAGGATTGGATAAGCTTGTTGATTATAATGCGACTGTAACAGGTAATAATCTTGTTGTTAATGTATCAAAAACAGCTCTAACAACACAACAGCCTGGTGGTTCACTGGCAGAGTTACCGGCTCCACTTGCAGCAGAAGGTTTAACGCCCGCAGTTGCACCTATACCACAGCTTCAGCCTGAGGCTGGTGAGACGCAAACTACACAGAACCAGATACTGCAACCATCTACTGTTGCCCCGGTGCAACCAACCCCGGAGTTGGGACCTGTTGGAGGTATATCATCAACACCTACAGGTATGGAGCAACCAGTATCGCCTGAAGCAGGTGTTCAGCCAGGTCCAGGCGCAACGCCTGAAGAACTGCAACAGCCTTTACCACCGGTAACGGGTCAACAGGTTACAACCCAGGCAGTCCCTGTTATTGAAGAGCAACAGGTAGCTCAGCCCACAGAAGTGCAAAAGCCTGTTGCATCAAAGATAATAGACGTTAAGTTTAGTACAGTTGATAACAAAACAGTAATTGACATCATAGGTAATGGTGAGATAGGGAATTACAATGCATTTAGATTAAGTAATCCTGCCAGATTGGTAATTGATGTACTGGATGTTGGTGATCTTGTTCCATCAAAAGAAATTCCAGTAGGAACTAATGATGTAGAAAGGGTAAGGATAGGACAATATCCTAATAAGGTCAGGTTTGTGCTTGATACAACAAAGTCCCAATTTCCTGCGTACACGATAGATAAAAAGGGTAATAAGTTAATTGCAACTATTGGTTCCGGGGTACAGGAACAGGCTGAGGTGATAATACCAAAACCAGTCGGTGAGATTCCAGGAGCTCCAGCTCCTCAGCAAATTAGCACCCCTCCTTCATCACCTGTAGTGTTTTCACCGCAAAGCCTTGGGATGAAACATGTTTATACTGGTAGAAGAATATCCCTTGACTTTAAGGATGCAGATATTCAGGATATTTTAAGGCTTATTGCAGAGGTGAGTAACAAGAATATTATAGCTGGTGATGATGTTCACGGAAAGGTTACCATGAAGATGACAAATGTGCCGTGGGATCAGGCACTGGATATAATACTACAGACAAACAATCTTGGTATGGTACAGGTTGGTAATATAATAAGAATTGCGCCTATTGATGTACTCAGGAAGGAACAGGAAGCTCAACTTGAGGCAAAGCAAAAGAAGGAAAAACTTGAGGAGCTTGTTACAAGGATAATACCTGTGAACTATGCAAAAGCCACTGATCTCGCTGCCCAGCTCAAGTCGCTTTTAACCTCAAGAGGCTCTGTAAGTGTGGATGGAAGAACCAATTCAATTATAATTAAGGATGTACCAAAAGTGATCACAGAGGCAGAAAAGCTTGTTAAAGCCCTTGATCTACAAACACCAGAGGTTTTGATTGAGGCAAGGATTGTAGAGGCTGACACCAACTTTACGCGCCAGCTTGGTGTGCAATGGGGCACCACGTATAATGCAAGTCCTGCATATGGTAATCCAACAGGCTTGTCATTCCCGAATACAATAGGTGTCGGTGGTGGTATAATACGGCAAAACCCAACGGCTCAGCCATTGCCACTGGCTGGTGGTGTTGGTGCAAGCGGCAATAATTATATAGTTAACCTGCCTGCGGCTGTTGGTACCGGGGCTGGTGGAGCTATTGGATTCACGTTTGGTAATCTGACAAATAGCTTCCTTCTGGATCTGCAGTTAAGTGCAATGGAACAGACAGGTGAAGGTAAGATCATTTCCAGCCCGAAGGTTACAACGCTTGATAATACAACAGCAAAGATCCAGCAGGGTTTATCCATACCATATCAAACTGTTTCTCAGATGGGAACTCAGACCCAATTTATAGATGCAGTGTTGAGTCTTGAGGTTACACCACATATAACTGCAAATGGCAGTATAATCATGAAGATCAAAGCAGAAAAGAATGCACCGGATACATCAATACTCAGTGCAAGTGGTGTACCAAGCATTTCAAAGAAAGAAGCAGATACAGAGGTTCTCGTTAAAAACGGGGAAACAACAGTTATAGGTGGTATCTATCAATTTAATAAATCTACCACAGTATCAGGTGTACCATGGTTCTACAAGATACCTTTGATTGGTTGGTTATTTAAAAATACGACCAAAACAAACTCAACAACAGAATTACTTATATTTATTACACCAAGAATTGTTAACCAATAAAAGGCAAGATACAGGTTATGAATATATAAAAAAACAATGCTGAGATACTTCACAAGCGGGGAATCCCATGGTAAAGGATTGGTAGCAATTATAGAGGGATTACCCGCTGGTCTTTTTATTGATCAAAAAATTATAGGTTCCTACCTCTCAAGGCGTCAGATGGGATACGGACGCGGAAAGAGAATGTCCATTGAGAAGGATCATGTGGATTTTCTATCAGGTGTCAGAGCAGGTTACACCATTGGTTCACCGGTTGCTATCTATATTGAGAATAAGGACTGGCAGAACTGGCAAAATATAATGGATCCATTTTTGGAAAAGCCTGAAAGGATCGTAACAATGCCAAGACCGGGCCACGCGGATTTAGCCGGAGGAATTAAATATAATCATCATGATTTAAGAAACGTATTGGAGAGGGCAAGTGCAAGAGAGACAGCTGTTAGAACAGCGGTAGGAGCAATAGCAAGTTTGCTCTTGAATACATTTGATATAAGACTCTATAGCTATGTTATAGCAATTGGTAATGTTAAAATTGACACTAATACATTACCATTAAAAACATTGGGAGATGCTTACCTCAAAAGGCTTAACATGATTACAGAGTCTGACATTAACATGATGAATATGCCGGATTTATCAGCCTCTAAAAAAGCAGTTGAGCTTATAGAAAAGACTAAAAAAAGAGGTGATACGCTTGGTGGTGTGTTTGAGGTAAGGGCAACAAATATACCAGTTGGATTGGGTTCATATAGCCAATGGGATAGAAGGCTTGATGCCAGGCTTGCATGTGCATTGATGAGCATTCAGGCTATAAAGGCTGTAGAGTTAGGTAATGGTATGGAGAATGCGGGTAAATACGGTTCAATGGTTCACGATGAGATATTCTACAGGAGGGAAAAAGGATTTTACAGAAAAACCAATCATGCTGGTGGTATAGAAGGTGGGGTTACCAATGGAGAAGAGCTGATATTAAGGGCTTATATGAAACCCATATCAACGCTTTATAAGCCATTGCGTAGTGTTAATGTTATTACAAAAAAGCCTGTCAGGGCTACAGTAGAAAGATCGGATATCTGTGCTGTTCCAGCAGCTTCAATAGTTGGAGAGGCAGTTGTTGCCATAGAACTTGCAAAAAGTATGATAGAGAAATTTGGGGGTGACACTGTTGAAGATATGAAAGCCAATTATAAATCGTACATCACACGCATAAAACAGTATTAAACTGATGTATGGTTCATATAATATTAATAGGAATGATGGGGTCAGGGAAAACAACAATTGGCAGGATTTTATCTCAGATGACAGGCAGGATTTTTATAGATACAGATCAACTTATAGAAAAGAAATTGAGTATGAGCGTATATGATATAATAACCAATAAAGGTGAGGATTTTTTCAGAAAAGAAGAGAGGGATATTATTTTATCAATTTCACCCTCATCTGCATCTGTGATTGCTACAGGTGGTGGGGCAGTTATGAATGACGAGGTATTTATATATCTGAAGCAAATAGGCAGGTTAGTTTATCTAAAAGCAACACCAATGGTGCTTTATAAAAGAACAGCAAATGTAAATACCAGACCCCTTTTAAAAGGGGAGGATAGATTAAACACCATACATAAATTGTTAGAGGCAAGGGAACCGCGTTATCTAAAAGCAGATATTATTGTAGATACTGATAATAGTTCCCCGACCCAGGTTGCAGAAGAAATTATTAAAAGATTAACAGTATGAATAAACTTGTTAAATTAAAAATACCATCATCAACATCACATTATGACATAATCATTACAGATGAGCCTCCTTTCTTAACCTTAACCAGACGTATTAACCGCATGAATTATAGTAGTCTCACGATTATAACTAATGTGGTTGTATGGAAGCTGTATGGTAGTTTGATAGATTCAACATTTAGAGAACAGAAATTGGCATACAGGGTCATTGTGCTGCCGGATGGTGAGAAATATAAGAATCTTGAAACAGTGCAGACTATTTATAAAAGATTACTTGCATACAGGATGGATAGAAGCTCAGTTATTATCGGTATTGGTGGAGGTGTTGTCGGAGACATTACCGGGTTTGTGGCATCCACATACATGCGAGGAATAAGATTTATACAGGTTCCTACAACCCTTTTAGCACAGGTTGATGCTGCTATAGGTGGTAAGACCGGGGTTGATTATGCTTTTATAAAAAACGTGGTAGGGACATTTTATCAACCTGTTTTTATTTATTCCAATGTAAATCTTTTGCAAACCCTCCAGGATCGCGTCTACAGATCAGGATTAGCAGAGGTTATAAAATATGGTGTTGTTAAAGATAAAAATTTATTTTCATATATTGAAAAAAATAGGGAAGGTATTTTAAAACAATCAAAAAGGGTTATGCTTAACATTGTTTATAGCTCAAGCAATGCAAAGGCATGGTTTGTTCAAAAGGATGAGAAGGAGATTACAGGTATCAGAACCTTACTGAATTTTGGTCACACCTTCGGGCATGCTATAGAAACTGTTAGTAATTATAAAATACTGCATGGCGAGGCAGTCGGAATGGGAATGGTAATTGCTGCTAAATTGTCAAAAAGATTGAACCTTTGTAAAGAAGATGTGGTTGAGAAGCTCGAGGATCTGGTACAGGCAATTGGACTTACTAAATATAGAAACACCTTTGATATAAATGACTTGAGTAAAGCAATAAATTATGATAAGAAAAGCAGAGCAACGAAGATAAACCTGGTTCTTGTGAAAAAGATTGGGGTTCCAGTGATTTACACGATGGATAAAAAGATGTTAAAAAAAATATTGATGGAGGTAAAATATGAAGGTTAAATTCCTGATATTTACAATTCTGTTTGTAGGTTTGATCACCGGGGTAGGATGTGGGGAAAATGTCGCACCTGCTGGTTCGACTATAACAGCCAACCCTACAAGTATAACGATCAAGGATACTGTTGATCCTTATGTGGATGAATATATTTATACAGTAGTTAATTCGCCTAATGGTGTTCCAATGAATGGAATTAAGGTAACATACAATGGTGGATTTGCATTAGGACAGCAGCCTAACAGTACAGGGACTTTTGCATTTCTTGATAAAAATGGCAATATATGTCCTTCACCATGCACGCTTACAACGGATAGCAGAGGGGTAAGTGTGATGCGAGTAAGATTCTGTACAACAGTAGCATGTCAGCAGGCAGCACAAATACCACTTCCTTCAACTATGACTGCGGGCCAAGCTGTAACAGCCTCTATATCTTATACATCCAATATTAATATTACATCTGGTAGTGCTTCACCGGTTGCTGTTTCTGTATCTATTAATTGAACCTCCATGCTATCTGCTCACACAGTATGAATAAGAGAAATGCTGGAATAGAAGGTGAGGATAGAGCAGTAAAATATTTAGAAGGGCTTAATTATAAGATCCTGGAAAGGAATTATAGATCCCATTTTGGAGAAGTTGATATTATAGCTAAAGATAAAAATCATACTGTGTTTATTGAAGTAAAGAGCAGAACAAATAGTTCGTTTGGAAGTCCTCAGGAGTCTATTGTAAAAGAGAAAAAAAGACGTATAACCCTGACAGCCATTGATTATCTTCAGAGAAAACATCTTACAAATAAACCGGTCAGGTTTGATGTTGTAGCCATAAACCCTGATAATACAATAGAACTAATTAAGAACGCTTTTGATGCAGAACTCATATAAGACTGCTTCTGGAATTTTGTTTGTTATAGCAACACCTATAGGCAACCTGAAGGATGTAACTTTCAGAGCGATAGAAACATTGCAAAGTGTAGACCTTATAGCATGTGAGGATACAAGAACATCTCTTACTTTTTTAAATAAGTACAACATAAAAAAAAGACTCATAAGCTTTCACAAATACTCAAAAAAAGAAAGAGTAGACGAGCTTATTGGTTTTTTAAAGCAGGGTTTGAAGATTGGTTTAATAACAGATGCAGGCACTCCCGGGATATCTGATCCAGGTGCATTCCTTGTAAAACATGCAAGAGAAAACAATATAAAGGTTGTACCCATACCAGGTCCTTCTGCCTTAACATCAGCGGTTTCAATAAGCGGGATATGTGAAAAAGGTTTTGTATTCATTGGATTCCTTCCTTCAATTACAAAAAACAGGGATAAACTGCTAAAAAGATATGCTTCAATTGGCTTGCCTCTGGTATTCTATGAATCACCCAGAAGGTTATTGAATACACTGGAATTTATTAAAAGTATTGAAGGAAATACAAATGTATTCGTATTCAAAGAATTAACGAAGCTTCATGAAGATTATTTCTCAGGTTCTATACAGGCTGTTATAGAGCAATTGAAGTATGATGCTTTAAAGGGTGAATATACAATAATATTGGAGACCGGGGAAGATAGCCGGGTTGAGGAGGGAAACATTATTGATAAAAAGGCATTTCTCACAATAGCATCAAGTATAACCGGTTTGAGCAAAAGAGAAGTTTATAAAAAACTATTTACAAAATAATAACCTGAATTAATTTTATAGATGAATACAGCTTAGAATCATATGACAGATCGTAAAAGAAAAACAACCTATAAACTTCTACCTCATTCGTCTGATATCTGTATTCAGGTACAAGGCAATAATATTAAGGAATTATTTAAAAAAGGTGCGTCAGCCCTTCTGGATCAGATTCTTTATAAAGATAAGAACGATTCAAAAGTGGTTAAATCCATAAGAATTAAAGCCCCGGATAGAGACCTGCTTTTTGTATATTGGTTACAGGAGATGTTGTATCAATTTTACGTGTATGGTTTGATATATTATCGTTGCAAAATTAAAAAATTAACCAGCACAGATATTGAAGCTATAGTAACATTTACGAAATTTCATCCACAGAAACACGATGTAAAAAGAGAGGTCAAAGCTGTAACCCACCATAACGTAAGCATAATGAAGAAGAAAAATAAATACATTGTAAAGTTTGTGATTGATATATGATTTATCATGTATTACCAACCTCAATTTTTTAAGTTTATTAGCAGAGGATGAATTTTTTGATCAGTCTGAATAATAGGTTATTGACATGATAAGTATGTATGTTTAATCTAAATCAGGAGGTAGATAAATGCCAAGACCTGTATGTCGAAGAAGAGTGGGCTTTATGCCTGGTGTAAGATACTTTAAACCTATGGGTATACCTATGCGAATGTTGGAGGAAATCGTGTTAAATATTGATGAACTTGAGGCAGTGAGACTCGCGGATTATCAGGGACTTTATCAGGAACAGGCAGCAGAAAAGATGCGTATATCCAGACCTACGTTTGGCAGGATTATAGAATCAGCTCATAGAAAAATAGCAGAGGCTTTGATAACAGGTAAAGCATTGAGAATTGAAGGAGGAAATATTGAGATACATAATGTTAACCGTGAGAAAGAGGAGCCAGTATGAATAAGGTGGTAAAGTTTAAAACACCGGACGAGGTAAGTGGTTTACTTAAAAAGGCACAGTATATTCCGAGTGAGGATATATCAATGGCAGTGTATATATCAGCTTTACTCTTGAAGCCATTGCTCGTGGAAGGACAGCCAGGTGTAGGGAAAACAGAGCTTGCAAAAGCACTTTCACGGGCATTGAATATGGAGTTGATAAGACTCCAGTGTTATGAGGGAATTGATGACACCAAAGCTATATATGAGTGGGAATATTCAAAACAATTACTTTATGCCCAGTTGTTGAAAGATAAGATAGATGAAATATTACATGATGCAGATGATCTTTCTTCAGCCATGGATAGATTAAAAAGGTTCAACAGTACATTCTTTTCTGAGGAGTTCTTGATAAAACGACCCTTGCTCAGAGCTATTACATCACCAGAGCCTGTTATCTTACTTATAGATGAGGTTGATAAATCAGAGCCATCATTTGAGGCACTTTTACTTGAGGTACTTAGTGATTATCAGATTACAATACCAGAGATAGGTACAATAAAGGCGAAATCAATACCATTGGTTATACTCACAAGTAACAATGCAAGAGAGCTCTCTGACGAACTCAGACGTAGATGCGTGTATCTTTACATGAATATGCCTGACAGCTCAAGGCAGATGGAGATTATAAAAACAAAACTTGATGGAAAGGTATCAGGTGAGTTTATTAAAACAATAGGTGAAATGCTCTCTCTTATTAGTGCCCAGGATCTAAAAAGACCACCAAGCCTTTCAGAGGTTATCGATTGGTCCATGGCAATGGCATCAGCCGGTATTGACAAAAATGGCATTACGCCTTCCACGCTCAGCAGTTTGCTTAAGGACAACTCGGACCAACAAAAGGCTTTCAATGCCTTATGGAAATCAAAAAATCCATAAAATTTACCACAAAGGTATATAATTTTTTGTCAGGTCTTGGTTTACCTGTATCACCTATAGAGTTTACCCAGGTGGTGCACGTTATAGAACAAGTGAAACCCAAAGATTATAATGCTCTGGGGAATGTTATTATTCCCATAATGAGCAAAAATAAAGAGCAATACCTTCTACTCCAAGAAATTATTACCTTTCTTATTGAGACATCTGATGAATGGGAAAAGATGGACAATATATTTGGATTAAGACGTATAGATCCCTTGATTTTAAGGGAATCAGCACCCACCATTGCAAAATTAATAGATTGGATCAGCCATCCGGAGCTATTTTACAAGAGGTTGCAGGAACTTTATATTCAGCTTAATGCTCGTTATGGAGATAGGATTCTGAATTCTGGTTACATGTTTCTCTCTGAAGCACTTGAGCTTGATAAACCAGAGAAAGAGCTTATTGCTCTAAGCAGAGCCCTTGAACTTGCTGGTTGGTGCCCTGAAGATATTGTGAAAATAACAACCACCATAGAGAGTATGCTTATGTTTGTAAGACGGAATATATCAGAGTTTGTTATAAATGCATCCAGGATTTCAGGGGATATATCTGCTGTGCATGGGAATGAACCCAGGTCAGGAGAAAAAGAATTATGGAACATCCCGTTATCCTTTCTCTCAAAGAAGGATATTGATACCATAAATCAAATAATAAAAAGAATGGCGATGCGTTTCAGAGAAGATTTAAAGAGAAGGCAATACGGGGTTCCAACAAGAAATGTTTCAGTAAGGCAGACATTCAGATTAAATACCGGCCGGGATATGCTTATACAACTTGGTTACAGTAAGATAAAGAAATTGGAATCCCCTTTAATAGTGTTGTGTGATATATCTGGTTCAATGCGAAACTATGCAAGGTTCTTTATGCAATTTATTTCTGTGGTAAAGGATACATTTAAGAAACTTCGAGTATTTGTTTTTGTGTCAGGTGTAGAAGATGTTACTTTACTTGTTAAGAACAAGCCGGCTGATGAGCTTATAGATAGAATATTTGCTGATTATAGAGAGGCAAGAACATACACAGATTATGGCAATACATTCAGACAATTCATCAGTAAACATCTTGATCTGGTAACATCAAAGACAAGATTACTTATTATTGGTGATGGCAGAACAAATTATCAATATCCCGGGGATCAGGAGCTGGCAACATTAAAGAAGAGGGTAAAGGATATCTTCTGGTTTACGCCTGATGAGAACTATGCATGGTTTATTGGAGATAGCGAGATGAATCTGTATAGCCAGTACACAGATAAGCTGTTTGTGGTTAAAACACTTGGCGAACTGAAAACAGCCCTGCAATCCCTTTTAACAGATTAATCTATGCAACCTTTATATATGAGGAGATATTTATGAATAAAAATGGCATTTCCTGGATAGTATTGTTGATCATGTTATTTGTTGCCGGATATTTTGTTGGTATTAACGCTTATATACAGGAGGTTGATCCCGCAACATACGCTGAGGTGGCAAGGGAAATGGTTGAATCGCACGATTATATTTATCTGCACGATAATTATCGTCAATACCTTGATAAACCGCCAGTAACGATGTGGCTTATAGCAGGATGTTATAAGGTCTTTGGTATTAAGAATTATGCTGTCAGGCTCCCATCCCTTTTTATGGCAATCGTTGCAATCCTTTCTGTTTACTGGCTTGGTACTATGTTATGGAATAAGCGAGCAGGATTATTATCAGGGTTGATAATGTCATCCACTGCAGCATCAAGGCTTATGATTCAGGATCCAAAAATAGATATGGTTCTTATCGGTTTTATGACATTGTCAATTGCCTTATTGGTAAAAGGTTTGTCTGATTCCAGATTTTTATGGCTTGGTTATATTGCAATGGCAATCGCATTTTTAACAAAAGGTCCAATAAGTATTGGTATCCCTGTCCTTGCATTTTCTTCGTATGCCCTCTTTAAGAGGGATTTTTCTTTAATTAAAAGATTAAAACCTATAAAAGGGCTTTTTTTAACAGGTGTATTGGTTCTTCCATGGTATATAGCTGTTGCTCTGAGAAGAGGTGATTATACTGCATATTTTATGCTTTTTAAACAAAGTTTTGGCAGATTTTATGCCCATCAATTTTACTATGGAGGTGATGATCTATTTTATGTTCATACGTTTGCATGGGCTTTCCTTCCATGGACATTGTTATTTGTTACGATACTTGTTCAACGGCTAATAAACTGGTTTAAGAAGATAAAGCCTGATGATGGCGAGCTTTTCAGCCTGTGGTGGTGGATACTACCTTTTATCATTTTATCAATTGCCATAAGTAAGCTTCCTCAATACATATTCTGGCTTATACCTCCGGCTGCATTGCTTACAGGCAACTGGCTTGATAAAAAGCTTGATGGTAATATCTCTACAGGAGAGAACACAGTAATTTCAATACAGTATGGTATTGTATTCGTACCATTACTGCTTATTTTAGCATTATTTCTATTATCATTCCCTCCAGAAACGCTCATTCCATGGTTGGTATTTGGGGTGGGTGTGATAATTGTTATTGGATTCTTTTTTGTTCGCATGTCAAAAGTAAAAAAAATAATTATTATGACATCCATATCCATGTTAACATTTGATGTAATCTTTGCAGGCTACATATATCCCTCAGCCTTGAAGTATCAACCGTTCCAGGTATTTGGTGCTCAGATCAGAGCTATGTCAAAAGGTAAAAAATCTACAATAATTTCATACCAGTATGGGGAAAGAGGCACACTTAATTACTATAGCAGGATGCCAGTAAGGGAGGTTGATACAACACAGCAATTGGATACCTATCTAAAAGAGCAGGGCAGATCATTTTTTGTGACAACCAGTGATCGGGTTGGCAAGCTACGCGCAATGGGCTATCATATTGATGTTATTAACACACTTCCTTTTTATCCAACATCAAGGCTTGATAGATGTTTTTTATTAAGAAGTGATAGAGAGAGATGTCTGACGCAATTGTCTATAGGTATAATAAGCCGCTGAGATAAGCCCACCATCCGTACCTTTTAAAAGAGAACTTACTGCCACACTCTCTCTGCAAGCTATTCGAACCCCAAAGATACAATAGGAAAGTTCGTTCGGGGTACCCATGCAGAGCATGGGTCGTGCGATCCACCTGTACCCCCCTACCCCCCTCCTATGTTAAAAGTCAAGCCTCTCAAGGCTGTATGTAAAACGTTTTTGTTTTCTTATTATTCCTTCCTCATTTTATGCCCTTTTACTTTCCTTTACTTGGCGGTATCCATGTAACCATACTCCTATTAACAGACACCCTTCAATTCCGTTTGAAGAGAGCCGCATCATTATATCATTGTTAATATGGTTCGGGAGGGCAGTCTTTTTTTAAATGGACATCACATATCATCTATGGATGCCACAAGGGGAAAACAGCCTTCCTCCCGGTAACCA
>JBMFUY010000008.1:0-29344 GCA_049966275.1 bacterium
CTTTACAACAAAAAGTCTTTGTATCTTAGGTGGATCGCAGGGTTGAACGAATGAGCAAACTTTCCTATTGCATTTTTTTGGTTAATTTTTGTAATCAAACAGGTGTTAAATTTCAAAGTTATAATTACCTTTAAGGAATGCATCAACAAACCATTCAACGCTTTTGTCAGATGTCATAAGCATATCAAGGTGCAATGAACAAAGCATAAGCCTTCCAAGTATATCAAGCTTCTCCTGGATGGCACTTTTTTCATACTTCCTTATGTATGCCATAACACGATCACCTTTTGTATCTGTTGTAAACTGAAGAGCATTTAAAACACCTGCAATAAATTTTGCCCGTCTGAACCTCCTTATATCCTCTGAAGCTCCACCCTGAAAATAAAATGTAATATAGTTGTTCTCTTTGATATCGTCACAGTAAGCATCAATGGTACTGAAATGGTATCCAACACGTGAGTTGAAATTAAAGTAATCTCTGGATATTATCGCGTAGCTTTTCTCTCCAATTGGCTTTTCGTATTCTTTTATACGTGTTGCACTGGAAGTCAAAACAGAAAAAAAGCCCTTTACGTCAATGCGCCTTGGTTCCCACCATTTTATCTCCGGATGTGTAAAACCCTTCATAAATGCATAAAATGGAACAGACGCAATATCTTCAACCTCTATAACATTTTTTCTTAATCCCTCTTTTAAACCATCACCTATATCAATGATGTGAAGGTCTATTGGTAAGATCATGCCCATCTTTATTAAATTTATACCCCCTGGAACATTGTCACCAACATTAAACATGTGAGATATTGCCTGCTCATGACAGTATCGCGTAATATCGTGTATGGTTTCGCAGAATGCTGGATCAAACCTGTCATCAGATGGATCTGTTAGATTAAGGGGAACTATGTATTTAGATACCCGCTTCAACAGTTCATAAACAGGGGTATCTTTTAGAAGACCGGCTCTTACAGGTTTTGGACCGGCTAATTCTTTTACAACGCCACTGTAAACACAGGCAGAAGTGGCATCAACAGTTATTGTCTCTCCATGTTTTATCACTGATGTAGCGTTCCCTGTGTCTGCTATTGTTGGTATATTAAACTCCCTTGCGATTGAAGCCATATGACCTGCTATTCCACCTGTATCTGTAACAATAGCATTTACCTTATCCATGGCTTTTACAAGTACTGGCGATGGATGAGGAGCCACAAGTATTGATCCTGCTGGAATGCGCATGATATCTTTTTCATCCTTTAACACAAATGCCTTACCTATACCTGCACCAGGACACACAACCCTGCCATTTTCAAGTAAAACAGGGTATTCATTGTATCTTTTCTTGTTCTGCAAGACCCCAGAAGAAAATTTTAACTGCCTTGATTGAAGGACAAAAAGTCTGTTGTCTTCATCAATACACCATTCTATATCCTGTGGAGTATTAAAATACCTCTCTATCTTTAAAGCTGCATCTGTTATAGCATGTATCTGATCATCAGTAAGACATGGTTCATGTTTGTCCTGCTGTAAAACAACCTTCTCAATACCACCCGAGGCTCTTGTAGTATACATGATGCTTTTTCGCGCAATCTGTCTATCCTTTATATATCCGTTATCGCGATCAACAAAGAATATATCAGGTGTTGCTGTTCCATCAACAGCAGACTTGCCAAGTCCTATAACAGCATTTATTAGAATGGTGTTGTTCTGCGGATCGTTTGGGTTTCTCGTATAAACAATACCAGCTGACTTGGCATGGATCATCACCATGCAACCAACACCCATTTTCTGCTCCATACCAATTAAGCCTTTATGCGCGAGATAAAAGATTGCAGATGAACTATACAAACTTGCAATCACACGTTTATATGCATTGGGTATGTCATCTTTAGGAACATTAAGCATACTTTCGTATTGGCCTGCAAACGATAAAATACCATCCTCATTGATTGCACTACTTCTTATAGCTAAATAAATATCCCTGTTGCCTGAACGCGTTAAAGTATCATAAGCGTTGTTAATCGCATAGATAAGACTATCTGGCACCTCACTGTTTATTATAAGTTCCTGTATATTCTTACTCGTTGACTCTATGCTTTCATGATCTTTTAGATCCAGCATATTTAATGCGCTGTGAATCTTCTTCTTAAGATTGTTATGTTCTATAAATAGATCATAAGCATGAGTGGTTATAGCAAATCCATCAGGCACCTGCACACCAATCCTGTTTTTTATCTCACCAAGTGTTGCATTTTTACCTCCAACAGCATCGATAAGCTCTCTGGTAATATTGGTATAAGGAATAACAAGTTCTGTAACATTACTTGTTTTATCAGTTCTTAATTCCTGCTGTATACGTGTATCGATCTCCTCAAGTTTATTATACAGGTTTTTATAACGATCCTGTGTCATTTTGTTTAGAGCTTTTACAAGTTGAAACGTACTTAAAGTGAGCTTATCCACAATATTTTTAATAGAGTTGAATCCTATTAGCTCTGCACCTGATAATTTATCCTCAAGCTCATTTATAAGCTTAAGAACCTCATTGTTGAAATAAAGAACCTCTTTAAAGGAATGATACTGTTGCTTTATGTAGAAAACATTATAAGAATGGTGCCCTGGTGATCTCGTAAGTGTTCGTATACGCTCTATAACCCTTTTAAAGAGGTTACGGATCATTGATGTAGTCATTAACACACATTGTCATAAATGTCACACTCTTTTCTGAGCAGTTTTTGCCTTTTTAAGTTTAAGCTCGTTCCTCGCGCCCTGAAACATTTTAATTGTTATATATGTACAGAGCAGAACTACAAGTCCAAAGATGATAGCACTTGAAATATTGAGCAGTATATGTTCGTATGCCGGAAATTTGCTCGCGAATTGTTTTAAGAATATTGATATAAAAACGCCAATAACCGATATACCAAAGGCATACTTTATGGCAAAGCCCTTTATATATTTAGTTGCAATTGTGCCGATCTGTGCACCCACTGCAGCGCCAAGTATCATGATCAGAGCAGCTGCAAGCTCTGTTCTGCCCTTCATTGTGTAGGTAAATGTTCCATACAAACCTGAAAACATAACTCCATAAAGACTCGTACCAACTGCCACATGTGTGGGACATCCAATAAGATAGATAAACGCTGGTAAAACGATCAAGCCACCTCCAATACCAAGTGTACCTGATATAAGCCCTATAAAAAAGCTTATCGTAACAGGTAGCCACAAAGAGCAATAGACCCCTGCTGTTTTAAAATGAACCATTGGCGGTATTTTTATTCTATGAAGTCTTTTGTACCAATCTATTCCAACTGCTGTCTCTTCACCTGCACCCACAACAAATTGTTTTTTTTGTTTTGAAATATCTGCAAACACAGTCCATGATATGAGCACAAGCAGGATCATATAACAGTATCTTATCACACTTCCAACAACACCAAGTTGTTCAAGATACATAACAAGGCGTGCACCCATTTCAACACCAACTAGTGTACCGATGATCATTATTGTACCAAGTTTATAATCAACATTACCAAATTTGGCATGCCTCATTGTGGAAACTATTGAATTGGCAGACATCTGTGCAAGGTCTGTACCGATTGCAAAACTTATAGGAAAGCCAAGTATGTTCAGACCTGGTGTAACAAGCCATCCTCCACCCATACCAAAGAATCCACCAATAACACCCACACCAAAACCGAGTAAAACCAGTCCGGGCCAGAATATAGATACACCGGATATAGGCATATGCATATAGTACCATTCCATAGTGTCTCCTTTATTTCACACGTGATTTCAGATCAAGACCTATTTTGCTTATGATAAAATCCGCGATAACACCAAGTATGAATCCTACAATTGGAATGATGATTACTGTAACAAGTGCGCAGTAAAATTTATTTGAATTATACAGGTTGGCATACCATAACTCTACACCTGATAGTCCCTCTGTGTTGGCTACAAAATGTAATGGTTCTGCCTTTCCTTCTGCGAAACACGGTATTGCGTAAAAGAGATAGAGCAATAACAAAGCTAAACTGAACAGGATAAAATTCCGATGTTTCTCATTTTTTAGCCGTGTGGTATGCATAATTACACCTCCACATATTGTATACTGTATACAAAATTTACATTAAAAGAACAATTATGTCAAGGGAAACCACAGATAACGGCTTTACTTTCTGGATAAAAGGGTATTCTCTGCTCTTGCGATCCTATCTTCCTGCTGTTTCTTCCTCTCGTAAGCATCGCGTATCTTTTTGACAAGTTCATCAATGTCTGCTGGTTTCATAATATAATCAAAAGCACCCTTTTTCATGCCTTCTATGCCGGATTGCACAGATGCATAACCTGTCAAAAGGATCACCTCTATAAGTGGCTTGATCTGTTTTATTTCTCCAAGCAGTGTTATTCCATCCATTTCAGGCATCCTGACATCAACAACTGCAACATCAAATTCCTGTGTTTTTATTTTTTCAAGCGCCTGTTTTGCACCTGTTACAAATGTGGTATTAAATCCTCGTTTTATAAGTCTTTTTGAAAGTGTTTCCACAAACTCTATTTCATCATCAACCAATAAAACATTTATACCTTCCATGTGCCCTCCTTATGCGTGTTCTTTATCCTGATACCTCAATGGCAATTTGATTGTGAATGTGGTGCCCTTGTTAACCTCACTATCAACATAGATATCACCACCAAACCCTCTTACAATTTCATAGCATATTGATAGTCCAAGCCCTGTACCGCCTTTGTGAAGTTTGGTCGAGAAAAACGGCTCAAAGATCCTTGGTAGATACTCCTTTGGAATGCCTGCACCGGTATCATGAATACCAATTTCTATGAAGTTATCCTTTACACCTGTTGTTAAGGTTATACTGCCCTTACCATGTATTGAATCCATTGCATTTGTAATGATGTTTAGAAATACCTGTTCCATCTGCGAGGCGTTTCCATACCAGATAGGGATATCTGTTTGATAGTTTTTTATGATCTCTATATTTTCATGTTTGGCTTCCTTTTCAAGAAAGAATATCGCCTCATCAAGCAACTGGTTTATATTAACAGGCTCAGAGCCCTCGCCAACACGTCTTGAAAAGCCCAGCAACCTTGATGTAATATTTTTACACCGTTCCACCTGTTTTTTTATCTGTTGTATGCTCTTTTGAAATTCATTGTAATCCGGTGGTGCGCCACTGCTCAAGCTGTCCTTAATAAGATCACTCATCCAGCCAGCTTCATTGTTTATTATAGCTGCAGGATTATTGATCTCATGTGCAATACCAGCAGCGAGCCTTCCAATTGCAGCCATCTTTTCTGCCTGAATCAATTGATTGTTTAAACTCGCCCTCTGCATATCAGATGCGTACAATCTGTCTGTAAACCATCCAGATACTATATAAGAAAGGATAAATATACACAGCACTCCAGTCCCAAATAGTATCTTTCCAACCTTCATTGCTCCTGTAAGCGGCTCAACGAGGTTTTGTTTTTATCCCTATCCCTTTTATCCTCAAGCCCCTCAACAACACCTTCATACACCTTTTTCCGGGTCGCATCCAGTGTAATAGGTGTGCCATCAGATATGTTTATAACCCCTGTTCCAAACAATGCTGGTATATTCATCTCCCTTGCAACTGTAGCTAAATGACCTGTTAAGTCTCCCCTTTCAGACACTATACCCTTCATCTTTGTTAACAAAACTGCAAGTTTAGGATCCGCTGTTTTTGTTATGGCAATGGCATTGGATGGAAATCTTAAGATATCCAATGTTGTGTTAACATTGAACGCGTTACCTGTTGCTATTCCCTCTGAGGCTGTTATACCACCCTCAACAATAACCCTGTTTGATTTTACATCAGGTAAAATATCCTCTTTCAATTTAGGTTTATTTTTATTTAACTCCACATACCCAACAATATAGGGCTCACCCTGTTCATCAATAGCCCATTCTATGTCTATAAAATCTTGCTCCTCTTTTTCTGATGGATACCGCATGTCAACAAGCAATGGTCTGCACTGAAGTATGAAAATATTTGAGTTATCATCTATTGTCCACTCTATATCAAGAGGCATATTGTAAAGTCTGGTCAGTTTCTTTCCCATCTCTCCGAGTCTGATGATCTGCTCCTTATCAAGACATAGTTTTTTAACATCCTGTTCAGGTACCTTTAGCTCCCTGGTGCCATAAATATCGCATGTTAACATTACAGATTTTTCTCCAGGTTTATTCAGTACGATATCCCCTGTATCATAATCATAGATATATGTATCCGGGATGAGAGCACCATTGACAATGTACAAACCAAGACCATATATAGCCTGAATCATGATCTGCGAGCGTTTTTGCCAGCCTGTGTACATGATCCCTGATATCCTTGAATTGATCATACGCTGTATTCCCACACACATACTTAAATCTGTTATCTCGTAGCCATGTATCCTTGCGTATATTATAGCCTCTGGTTCAAACTTGCTTGCAACAACACGGAGATAAGCATCATTGAGTTCATCTGGAGAGACGTTAAGTAATGAGCGATACTGACCTGCAAAACTTGTATACTGGCTGGATTCAAACATAGCAGAACTTCTTACAGATACCCTGAATTCAGAAGAGGCATCTGGATTGAGCAATTTCAATGCATCCTGTATGGCTTTATCAAGATCCAGTGGCAGTTTAGAGCTAACAATACTCTGCTGAATCTGCGTACCTGTCCTGTACAATGACTCAATATCTGTAAAATCTACATCTGATATCAACGCATTGATCCGTTTGGATAGCTCGTTCTGATTCAGGACAAGTTTATAAGCACTCTCAGTAATGGCAAACCCATCAGGCACAGGCATACCAGCCTTATTCTTTATATCGCATAGAAATGCTATCTTACCACCCACTGCATCTACATACGAATTATCTATCTCTGAAAAGGGTATTACCAGTTTGTTTATTATCTTTTTAAGCTTGAAACCTGTGTTTTCACCAAGTTTACGCTTTATGTCCTCTGTAATCTTCTCATACACCTTAAAAAGGTTTGGATACTTATTACCTGATAACTCATTAATACTTTTTACCATTTTATATGTTTCAACAAGGATGTTTGTTGTTTTCTGTACAATAAGAGGAATACTTAAAGGTTTACCTGATTGAAGCTGCTACTGAAGCTGGGCTATCTCTGTTAGAGCAATATTATTTGCATCCAGTATATCGCTGAACCTTTTTATGTCGCACTGTAAATCCAGAAGTGCGTTAGTTTTTAATTCCATACATTATACATAGCACAATTTTTAAGGCTTATGTATGGATATTATAAATGATGTTTGTGAAATGAATATACTTACTTTACCTGACCATGCCTTGATACAAAGGATAACAGAAACGGCGTAATCAATGTTGTAACCACAACCATAAAAATAATGATCGCATAAGTCCTTTCATCTAAAACACCCATGTTAAGCCCTATCAATGCAACGATCATGCCAACCTCTCCACGTGGTATCATTCCCAACCCCACGAAGTTCATAACATTTATTCCGTATCTGATAGCACCAATCCCACAACCTATGTATTTCCCTACAATAGCTAAAGCTGTATACACAAGCCCTATAAATAGCACTTCTTTACTTAGAAATAACTGTGGTTGTATTTTCATGCCAATCATTACAAAAAAAAATGGCACAAGAAATTCGTATATAGAATCAAACATATCTGATAGGTGTTGATCTTCAAGCTCTGCCATAAGCAATCCTGCAAAAAAAGCACCAACAATACCTGCCATACCTATATGAGCTGTAAGAAAGGATAATCCAAGTAACACACTCATACTCAGGATAAATTCTCCCTTTTCAAGCTTAAGCTTCTCAATCCTTGTTTTAAGGATCTTTACAGACCTACCACCAATTAAAAACACCCCTGAAAGGAACAAAACTACAATGGCAAACAAAGAAAGTATCCTGTAAATATCAAAGTTACCATGAGCCTCGCGTGTTACTGTAGCCAGCACAAGTAAGCCAAGTATATCATCAGCAACTGCTGCTCCAAGTATAAGCCTCGCAGAAATAGTGCGCTCTAACTTTAAATCTTTTAATACCCTTGCTGTTATACCTACTGAAGTGGCAACAAGCGCTGTTGCAACAAATAATGCCTCTGCCCCTTTATGCCCTGTAAAAAAAATAAAAAAATAACCAAGCACCATTGGCAATACAACACCAAGTGTAGCTATAATGGTTGCATCAACTCCGATCTTGAGTATGTCCTTCAACCTTGTGTGTAAACCGACAACAAACAAAAGCATCATTACCCCCAAATCTGAGAATGCATCAAGCATGGGTGTCTCTTTTACGAGATGTAATCCTCCAGTTCCAATGATCAATCCAGCAACGATCTCACCTATCATTGATGGAATATTCAGTCTTTGAAAGATATAGCCTGAAAATTTAGCGCTTATAAAGATTAGAAACAATGTAAATAGAATACTGGTATGTCCCATTACTCTACAGTTACACTCTTTGCCAGGTTTTTAGGCTGATCAACATCTGTCCCATTAAGTACTGCAATATGATAAGCTAATAGCTGAAGCGGAACTATGGATAGTATAGGGGTAAAGAGTTCATCAATATCAGGAAGCATGAACACTGCGTTAGAAAGGTTATATATTTCGCTGTCACTTGAATTTGTAAAACTTATGATCCTTCCGTCTCGAGCTTTAACCTCCTCTATGTTACTTTTTATCTTTTCATATACCTTACCTTTAACTGCTATGAACACAACCGGCATATCCTGATTAACAAGGGCAATGGGACCATGTTTTATCTCACCAGCAGGGTATCCTTCTGCATGTATGTACGAAATCTCTTTTAACTTCAGAGCGCCCTCAAGTGCCACAGGATAGCTTATACCTCTGCCAAGATAAAGAAAATCTCTATACCTTGAATACTCTTTTGCAATAGAGATAAGTTTGTCCTCCTGCTTCAGGATCACATCCAGCAGTGATGGTATTGATACAATAGTATCAATGTAGGATGCGATCTGCTGTTTTGAAAGCTTTGATGTAACCTTCCCAATCTGTATGGCTAATAGATAAATGGCAATTAGCTGTGATGTAAAAGCCTTTGTAGAGGCTACACTTATCTCAGGTCCTGCATGCGTATAAAGAACATGATCAGATTCTCTTGCTATGGTACTATCTATAACATTGCAGATGCTTAACACATGACTGCCGTGTTTTCTTGCAAGTCTTATAGCTGCTATGGTATCCGCTGTCTCACCGGACTGTGATACTGCAATTGTCAATGTTTCACTGCTTACCAGAGGTGTTCTATACCTAAATTCTGAAGCAACCTCAACATCAACCGGTATACCTGTGATTTCTTCTATTATATACTTACCTGTTAATCCTGCATGATAAGAAGTGCCGCACGCCACAAAGTTGATCCGTTTTATACTATGCAATAATCTTGTATCAATCTCAGCCTCTTTAAGGTTAATATCTTTTTTATCAAATAAGAGCCTGTCACGCATTGTATCTGTGATAGCCTGAGGTTGTTCAAAGATCTCTTTCTGCATAAAATGTTTGTACCCGCCTTTTTCAGCCATTGCTGGACTTATGTCAAAATGTTTTGGCTGAGCAGGCAGAGGATTTCCTGAGAAGTCTAAAATTTGAACATCATCAACGCTCACGATAGCGATATTCCCATCATTTAAAAACAGCATTTTATTTGTATACGGAAGTATTGCAGGCATATCAGATGCGAATAAATTTTCGCTATTTCCAAAGCCAATCACAAGAGGACTTGCCTCTCTAACAGCTATAAGCTTATCAGGGGTTTTGGTGTATAGTATACCAAGGGCGAATGAACCTTTTAATCTATTCACTGCAGAGATCACTGCAGATTCAAACGACTCACCTGACTTTATATAGTCCTCTATAAGATGAGCTATGATCTCAGTATCTGTTTCTGATTTAAAATGGTGCCCCTTATCCTTTAAAACAGACCTCAGTTCTGTATAATTTTCAATGATCCCGTTGTGCACAACAATAATATCGCCTGCTCTATGTGGATGAGCATTTTCATCGGATGGTTTACCATGCGTTGCCCAGCGTGTATGGCCAATCCCTATTGTTCCATCAATGGTTTCACCACCAACGTACTCTATAAGGTCCTTTATTTTACCCTTTTTTCTTTTTACAACAAGCCCGTGATTTGTAAGAATTGCTATACCAGAAGAATCATACCCCCTGTATTCAAGCCTTTTTAGACCATCAAGTATAATGGGTAATGCATGCCTTTTACCTATGTATCCAACGATTCCGCACATTACTTATTCCCGTATTTATTTTTTCTTTTAATGGCATATCCCTCAATATTTCTCTGTTCACTGCGCTCTATGCCCAACGCACCCTGTGGTACATCCTTTGTAATGGCAGAGGCAGCACCTGTAATAGCCCCTTTACCAACACGCACCGGTGCAACAAGGATCGTATCACTTCCTATGAATGCCTCGTCCTCAATAACAGTGGGGTTTTTCTTGAACCCATCATAATTGCATGTGATTGTACCTGCACCTATATTAACCCTGCTTCCAATAGTTGCATCACCAATATAAGATAGATGGTTAGCCTTTGTCCCTTTGCCAAGAGACGATTTTTTAACCTCTACAAAATTACCGACATGAACATTGTCATCAAGAACAGTTTCTGGCCTCAGTCTTGCAAAAGGACCAACAATTGCGTCCTTACCTATTATACTCTGTTCTATTACAGAATACGGTTTGATCTCCACGCCATCATTTAACTTGGAATCTTTTATAATTACGCCATTCCATATTGTACATCTTTTACCGATCTTTGTCCCATTCATTATAAAGCTGTTTGGATAAATAATGGTATCTTTACCTATTGTAACGTCCTGTTCAATGTAGGTGTTCTCTGGATCAAATATTGTTACACCACCTGCCATAAGCCTGTTTAATTTTCTCTGATTAAGTATGCGTTCTGAATATGCCAGTGCCTTTCTATTATTTACTCCGATTACCTGATCCGCATCGTCTGTATGAAAGTTCATCACCTTTTTCTTCATTGATTGAATTATGTCAATAATGTCTGTAAGATAATACTCTCCTGTAGCCTCGGATGGCTTTACATGCTCAAGTGCCTGAAAGAGTACTTTGGAGGATACAAGATATATACCAGCATTGATCTCTTTTATCTGTTTTATTTTTTCGTCTGCATCCTTTTCTTCCACGATTTTATACTTACCTGCCTTTTTCACAACCCTGCCATAACCCTCTGGATTATCCAGCGTTGCAGATATAAAACCAAGTGAAGCCCCTGTTTGTTTGTACTGTTCATAGAACTCCTTTAACAGGGTATGCTTTATCAAAGGCACATCACCATTTAGAATAAGAACATCTCCATCAAGCCCTGACAACTCACCTGCTGTTGATTTAACTGCATCTGCTGTGCCAAGCTGTTTGGTCTGATGAACAAATATGGCGTCTTCATACCTTTTTGAAACATAGTCCATTATTATTTCTTTTCCTATTCCAACCACCACAATGATCTTATCCGATGATAGTTCTATTGCCCTTTTCAAAACATACTCTATCATGGGTAATCCACCGATCGGGTGAAAAACCTTTGGGATATCAGAGTTCATCCTTTTACCTTCACCGGCTGCAAGGATAATGGTGTAAAGCTTTTTATCCATATATCCCCCTCCACAGGTTATTTAATCAGAAATTTTAATATTGCTTTTTGCATATGAAGCCTATTCTCTGCCTGATCAAACACTACAGATTGCCCGCTGTCTATAACCTCAGAGGTTATTTCTTCTCCTCTATGTGCTGGCAAACAATGCATAACTATTGCGTTGCTCTTTGCATGTGCAAGCAATGATTTATTTATTTGGAACCCGGAAAATTCTTTAAGTTTTCTATCCCTTACATCTTCCTCTCCCATACTAACCCAGACATCAGTATAAACAACATCTGCATCCTTAATCGCTTCAACAGGATCATGATACAGTACAACAGAACCTGGATTTATTAACAATGCTTTCTGCAATATTGTTTCTGATGGCTTATACGATGGTGGCGTTGCGATCTTCAGCCTGATTCCAAGCACACCAGCAGCCTCTACCCATGAATTCGCAACGTTGTTGCCATCTCCAATATAAGCGTATGTAAGTCCTTTGTATCCACCCTTTTTTTCATAAACAGTTAACAGATCGCTGAGTATCTGGCATGGGTGCAACAGATCAGAAAGTCCATTAATAACAGGGATCGAAGCTGCATTAGCAAATTGGACAACAGTTTCATGGGCAAACGTCCTGATCATTATAGCATTAACATACCTTGATATGGTTTTAGCTGTATCCTGAATGGTTTCTCCTCTACCCAATTGAAGGTCCTTTGCATTCAGGTACAAACCTATACCTCCAAGTTGATACATGCCGACTTCAAATGAAATCCTTGTCCTTGTGGATGATTTTTCAAAGATCATGGCAAGAACCTTTCCCTTCAATGGGAACGTTGGAGGATCTTCATGTTTCAATTTTATCGCTTCCTTTATTAATTCATCAATCTCTGTTTTGCTCAGATCAAATATACTGATCAAATCTCTCTTAGACATACCTTCCTCTCATTTTAGATAAATAACTGTAACATGGCTATAATGTTTTATCAAATAAAAAGCATATCTGCGCTAAAATTTAAAGAAGAAATAAAAGCTGGGGTGGATGAAGGGACTCGAACCCTCAACCCTTGGAGCCACAGTCCAATGCTCTATCCATTGAGCTACATCCACCATAGATAAAAGATATAAAGAAGTTATAAAATATTTGTTTATCTTTACGACATTTAAAATTTTATCACCTTCTCATACACTGTCAAGTATACGAAACAAATCATATAAAATCTAACCATGTGTGGTATCATCCTGTCATGTAAAAAGCTAACCGAAAAGTGCAGTTTTTAATGAGGGGATAAAGCATCAGTACCATTCAACTTTGTAAAAGACGAATAAGAGGACATTTCTTAAAATTCCCTTTTTAATAACAGGTTCTCAAACAATGTCATTGAAGTCAGAATGACAGAAAATTGCCGTCCCGTCGAGGCACCCCTTTTATCAAGAGGGGAATTTATGCAGTACATACAGGTAGAATATTGAACAATCGGTTGTCTTTGACTTTGATATTAAAATAGAGCAAACTTATTGTATTATGAATGGAGCTTATATTGATATACATTCGCACATACTGTATGAGATGGATGATGGTTCCGCGAGTATTGACGAATCCGTGGAGATGATCAGGGCATTATCAGATGCTGGTTTTTCCACTTCTTATGCAACACCTCACAATATTCCTGGTAATGATAGAACTAAATTCTTATCAAAGAGTAAAGACAGAATAAACCATATATTGGAAAAACTTAAACGATCAAATATAAATTATCAAATAAATATCGGAGCTGAAAACTACTTTGATGCATCGCTCAATGTAAATCCTGAAGACTACTTTGTACCATTGGGTGAATCAGACAAATTCCTTGTAGAGATCCCATTTGTAGGAGAGAGCCTTCATCATATAGATACATTGCATAAAACCGGTCTTACATGTATCATTGCCCATGTAGAGAGATACTTTGATATAGTGGAAAATCCGGATAAGGCTTATGTATTTAAACAAACAGGTTTTAAGCTTCAGATGAATTTAGGGAGCCTGATCGGGGTATATGGTATTGATATTATGAAGGTCGCAACGTATCTGTTAAAAAAAGGGTTTATAGACATAGTAGCTACAGACATACACGATATTAAACAGGCTAATGTAACCCTTAAAAAGGGGATAAAAAGGCTTGGTGCGCTAGTTGATGATAAAAAACTATCTTCCCTATTAAAAGACATGCCTTACAATATCCTAAATAATCGTTACACAGATAACGTGAACAAGTCTAACTATAACAGTAGTGGTATTTGAGGATAAGAATAAGGTTTATCATCAGGTATGCTTACCAATACAGGATCCTTAATCTATGGTGGATATAAAAAAAGAAAATCTTACGCAGGATGAACATGATATCTTAAACCAGTGCAGAAAGGGTAATAAACACGCATACAGATTGATCATAGAAAAGTATAAAGACACGATTTATTCAACTGTGTTAAGGTTCACACATGATCATACAACTGCTGAGGAGATCACACAGGAAACATTCGTAAAGGCATGGCAAAACCTTAACAGGTTTGAAGGACGTTCAAAATTTTCTACATGGCTTATAGCAATAGCAGTGAACAAAGCAAAGGATGTTATAAAAGATAAACACAGAACTTTAAATACTCTCAATGTAGACACAGTTACAGAAGGCACAATAACACAGTCTTATGATATAAAACCACCAGAGGAACTTATAATGGATAACGAACTTGGCTTACAACTGAAAAGGTTTATTGATGAGTTACCGGATATCTATAGAGAGGCTTTTATTTTAAGGCATGTTGATCTACTATCCTATGAGGAGATAAGTGTTATAAGCAGGGTTTCTGTTGAAGCTGTAAAGATGAGGGTCTTTAGAGCAAGAGAAATCTTAAAAGAACGGTTTTATAGAGAAGAAAAAAATGGATAAACGTATACATTTATACATAGACAATGAACTTGATGAGCAATCAAAAAGAGCGTTTGAGCAGGATTTGCTTAAGGATAAACAGCTGTATGAAGAATATACAAAAATGTTGAATTTGCTAACGCTTGTTAAAGAACATTATCCGCGGGTTAATGCCCCATCAGGTATTACGGATAATGTTATAGAAAAAATAACCACAAAGGAAGCCTCAATCACTACAAGGAAATTGCTTGTCGGTGTTGCGGCTATAGTGGTTTTGGTGTTAAGCGTTACAGGGGTTTTTATGTTCGCGCACAGGGCTGATAATCTTGTGACAATCACTTTTAAAGTATCTTTGCCTGATGCAAAAAATGTTTATTTGCTTGGCACGTTTAATAAATGGGGGGAAAAACCTGAAAAGTTAAAAAGAACAGACAATGGTTTATTTACCATAACGCTCAAACTTAAGCCAGGCATATACCAGTATGTATACAAAGTTGATGACAACAAAATCATACCGGATCCTGGTGCTATGCTATACACAGAAGATGGATTTGGTCAGAAGAATGCGATTCTTATCGTTAAAAGTCCCAAAAACTCTTGATTATACAATCACAATATTATGGCACAATAACCTTTATACTTCTGGGAAGTATATCAAAGATTGCTGGCAGGGTGCCGGGTTGTTCACCATCCACATCAAGCAGTACTCTATCATCTGATGTAAGTTCGACATGTTTTGCATGTGTGTAACCAACCATAGGATCGTTTATATGAGTGCCTTTATAGATCTTTGAAGAATTGCGCAAAAAATCTATAAACCCTGCCTTTCCAATGGTAACAATGTCAAACATTCCATCATCAGGTATTGCCTTTGGTGCAATGTGCATGCCTCCACCAAAAAACTGACAATTGGCAACTGCAAGCATATTGATCTCTGTATTGTATGGTGGATTGTTATCCAGAGTTATATTGATGTTTTTGTTCTTATACGTAAGAAGTGTTACAACAGTTCCCCATAAAAATGATACAAAGCCACCAAACGCCTTTGTTGTTCTATTTACCCTATCCACAGTCTCGCCACCAATACCTGCGTCTGCGATGTTAATGAAGTAACGGATTGTTTCCTTTTTGTTATGATCAACAAATTTAATCCTACCAACATCCAATGCCCTTGTTCTCGCGTCTTTCACCACTTTTATAGCCTCTTCGTATGGTTTGGGTATACCAAGGGTTTTAATGAAATCTGCGCCTGTTCCCATTGAAACAACTCCAAGCATAGCTTCAGGGTTTATTGATCTGTCATCTTCAAAAAAGCCATTGACAACCTCATTTAATGTGCCATCACCACCAACAGAGATAACGCGATTAAAACCGGATTTTATGGCTTGTTTTGTTATGGTAGGTGCTGTATAAGGTCCTGTTGTGAATGCAAAGTCAAAATCACCAATTATGTTTTTTAAACCTTGTTTTATGTCTGGCCAGAGCTGTTCTGTTCTGCCATTTGCAGACTTTAGATTAACAATAACAAATGTCTTCAGCCGGTCATTCATTATAATTCTGATTGTTATATATGATTTCAATACCTGTCTAAAGCAATAATTGAAAGGTAACCATCTGTCAAGTCCAAGCCAATTAGGGGAATACAGCCTTAAACCATCACTTTATATGAGAATTGAGATGTAGCTAAAGAGTGAAAGATGAGGGACTTTAAAAGAAGCAAATCCTTTGATTCTGTCAGAACAATATTGACATTCAACTATTTGATGAATAAAAACTATTACGAGGAGGGAAAATATGAAGATGATGAACATACTTAATTGTAGTAAAAAAAATTGTATAGCCATTGTATTGGTTGTGCTGTCTTTTACATTTTTGTCTTTAGAAGGATGCACGAGAACCCCGGAATCAGCATTAAAGGAATTAAATAAGTTAAATATCCCTTACACTAAAGAACAGTTCCTACACTATGCACAGACTGGTAATAGAAAGGTGGTTGAATTGTTTCTTCAGGCAGGTATGAATGTGAACGCTACAGATGAGAACGGTCAAACAGCTCTTATGCTTGCTGCATCCAATGGGCATATAAGAACAGTCAAACTACTCATCAAGCATGGCGCATATATAGATATAGCAGACAAATCCGGGAATACAGCACTATCTCTGGCTACCAAAGGAAACTATATGAATATTGTAAAGCTTTTAAAGAAGGCAGAGATTGACAGGTCTTATTAACCCGAAAAATGCATTTGAAAATAAGGGAATTCTTGTAATGAACGATGGATACCCCCAGTGAATGAGCAAACTTTCCTATTGCATTTTTCGGGTTAATTAAAATGTTCTATCACTGTCCAAACAAAAAGAATTCATTCCCATGCTGTGCTTTTACCTGGGCTGATGTCTGGGTTGGTTGTGTTCCTGCAACAAATGCGTCAAATCTTGCATTGGGATCATCAGCTGTTGCAAGCAACCCGGTCTTTTTATCAATCCTTGCAAAAACAACACCAGGTGGTATGGGAAAGTCTGTATAAGGATACTGCGTCACCGCGCTTTTCATAAAATCAAGCCATATTGGTGCTGCTGCATTACCACCAACCTCGCCAATCCCAAGGCTTCTATTGTTGTCAAACCCTACCCATACGCCTGCTATCAGGTTTGGTGTGAATCCTATAAACCATGCATCCCTGTTATCCTCTGTGGTCCCTGTTTTACCTGCAGCAGGTCTACCAAGTGCATTCGCCCTCCAACCAGTTCCATGTTCTACAACGTTCCTTAACATACTTATCATTACATAGGCTTGTGCTGGATCCATTACCTCTGTTGTTGAGTTTGTCTGGGTTGTACCAGTAAGGGTTGTTGATGTTGTTGTGGAAATATCATTAGAGAAATTAAGTATGTTGGGCATAACATCATGCCTTTCCAGTAAAACCCCATTTCTATCAACAACCTTATAGATATAAAATGGACGCACCAATCTGCCGTAGTTTGGAAATACATTATAAGCAGAAACCATGTCATAAAGGCTTATTGAAGAAGAACCAAGCGCAAGTGTAAGGTCATGTGTTAAAGGTTCTGTTATGCCCATCTTCCGTGCAAAATTGATCGCATAATTAATACCTATAGCATTAAGTAACCTTATTGAAGGGTTGTTTTTGGAATGAGTTATTGCATCCTCAAGGGTTACAGGACCGGTAAACACCTTATCATAATTACGTGGTTTCCATACTGTCGGTGTTGTCTGGGATGTGCCAGTTTCTGAATTAGATGTTGTATCTGTGTATTGATAAACAACAGGTGTATCCAGGATTATAGATGCAGGGGTATAGCCTTTTTCAAGCGCAGCAGCATAATATATGGGCTTGAACGCAGAACCTACCTGACGTTGAGCCTGAACAGCATGATTGTACTGAGAGTCGGAAAAACTATACCCTCCAACCATGGCTCTGACCGCTCCTGTTGAAACATCTAATGCAACAAGCGCACCCTGAATCTTTGGCTTCGGTTCAAGGGAGAATTCTATAAAGCCTTTATGAGGCTTTATCATTTTAACAAGTATAACATCTCCTATTTTTAATACCTTGTGTGGATCCGTTACAGGTGGGTACCATTTATCAGGATCAAAGGGATGTGCCCAGCTCATATTGGATGTAAAAATTACCCCTTTTTCTCCGCCCACATTTACCTCAACCCCTTTATTATCAGGTAAAAACCCTGTAACAACAGCATGATACAGTTTTCCAGGCTGCACAACATACTGAACAGGTATTGCACCCTTGTTTGCCATTGAAGGAGTTAGGACATAGTAATCCGGGTATACAGCCAACTCATTCTTTTTTACTTTTTCTACAAATTTTTCTATCTCTTTTTGATCCGTTAGATGATTCTCCGGACCTGTATATCCCTGCCTTTTTGTTATCTGGATGATACCTGCTTTTACAGCAGCATTTGCAGCTAACTGTATTTTGGGATCGATTGTCGTGTATACCTTTAATCCCTGTTCAAGAACCGTATCCTGGCCATAGGTTGCAAATAATTGCTGCTTTAACATCTCCAGAAAATATGGGGCAATATTTTTAGGTGAATAATCATTATTTAAATAGATTTTTACAGGTTGATTATAAGCCAGTTCTGCCTGTGTTTTTGTTATAAATCCCTGTTCAGCCATTCTATTTAAAACATACTTTTGGCGTAACTTTGCTCTTTCTGGTGAGTTGACAGGAGAATAGGTGTTAGGGGAACGGGGTAATCCACCAAGGATCGCTGCTTCTGCAAGACTCAGATCCTTTGCCTTCTTGCCAAAATACTGTTCACTGGCTGCTTCAACTCCATAACAACCATTTCCCAAATAAATTTGATTGAGGTATATGTTCAGTATCTCGTTTTTTGTTAAATGTCTTTCAAGCCTTGTTGCAAGAATAAATTCTTTTATCTTTCTTGAAAGGGTTTTTTGAGGGGTTAATAGCAGGTCTTTTACCAGTTGCTGGGTTATTGTGCTACCACCCTGAACGATCTGTCCTGCTAAAAGATCCTTTATAGCAGCCCTTATAATAGCCTCATAATCAATAGCCCCATGTTGATAAAATGTTGCATCCTCTGCAGCGATAAAAGCCTCAGGAACATACTTTGACATCTGGTCTAAAGTGATTGGTATACGGCGTTGAATAAAAAGCTCCCCAATTATTGTTCCATCATCTCCATAGATCTCAGTAACCACAGGAGGTTTGTAATCCGTTATTGTATTTATCTCAGGGATGTCAGATGTTATATTGATATACCATAGTATGGGAAGCACAATGAACAGCACAATCAATATCCCGAGTGTAATCCATATCCTTTTTCTTTTTTTAGACTTTATTTTATTATCTTTCTGCTGTTTTTCCTGATAATCACCTGATGTATTTTCTGTCATTTTCATACCTCTTGTAAGAGAGTTTAAGTTGATAATTCATGCTTTTCAAGTTTATTCGTAGCTATGGTTTTTGTTTAACCCGAAAAATGCAATAGGAAAGTTTGCTCATTCGTTCGGGGTACCCATGCAGAGCATGGGTCGCACGATCCACCTAAGATACAAAGACTTTTTGTTGTAAAGGAGGCTTAAGTCCTTTGTATGTTTATATGCAATCACATTCCGTTTCTTTTTTTCTAATATTCGAAGAATACCTATATTTGACGCGGGGTTATCACTCATTACACAAACTTCCCTATTTTGCAAACGCATTTTTCGGGTTAAAACAAATATAGGTTGTATTTGCCAAAGGGTTCATAATTACACATGGTTGTTATTGTTTAGATTTCCCAGGTTTTTCTTTTTTAAGGAGTTTAATATCCTCTATCTTATCAATCATTGAGAGCTTTATCCTTATATAACCATACGGTGTCTTGCCATAACATAACAGGTTCCCATTGACAATTATACTTAGAACCTTCCCATCCTTTAAATTCAGTGTAGCCAGTATTGGCGCATTATCAAGCTTTTCTAACAAGGGAGCAGGTGTGGCTGTAGTATTGGTAAAAGTTATGGATTTTATATTTTCAAGGGGTATTATGTTAAGTATCAGTCCATTATATCCAGAAACATAATCCTTGCCATCAATACTGCCATGCTCTATAGGTGTCAGAGTGCCAAGGTTGTCTATAATAGTAAATCCTATGTTTTTTTGAGGCATGGGAATAGATTCAGCATTTCCCTGCAATATATCCATAGCATGCGTATTGACAGGACAGATTAAAGCCAGAATTATTGAAAATATCGCATAGCGCATAAATTTCTTCATAATACACCTTCCTTAAACTTGATAACTTTATTAAAGGCATTATATTTATTTATTAATATATTGCAAGCTAATTATTCAGGTAATACATCTGAATCGCGTCAGATGTTACCACTGCAAATGGAATATTTGTTTGACTTTTTGTAAAAGTTTTTGTAGAATGACCCAGATAGCTAAGGAGGCTTGTAATGTTTAAGGTCGGAGATATAGCTGTTTATCCTGCCCATGGCGTAGGAAAGATAGTTGCCATTGAGATGAAAGAAGTGGCGGGAAATAAATATACTTTTTATGTTATGAAAATTTTTGAGAATAATATGAAGGTTATGGTGCCAACAAACAACGCCAATGCAGTAGGCTTAAGAAGGGTGATATCCAGTGATATGGTGCCAAAAATTTTTGATATCTTCAGGGAAAAGAAGATTACAGTAGACAGTCAGACATGGAATAGAAGATTTAGAGAATATACAGAGAAGATAAAAACAGGTTCTGTTTTTGAGATAGCAGAGGTTTTAAAAGATCTGTCCTTACTAAAATCTCAAAAAGAGCTTTCCTTTGGTGAGAGAAAATTGCTTGATACTGCAAGGAACTTACTGCTCAAAGAATTGGTAATTGTTACAGGTAAAGAAAAAGAAATGCTTGAAAAAGAAATAAATAGTATTTTTGGTAAGTAGGTTTTTTTATTTTTTAAAAGGATATCTATTATTAACTATGGAAAGGATGATAAGAAATGGGTCTTATTGTTTTAAGATTGGTGATCCTGATCTTTTCAGGATTGGGCGGTTATATCGTATTCCTGAAGTTGCTGAACAATCAAGGTTTAGCAATATCAGGAGCTGTACTTGGTATAGCCCTTGGTTTATTTGCAATAATAATTGAACGAGTTTTAAGAAAACAACATATTAAAGCAATAATAGGTGGATTTTTAGGGCTAATTGGCGGGCTTCTGGCAGCTAATCTGTTTACCTATGGTGTTTTAAAAGATCTCTTTGAAGAACCATCTATAAGCTTATCCATTTACATTGTAATAAATGTATTGCTCGGTTATGTTGGATTACTGATAGGCGCAAAAAAGGGTATAGAGTTTGATTTAAGCGAGCTTAAATCAAGTGCAGTGCCTGCAAATACTGCTGCAAGCTTCAAATTACTCGACACTTCTGTAATCATTGATGGCAGGATAGCTGATGTTTGTGAAACAGGTTTTATAGAGGGTGTGTTACTTATTCCACAATTCGTTCTTCAGGAACTTCAGTACATAGCAGATTCTGCGGATCCACTTAAAAGAACTCGTGGAAGACGTGGATTGGACATACTCAAACGCATGCAGAAGATGACGGATCTGGAAGTCAGGGTTACGGATCAGGATTTCCCAAAGATTAAGAGTGTGGATGCAAAGTTGGTGGCATTGGGTAAAAAATTAAATGCAAAGATTATAACGAATGATTTTAACCTCAACAAGGTAGCAGAGCTGCAAGGAGTTACTGTGCTCAATCTTAATCAACTTTCAAATGCATTAAAACCAGTTGTTATACCTGGTGAATTCATGAAGCTAAAGGTGATAAAAGAGGGCTCTGAATCCAATCAGGGTGTTGCGTATCTTGATGATGGAACAATGGTCGTAGTTGATAATGGAAAGCGGCTGATAGGAAAGACCATAGATGCTGTCGTAACAAGTGTACTACAAACCACAGCAGGAAGAATGATCTTTGCAAAACCAAAAGAAGAGAATGGTGGAGGAACCCATCATTAGTGATGTGAAAGTAACAGCTATCATACCCGCTGCTGGCAGGGGAATGAGGCTGGGTTTTGCAGAGCCAAAACAATTCATAAAACTGAACAAAAAACCTGTACTTATTTACTGTCTTGAAGTTCTGGACACTGTGGAGGAAATAAACGAGATCATTATTTCCTTACAGCCATCTGAAGTAGATAGAGTAAAAAAACTTATAAAACAATTCAAGATCAAGAAGGTTGTTGACCTTGTTAACGGTGGGAAAGAACGTATAGATTCCGTAAGAAATGCATTTACACGGATAACCTCAACAGATTATGTACTTGTTCATGATAGCGTAAGACCATTTATAACAAACAGGATTGTAAAGGATGTACTGATGGCAGGTATATCCCATGGAGCTGCCATAAGTGCCATACCAGTAACAGACACTGTTAAACTTGCAGACAGGGATCTAATAGTAAAAACCCTGGATCGTAAAGGGTTATGGCTTGCACAAACACCACAGGTTTTTAAATATGAGGTGCTTGCCAGAGCATATAAAGAATACGAAAAACACCCTGTTGAAATAACGGATGAGTCTGGTTTAGTTGAATTACTTGGTATAAAGGTTAAGATCGTACCTGGAAGTATCTTTAATATAAAGATCACAAAAAAAGAAGATATGATGCTTGCACAATTGATAGCGAGGATGCCTTGAATAGAGTGGGTATAGGTTATGATATACACAGGCTTGTTGCTGGACGGAAATTGATCATAGGTGGTGTTAATATCCCCTATGAAAAAGGGCTCCTTGGACATTCGGATGCAGATGTATTACTGCATGCCATAAGTGATGCTATACTTGGTGCCATATCAAAAGGTGATATTGGTGTATATTTTCCTTCTGATAATGATGCATACAGGGATATTTCAAGTACTGTTATTCTGAAAAAGGCTGTTTCTCTGGCAAAAGAAGACGGATTCAGGCTTGTTAACATCGATAGCGTAATCATTGCAGAAAAACCAGCGCTATCAAAGTATTATGAGCAAATTAAGGAGTCTGTTTCTGGTATAACAGGTTTATCTGCTTCTTTTATTGGTATTAAGGCTAAAACAAATGAGGGTCTTGACGCTGTTGGTAGAGGAGAAGCTATAGCAGCGTATGCTGTGGTAATGTTAGACAAATAATATGCCTTTGAAGATCTATAATACATTAACTAAAACAAAGCAGGACTTTACGCCGATAAACCCGGATCGTGTGGGCATGTATGTTTGTGGTGTAACAGTTTATGACCTGTGTCATGTGGGACATGCCCGTTCTGCCATAGTGTTTGATGTGATCTATCGATACTTGCAGTTTAAAGGTTACAATGTTGTATTTGTAAAGAACTTTACAGATATAGATGACAAGATCATCAACAGGGCTAACAAAGAAGGGGTAACTTCAGACCAGATCGCTGAAAAATACATAGAAGAATACTATAAAGATATGAGTAGACTTGGCATAAAAACACCAACCCATGAGCCAAGAGCCACGAAACACATAGATGGCATTATAGCCTTTATAAAGGGTTTGATAGAAAAGGGGCATGCCTATGAATCTAATGGCGATGTGTACTACGCTGTAAGAAGCTTCCCTGAGTATGGAAAGCTATCAGGTAAAAATATTGAAGAACTGGAAGCAGGTGCAAGGGTAGAGCCTGGTGAAACAAAACTGGATCCATTGGACTTTGCTCTATGGAAGAAAAGCAAACCAGGTGAGCCTTTCTGGGAGAGCCCATGGGGTAAAGGTAGACCAGGCTGGCACATAGAATGTTCTGTGATGAGCACATATTATCTTGGTAACAGCTTTGATATCCATGGTGGTGGTATGGATTTAATCTTTCCACACCATGAGAATGAGATAGCCCAGACAGAGGCATTAACCAACACACAGTTTGTCAGGTACTGGATACACAATGGATTTGTTCAGCTGAACAAAGAAAAGATGTCAAAATCTCTTGGAAACTTTTTTACAATCAGGGAGATTTTAGAAAGATATGAACCCCAGGCATTAAGACTATTCATACTCATGCATCACTATAGAAGCCCTGTTGATTTTTCAGACACATCTCTAAGAGAGGCTGAAAAAGCACTTTACAGGGTTTACGCAGGCTTGAGGGTGTTAAATCGTTTACCATTACCCAATAAACCCATTCTAACCTCTGATAGGGTTAAAACATTCTCAGATAAGATAAATCAATACAGAAATGATTTTTTAAGTGCAATGGATGATGATTTCAATACAGCAGGTGCCCTGTCCACATTTTTTGATACAATACGTCTTATAAACAATTATCTTGGGAATTTTACCATAAGCCCTGAAGAAGCTGTTATAGATCAGCTTAAAAGCTTCATACACACTGCAACAAGCATTTTAGGTGTTTTTCAGGATGATCCAGAAACCTTTCTTGCTGAAAGGAAGAGCAAAAGATTATTAAATCTTGGTATCAGTGCAGAAGAAATAGAACAAAAAATCTCAGTACGCAACACACTCAGGAAAGAAAAAAGGTTTAAAGATGCGGATCTTATAAGAGCTGAGCTGTTGAAACGTGGTATCTCAATTATGGATACACCATCAGGCACGATCTGGGATATTGCTGATGAATAAGATTGGATATCTGTGTGGTTGGATTGCATTGTAATTTTATATTGAATAGAGCATGGTGTATATGTTAATTGCTTTCTATGCGATTAGAGATAGTAATCATAATTTGTTTTTCTTTGTTTTTAGCACAAAGTGCAAAGGCTATAGAACTTTCCTCACTCATAACACAGAAGGGTATTATAAAATTCAGTGCAGATCAGGTTACGTATGATGATAAAACAGGTGTTTATGATGCAGAGGGGCATGTTAAGATAGAAAAGGGCAATGCTGTTGTATCTGCACAAAAGATTATCTTTAATTCAAAAACAGAGGATGTAATAGCTCAGGGAAATGTTCATTGGGTTGTTGGTAACGAGCGAATAGATGCTGATAAGCTTGAGATAAACCTTTCCAAACAAACCGGCATTATTTACAATGGAGACATAAGCATAGACAATGGGCTTTATACTATAAAGGGAAAGGTGATAAAGAAGCTCTCGGATGTTCACTTTATAGTGGAAGAAGGATCCCTTACAACATGTAAGTGTGAGGTTGGTAGCCCGGCATGGAACATTTCAGCAGAATATATTGATGCAACACTTGGCGGATATGCAACCCTGAAGGGGGCGCTTTTTAAGGTAAAAGAGCTCCCGCTTATCTACATACCCTGGGCAATAATACCCGTTAAAACAAATAGAGAATCCGGGTTACTTATACCGCGGTATACATATTCTGGTATAAATGGATTTACCATCAGCCTTCCATATTTCTATGTAATTTCACAGGATCAGGATGCTACATTTACCTTTAATGCTATGACCAAAAGGGGGCTTGGTCTGGGTGGTCAATACAGGTATGCCCTGAACGAGAAGGATCAGGGGGAGTTTGATGCGCAGTATTTTAAAGAACTCTTTCGTTCATACAAAAGGGATCGGTTCTTTTTAGGTGCTAATTACTATCAGGACATCGCGGCAGGGCTTTTCTCAAAAGGCTTGCTAAATTATTACAGTGACAGACAATACCTTAATGATTTTGATACGTTGCTTGAGCAGTCTTCTGTAGAATATGTTGAATCCATGTTTAGTTTGCAAAGAAATTTTGAAGATGCGGATGCAATTGCATCTTTGATTTATTTAGAAAACATGTGGACACCCAATAATGATGCCACACTACAGCAACTACCTTATGGCTCGTTTACATATTTTCCGGTTCGCATCTCTTCTACATTTCCTCTGCATGTCGAGTTTAACACCAATATTGAAAATTTCATTAGAGGTGATCCATCGCTTCCAAAGGGACAGCGTTATGGTATAATACCAGGTGTATATCTACCGTTTACCATAGGTCATTATCTTTATTTTAACTCAGAAGCACAGTACAGTGCATACTTTTACAACGCAGGGGTATACGGAATTTATAACCCCGGCAATCTACTATCGTCCCATTTATCCGCAGAGCTATCAACAAAGGTATCCAGGGTATTCCCTATGAAAATAGGCATATTGAGAGCAGTTAAGCACATTGCATCACCATTTGTCAGTATAACATCAAATCATACTTTGATAAGCCATGAAGAGTATGCCTTTGATGAGGTTGAAAACTCTCCGCTTGAAAGCAGGGTAATAGATTTCGGTATTCGCAATAGCTTTATAGGTAAAATAAAGCCATATGAAAACATGGTGTCCTATCCTGTTATAGGCAGGTTTGATATCTATTCAGGTTACAATCTTATAAGGACTGTAAGCACATTGACCGGCACGACCCAGACCCTGAAACCATTTCTCCCGATGAATTTCGCTTTTGTATTGCAACCTCCAAATTTTTTTAACACAAATATTAACATGTCAGTGGATCCTGCTACACTCAGTCTTACCCAGACAACTGTAATAGAATCAGCCAATGACACAAGGGGTGATAGTATATCATTGAGCTATTCTTATCTTCGCTCAATGGTTAACAGTATTAATACATATTTAAATTTTGTAATAACACCTCATTTCTCATTGTATGGTAGTGCAAATTATTCGTTTTATGATCGTTCTTTAATACAGGCTGTATATGGTATCAGATTTGGAACAAGTGCAAATTGCTGGAGCATTGATGCTTCGTTTATACAAAGACCTCTTACACCAAGTCTCAATACAATCAGTGTATATTTAACACTTACAGGTCTGGGAACCATAGGGCACTAACATGATAAAAAGGATTTTAAAAGAATGGAATGAGCTCTGGAAGTATTTTTTTTATATTGGCTTTTCTTATGGACCAATGGTTTACACACTTGCAAGGATGGAGTTTGTAGAAAAGTTAAAAATACTTGAGCATAAGGATATAACCGAAGGTATAGCTGTTGGAGAAGTGATGCCAGGTGCTGTGTTTGTAGATTTTGTTTCCTATCTTGGTTTTCTGATAAAGAAAACCAGAGGTGCATTCCTTGCAACTGCATTTTTTATTGCACCTTCTTTTTTGCTTATGATCGTGTTGAGTGTGCTTTATATGAGATATGGACAGCTACCTTTGATCCAGAAGATACTACAGGGGCTTTCAGCAATAATGATAGCACTTATTATAAAGGTAATAATTGATATATACAAAACAGGGGTTAACGATCCTCTCTGCCTTGTTGTATCTTCGCTTGCATTACTACTTTTGCTATTAAACCTGAATATTGTTCTGATCCTATTTATTGGTATAATGCTCATATTTTTGTATGGTTTTTACAGAAAAGAACTCAGACTTGATAATCTGCATATAAATCTTCCTTCTTTATCAAAAATAGCTGGTTTTATTAAAAACAATATGTGGTTGGTCTGGTTAAGCATTACACTTATAATTGTCAATACTGTCATCTACTACATATCACCCAATATAGCCCTTATGAATGGCAATCTGTTTAAAATAGGATTGTTGACATTCGGTAATGGCTATACAATGTTACCATTTATCTCAAAAGAGGTTGTGTACACATATCACTGGCTTTCACCAAAGGAATTTTCTGATGGTATTGTTATGGGACAAATTACACCAGGACCTGTTGTTATTACAGCAACATTTATAGGTTATAAGGTTGGAGGTTTATTCGGAGCATTGACAGCTACAGCTTCAATATTTATGCCCTCAACAATGCTTGTTGCACTTGTGGCTAAACCATTTATAAAATATCAGAATAATAAATGGGTACAACATGCTATAAAGGGCGTTCTTGTATCATTCATAGGCTTACTTTCCCTTGTTGTGGTTCAATTGGTAAAGACAAATATAACAAACTATAAGACTGCATTATTCGCGCTTGCCTCTCTGGTTCTGTTTGTTTATACCAGAGTAAATCCGATTATAATACTCATCGTGGGGCTCATTGTTTCTCTGTTTGTGTTTAAATAGTTTTTGGGGCTAATGTTGTTTGATATAATCAATAATGATCTCAAGAGCCTGATCAAGATTAATAGAAGGTTCATAGCCAATAAGCTTTCTTATCTTTGATATGTCCGGTGCTCTGCGCTCCATGTCTTCAAACCCTTTTCCATAAGCCTCATCATAAGGAACAAACACTATCTCTGATGAACTATTGGTCATCCTCTTTATCTTCTTTGCAAGTTCAAGTATGGTTATCTCCCTTCCATCGCCTATGTTAAATACATCTCCCTCTGCCTCTGGCTTTTCCATAAGCATAAGCACTGCCCGAACTGTATCTTTGACATAGGTAAAACTGCGTGATTGTGTACCATCGCCAAATACTGTTATCGGATTATTGAGCAATGCACTCTTTATAAACTTTGGTACAACCATGCCGTATTGACCTGTCTGCCTTGGACCTATTGTATTGAAAAATCTTACCACAACTACAGGCAGTTTCTTTTCTTCATGGTATGCAAAGGATAAAAACTCATCCAGTGCCTTTGTGCATGCATAAGCCCACCTTCTCTTTTTTGTGGGACCTAACACCATATTATTCATCTCACTCAACGTATGTTCCCTGTGCTTGCCGTACACCTCTGATGTTGAAGCGACCAGCACCTTTTTGTGATACTTATTTGCAAGGCTCAATACATTCTCTGTGCCAAGTACGTTGGTCTCAATCGTATCAACCGGCCTTTCCATGATAAGCTTTACACCAACTGCAGCAGCAAGATGAAATATCCTATCAACCTTTTGCACAAGCTCCTCAAGCACAGGTTTATTCAATATAGAATCCACCACCATGTTAAAGCCTTTTTTATCTTTAAGATGTATTATGTTATCAATACTACCAGTGGAAAGATTGTCTATTACATAGACCTCTTCTCCTCTATTTAAAAGCTCTTCACACAGGTGAGAACCTATAAACCCAGCACCACCTGTAACCAATGACTTCAATTTATACCTCCATATAGTTTAATTTTTCTTTCTTACCATACAATTGGAAAATTTACAATAAGTGAGGTTGCCAGTTGATTGTTGCTTAATAAAAGATCCCTCTCTTCACAAAATGAAGGAACTGATGTAGAAGCAGATCCTTTGCTGTTTTACATTTGATACAGGTTTTTTTACAAAAATTTTCTGTCTTAAAAGTGCCTTTTATAGGGATTGACCCGAAAAATGCGTTTGCAAAATAGGGAAGTTTGTGTAATGAGTGATGGGGTACCCACCCGAAGGGAAGGGTCACG